>DASYDR010000416.1:0-6710 GCA_036499545.1 Roseomonas sp. | reverse complement strand
CGGCGGCGAAGGCCGCGGCTTCCTCGTTGCGCATATGCACCCAGCCGATCCGGCCGTGCCGCCGCAGGCTGTCCGTGACGGCGTTGAGGGAATCGCCCACCACGCCATAGATGCGCGCGACACCGGCCTGTTCCAGGCTGGCGGCCAGGAAATCCGCGGCGGTCTCGGTCATCGCCGTCCTCCTCGATCTGCGCCGGTTGTGGTGATGGGGCGCGATGGGCGTGTTCTTGCGGCAGGCGCCGATAGCCTGCATCTGGGGGCCACCAGACGCAACAGGAGTGCCCGCCATGCGCGCCGTCGGCTACCGCCACTCGCTACCCATCACCGAAGCGGCCTCCCTGCTCGACATCGAATTACCGAAGCCGGAGCCGCGCGGCCGCGACCTGCTGGTCGAAGTGAAGGCGATCTCGGTCAATCCGGTCGATACCAAGGTCCGGCTGCGGGCGCAGCCCGAAGGCGATACGCCGATGGTGCTGGGCTGGGACGCGGCCGGCATCGTGGCGGCGACGGGGCCGGAAGCGAGCCTCTTCAAGCCGGGCGATGCGGTCTATTACGCCGGCGCGCTGAACCGCCCGGGCACCAATGCCGAGTTCCATCTGGTGGATGAGCGCATCGTCGGCGCCAAGCCCGCGAGCCTCGGCTTCGCCGCCGCGGCCGCGCTGCCGCTGACCAGCATCACCGCCTGGGAGACGATCTTCGACCGGCTGCACATCGCCCGCCCGGTGCCGGGTGCCGCGCGCGCCATCCTGGTCATCGGCGGTGCCGGCGGCGTCGGCTCGATCGCCATCCAGATCCTGCGCGCGTTGACCGACCTGACCGTCATCGCCACCGCCTCCCGCCCCGAGACCCGGGACTGGGTACGCGGCCTCGGCGCGCATCACGTGATCGACCACCGCCAGCCGCTGGCGCCGCAGGTGGCGGCACTCGGCCTCGGCGCGCCGGGCTTCGTGTTCTCGACCACCAATACCGGCGACCACCTGGCGGATATCGTGGCGCTGATCGCGCCGCAGGGCCGCTTCGCGCTGATCGACGACCCGAAGGCACTCGACGCGCTGCCCTTCAAGCGCAAGAGCGTGTCCCTGCACTGGGAGCTGATGTTCACCCGGGCGCTGTTCGGCACCCCGGACATGGAAGCGCAGCATGGGTTGCTGAACGAGGTCGCGGCGCTGGTCGATGCCGGCCGCATCCGCTCCACCCAGACCGAGAGCTTCGGGCCGATCAACGCCGCCAACCTGAAGCGGGCACATGCCCTGCTGGAAAGCGGCACGGCGCGCGGCAAGGTGGTGCTGGAGGGTTTCTGAGGCAAGGCGCGGCCCCGCCCGCGCCGTGCTAGAAGGGACGCCATCCCCGTTCCGGTCGGCAGCCGGAACGGGCTTCGTTTTGGGGGGCTGCATGTCCGAAACCGATCCCGCCCTGATGCCGGCCGAGACGCTGCTGGCGCATTACGCCCGGCGCAGCCTGTCGCCCGTCGAGGTGCTGCGCGCGGTGACCGAGCGCGTCGCGCGCTACAACCCCTGGGTCAATGCCTTCGCCGCGATGAATCCGCGCGCCCTGCTGGCGGCGGGCGAAAGCGAGCAGCGCTGGATGGCCGGCCGGCCGATCGGGCCGCTCGACGGTGTGCCGGCGACCGTGAAGGACCTGCTCGACATGGCGGGCCTGCCGACCCGGCGCGGCAGCCGCACCACGGACCTGGTGTCGGCCAGCGGCGATGCACCGGTGGTGCTCGGGCTGAAATCGGCGGGCGCGGTCATCATCGGCAAGACCACGACGACGGAATTCGGCTGGAAGTCGCCCGGCGATTGCCCGCTGCACGGCATCACCCGCAACCCGTGGAATCGCGACCGCACCCCGGGCGGCAGCAGCAGCGGCGCCGGCGCGGCGGGGGCGGCCGGTTTCGGGCCGCTGCATGTCGGCACCGATGCCGGCGGCTCGGTGCGCATCCCGGCCGCCTGGTGCGGACTGGTCGGCGTGAAGCCGAGCTTCGGGCGGGTGCCGCAATGGCCGCTCGGTGCCTTCGCCAACGTCGCCTGCGCCGGGCCGATGACCCGCACGGTGCGCGACGCCGCGCTGATGACGAATGTGATGGCCCGTCATGACGCGCGCGATCCCTTCTGCCTGCCCGATGCGCCGCGCGACTGGCGCGACGGCATCGAGGATGGGGTGAAGGGCTTGCGCGTCGCGCTCGTGCGCCGCCTGGGCTTCGAGCCGCCGCTGGACGAGGATGGCCAGGCCGCCCTCGGCGTCGCGGCGAAGCTGCTGGAGGAAGCCGGCGCGGTGGTGGAGGAAGCCGATCCCGGCCTGCCCGACACCCGGGCGATCTTCGGCCGCGTCTGGGGCGTGGCGCTGGCGAAGCTGGTCGCCGATACGCCGGAGGAGAAGCGCGGGCTGCTCGATGCCGGCATCACCGATGTCGCGGCGCGGGAGGGCGGCATGAGCGCCGTCGACTTCCTGCGCGCCGATGCGCTCCGGATCGAGGCGGCGCATGCGATGGCGCGCTTCCACCAGCGCTACGACATCGTGCTGACCGCGGCGACGCCGACCGCGGCCATCGCCGCCGACCAGCCGACCATCCGTCCCTGGGAAGCGCTGTGGCGCGACTGGGCGCCCTGGACCTTCGCCTTCAACCTGACCCGCCAGCCGGCGATCAGCGTGCCGGTCGGCCTGGATGAGGAAGGGATGCCGCGCGCCGTGCAGGTGGCGGCGGCGCTCTATCGCGACGATATCGCCTTCCGTGCGGCGCGCGCGATCGAACGCGCGGCGTCACTGCCGGTGGCGCCGCTGGATTGATCCGGGGCGGGGCTTGGCAAGCCCTGTCCCACGGATCAGATGACGCGACAGACATCAGGGAGGGCGGCGATGCGGCTGGTGACCTACAAGCGAAGCGGGACGGTGGGCGAGCGCATCGGCGCGCTGAACGCCGATGGCCAGGTGCTCGACCTCGCGGCGGCCGATCCCAAGGTGGACTGGGGCAACATGCCGGCACTGATCGCCGGCGGCGCCGCGATGCTGGAACGCGCCCGGGCCGCGGCGGCGAAGGCCCCGGTGGCGGCCGGCGCGGTGCTGATGGCACCGATCCCGCGGCCGCCGAAGAACGTCTTCTGCGTCGGCAAGAACTACCACGAGCATGCGAAGGAATTCGCCGGTTCCGGCTTCGACGGCGGCGCCAAGGACGTGGTGCCGCCATTTCCGGTCGTGTTCAGCAAGCCGCATACCGCGATCATCGCCCATGGCGACCCGATCCAGGGCGACCTCGACCCGACCGGCGGGCTGGATTACGAAGGCGAGCTGGCCATCGTCATCGGCCAGGGCGGCCGCGGCATCGCCAAGGCCGAGGCGCTGAAGCATGTCTTCGGCTACACCATCGTCAATGACGTGACCGCGCGGCACCTGCAGAAGCGGCACAGCCAATGGATCCTGGGCAAGGGGCTCGACAGCTTCTGCCCGATGGGGCCGGCGATCCTGACGGCCGACGACGTGCCTGACCCCGCCGCGCTGCGTCTGACCACGCATGTGAATGGCGAGAAGCGGCAGGACGCGCTTGTCGCCGATCTGATCTTCGACGTGCCGACCCTGATCGAGGCGATCTCGGCGGCGATCACGCTCGAGCCTGGCGACGTCATCGCCACCGGCACGCCGGCTGGTGTCGGGATCGGCTTCAACCCGCCGAAGTTCCTGAACAAGGGCGATGTGGTGCGGATCGAGATCACCGGCATCGGGGTGCTGGAGAATCGCGTCGCCTGATCCCGGCCATCGAACGCCGGGCGCCGCGCATCCGCGCGGCTTGGCTTCGCGCGACTGCGTCCGCTGATATGTCGCCAGGGGGGAAACAACAATGATCCAGAGACGCGCGCTGCTCGGCGCTGCCGGGCTGACGGCCATGGCGCCGGCGGCCCGGGCGCAGACCGACGTCTTTCCGAACCGGGCGGTCAGCATGGTGGTCGCCTTCCCACCGGGCGGGCAGGCGGATGTGGTGGCGCGGCCGGTCGCGGCGGCGCTGGAACGCCAGTGGCACGTGCCGGTGCCGGTGCAGAACCGGGCCGGCGCGGCCGGTGAGATCGGCAACGGCTTCGTGGCCCGCTCGGCGCCCGATGGCTACACCGTCCTGATGGCGCTCTCTTCCGTCGTCGTGCTGCCGGAAGTGGCGCGGCTGTTCGGCCGCGCGCCGGCCTATACGCTCGACCAGCTGTTGCCGCTGGCCCTGGTCGCCGCCGATCCGGTGCTGCTGGCGGTGCCGGCGGACAGCCCCTGGCTTGGCCTGGAGGACTTCATCGCGGATGCGAAGCGCCGGCCGGGCGCGATTTCCTTCTCCTCCTCCGGCAACTACTCGGCCCTGCACCTGCCGATGGCGATGCTGGCGGCGGCCGCGGCGATCGACCTGCTGCATGTGCCCTTCCAGGGCGGCGGCCCGGCGCTGACCGCGCTGATCGCCGGCCAGGTGCAGGCGCTGGCCTCCGGCCCCGGGCCGATCGCCCAGCATGTCCGCGAAGGCCGCCTCCGCGTGCTGGCAAGCTGGGGCGCCCAGCCGATCCCGGGGTTCGAGGCAGTGCCGACCCTGCTCTCCAAGGGCTTCGCCGGCGTCGAATACTATATCTGGTGCGGTGCCTATGCGCCGGCCGGCACCCCGGCGCCGGTCGCGCAGCGCCTGCGCCAGGGAATCGCCGCCGCGGTCGCGGATCCGGAGGTGGTGCGGGCGCTGAACGCCGCCGGCAGCGCCGTCGATCATCGCGACGGGGACGCCTTCGCACGCTTCGCCGCGGCCGATGCCGACCGCCTGACCCGCGTCGTGCAGCGCATCGGGCGCGTCGATTAACGCCAGGCCGCATTAGTTTTACGAGAGAATGTCGCTGGCCTGGCCAGCCACTCCAAGCCAGCCCGCGGTCCTGGTCGTGACCATGGCCAGTCATGAATACAAGCACGGTGACTACAGGCAGGCCATGCTGCGGGATCACGGGGGTGATGTATTCGGTGATTATTTTTTGTGCCTGTCCTGCCGGGGCTGCCGCCTGGATGGGCAAAGGGTAACGGTGGCGCGAACGCCGTTTGCCCTTGGCCGTTTCAGGCCCTTGGCGAGGGCCGCCCGAGGGCGCGAGGATCAGGGCGTGCCAGGTTGACCGGGCGCGCTTTCCGCCGCCATGCTATCGTAACGCTGAAGGTCCAATCATTTTCTCATGATCGCGCTCGTTCGCATCGCGCTGTCGCGGCCCTATACCTTCGTCGTCCTGGCGGTGATGATCGTCATCGGCGGCGGCCTCGCCGCGCTGCGCACCCCGGCCGACATCTTCCCCAATATCCCGGTGCCCGTGGTCGCCGTCGCCTGGTCCTTCAGCGGCCTGTCCGCCGAGGACATGTCGGGGCGTATCCTGACCCCCTATCAGCGATCCCTGACCACGACGGTCAACGATATCGAGCATATCGAGGCGAACTCCCTGCCGGGTCTGGGGATCGTGAAGGTCTTCTTCCAGCCGGGGGCTGATGTCCGCCTGGCCAATGCGCAGATCACCGCCATCTCGCAGACGCTGCTGCGCCAGCTGCCGCCCGGCACCACGCCGCCGCTGATCCTGAACTACAACGCCTCCACCGTGCCCATCCTGCAGCTTGCCCTGTCGGGCGAAGGGTTGAACGAGCAGCAGCTGCTGGACCTCGGCTTCAACTTCATCCGCGCCCAGCTCGTCACCGTGCCGGGCGCGGCCATGCCCTATCCCTTCGGCGGCCGCACGCGGCAGATCCAGATCGACCTCGATCCGCAGGCGCTGCAATCCAAGGGGCTCTCCGCGCAGGATGTCGGCAACGCGATCGCCGCGCAGACGCAGATCACGCCCGCCGGCTTCGTGAAGATCGGCGAGTTCCAGTACGCGCTGAACCTCAACAACGCGCCCGGCTCGGTGGCCGAGCTCGCCGCCCTGCCGATCCGCACCGTCAACGGCGCCACCGTGACCATCGGCGACGTCGCCAATGTGCGTGACGGATCCCAGCCGCAGCAGAATGTCGTCCATGTGGACGGGCAGCGCTCCGTCCTGCTGACCATCCTGAAATCGGGCGCCACCTCCACCGTCAGCATCGTCAACGGCGTGCTCGAGCTGCTGCCGCAGCTGTTGCCGAGCCTGCCGCCGCAGCTGCGCATCCTGCCGCTCAACGATCAGTCCATCTTCGTGAAGGCCGCGATCACCGGCGTGGCCTTCGAAGGCGGGCTGGCCGCGGCGCTGACCTCCCTGATGATCCTGCTGTTCCTGGGCTCCTGGCGGTCCACCATCATCATCGCCACCTCGATCCCGCTCGCGGTGCTGGCGGCGATCTTCGCGCTGGCGGCCTTCGGGCAGACCCTGAACGTCATGACGCTGGGCGGCCTGGCACTCGCCGTCGGCATCCTGGTCGACGACGCGACCGTCACCATCGAGAACATCAACTGGCACCTGGAGCAGGGGAAGGGCGTGCGCACGGCGATCCTGGACGGCGCCGCGCAGATCGTGGGGCCGGCCTTCGTCGCCCTGCTCTGCATCTGCATCGTCTTCGTGCCGATGTTCTTCCTGCCCGGCGTTTCCGGCTTCCTCTTCGTGCCGATGGCGATGTCCGTCATCTTCGCCATGATCGCGTCCTTCATCCTGTCGCGCACCCTGGTGCCGACCATGGCGCATTACCTGCTCAAGCCCCACACCGACGAAGCGACCAGCGCGGCGGGCGCGGACCATGCGCTGCATGAAGCGGAAGGCAGC
>DASYDR010000415.1:0-4902 GCA_036499545.1 Roseomonas sp. | reverse complement strand
AGTTTCCCAACCCAGGCGCCGACCGCACATCCCACCCCCAAGCAAGCCAATGCCCAAGAGCAAAACAAGCAACCAACCCCAGCCATCCAAAAAGGACAGCTACAACAAAACTTCCAAACCAGATGCAATTGTCAAAGAGCGCTTCCCGACCCTCAGGGACGAAAACACCCACCGAGACTTGGTCTCTCGGTTGGCGTTGTGTCCCGTCTGTTCGGGCACCTCCGTCTCGTCAGTGCGTCCGGACCGTCTGGTCAGGCGCCCTACTCGTCGGCGGTGGCGGCCTTTTATGCGGACGCCATGGAAGTGTCAAACCCCTGTCTCGATCTAATCCGCATATTTTTTCGCTGGGCCGGATGCCGCCCGCAGGCGCGCGCATTCCAGGGCGATCCGCGCGCCCGTCGGTATCCCGCTTCAGCGTCGCGCCCGCAGTGCCGCGGCCAGGGTTCCGTCATCCAGCACATCCAGTGCGCCACCGATCGGCACGCCCTGCGCCAACCGGGTGACGGTGACGCCGAGCGGCGCCAAGCGGTCCATCACGTAATGCGCCGTGGTCGCGCCATCGACCGTCGCCGGCAGTGCCAGGATCACTTCCTCGATCCCACCTTCCGCCACCCGCGCGACCAGCGCCTGGATGCTGAGATCTTCCGGCCCGACGCCGCCAAGCGCCGAAAGCGTGCCGCCCAGCACATGGTACAGGCCGCGATGCGCCTGCGCCCGCTCCAGGGCCCAGAGATCGGACACCCCTTCCACCACGCAGACCAGGCCGCACTCGCGCCCGGCATCGGCGCAGATGCGGCAGGGGGAGAATGTATCGAGGTTGCCGCAGACCTCGCAGGGCCGCACCGAATCCGCGGCGGCACGCAATGCTTCCGCCAACGGCAGCATCTGGCGCCCGGGATCCTGCAGCATGCGCAGCGCCGCCCGCCGCGCGCTGCGCCGGCCGAAACCGGGCAGGCGGGCCAGCAGGGCGATCAGGTCCTCGATCGGGTCGTGATTCTTCATCGGCAATCCGCGCCGCGCCCGGATCCGGCGCGGCGGCCATGCCCGAACAGGCTCAGAACGGCAGCTTGAGGCCGCCCGGCATGTTCGGAAGGTTCATGCCCGCGGTCGCCTTCTGCATCTCTTCCGCCATCGTCGCCTCGACCTTCTGCTTGGCGTCGGCATGGGCGGCGAGCAGCAGATCCTCCAGCACCTCCCGCTCATCGGCGGCCATCAGCGACGGATCGATGGCGACGCGCCTCAGGTCGCCCTTGCCGGACAGGGTGATCTTCACCATGCCGCCGCCAGCCGCGCCATCGACCGTCAGCGCTTCCAGCTTCGCCTGCATCTCCTGCATGCGCGTCTGCATCTGCTGCGCCTGCTTGAGCATGTTGCCCAGATTCTTCATGGCATGATCCTTCGTCAGTGGCGCGTCTTCATCGGACGCTCAATCGTCCTGGAGTGGCATGTCGTCGTCGAAATAAGCCGGTTCCGCGTCCGGGGGCGCGAATTCGGGCAGATCGTCGTCGTCAGGCTCAGCGGTGCGGGCCGCCGGCGTTTCCGGCAGCAGGCCATAGGCATCGGCGCTGGAGTCGCGCACCGCCTCGATCGTCGCACCGGGGAAGGCGGCGAAGATCGATTGTACCAGCGGATGGCTGCGCGCGATCTCGAGCCGGTCGCTCTCCGCCGCGCGGCCCTGGTCCGCGAGCGTGGGCTCGCCCGGCTCATTGGTCAGGACGATGGTCCAGCGCAGGCCGGTCTGCTCGGCGAGGAAGGCCGTGAGCTGCGCGGCCAGGTCGCGGGATGCCTGGGCCACCGGGCGCAGCTCGATCCGGCCCGGCGCGAAGCGGACCGGATGCACGTAGTGTACCAGATGCGCGTGCAGCAGCGGCTTCTTGCCGGAGGCCAGCGCCACCACGTCGCGATAGCTCTGCGGCTGGGGCAAGGCCGGCGCGGCGGCCGGCGCCTGCTGCATCACCGCGCCGCCACCGGCGATCGCCCGCAGCCCGCCCCCGCCGCCATTCGGCGCCGGCCGCGCGCCGGCCGCGGCCGCGCCGCCCTGGGTCAATCGCTTCACGAGGTCGCCCGGCGTCGGCAGGTCCGCCACATGCGCCAGGCGGATCAGCACCATCTCCGCCGCCGCGCGGCGATCGACGCCTTCCTGCTGCACCTCCGCCACGCCCTTCAGCAGCATTTGCCAGGCGCGGCCCAAGGCGGGAACGGACAGCTTCTGCGCCAGCGCCGCCCCACGGGTGCGGTCTTCCTCCGGGAGGGACAGGTCCTGCGCCAGGGTCGGCACCACCCGGAAACGGGTCAGCAGATGGGCGTATTCCAGGAGGTCGGTGATCAGCACCAGCGGGTCGGCGCCACGCTCATGCGCGCGATCCATCAACGCGAGCGCGGCGGCGACATCGCCCGCCATCACCGCTTCCATCACGTCGAGCACAAGCCCGCGATCGGCCAGGCCCAGCATGTCCCGCACCGCTTCGGCGGTGACCCGCTGCCCGTTGCCGAGCGCGATCGCCTGGTCGAGGATCGACAGCCCGTCGCGCACCGATCCTTCGGCGGCACGGGCGATCATCGACAGCGCCTCCTCCTCCGCCTCCACCGCTTCCTTCACCAGGATCCGGGCGAAATGGTCGCGCAGCTCCCCCTGCGCGACCCGGCGCAGGTGATGGGTCTGGCAGCGGGAACGGATGGTGACCGGCACCTTGCGCAGCTCGGTCGTCGCCAGCACGAAGACGACCTGCGCCGGCGGCTCCTCCAGCGTTTTCAGCAGGGCGTTGAAGGCGGCCGAGGACAGCATGTGCACCTCGTCCAGCACCAGCACCTTGGTGCGGCCCTGGGCGGGACGGTAGCGCAGCCTTTCCCGCAATTCCCGCACATCGTCGACGCCGTTGTTGGAGGCGGCGTCGAGTTCCTGCACATCCGGATGCCGGTCGGCCAGGATGGCGCGGCATTCAGCGCAGACGCCGCAGGGATCGACGGTGGGCCCGCCCTGCCCGTCCGGCCCGATGCAGTTGAGCGCGCGGGCGATGATCCGGGCGGTGGTGGTCTTGCCGACGCCGCGCACCCCGGTCAGCAGCAGGGCATGCGGCACCCGGTTCTGGGCGAAGGCGTTCCGCAGGGTGCGGACCAGCGCATCCTGGCCGATCAGCTCATCGAAGCGGGTCGGGCGGTATTTGCGGGCCAGCACCCGGTAATGGGTCTCGGGCGGCCGCGCTTCGGGCACCGGCGGCGGCGCGACAGGGGCAGTGGCCGGGGCTTCCCCGAACAGGCCGGGGCCTTCCATGGGCGGCTCGGGCAAGCCCTCATCCTGCGGGGGCTCGTCCCCGAAAAGACCGCTCATGCTGCGAAGAACCCCGTCTGCCGCGAATAAGGGGTGGAAGACCGGCAAAGCGACCCGGGCGTGACCCGTTGCGGCTGCTTCCTTCCGGACCTGACCGGGTTGGCGAGGCGCCCGTCCGTCACCGGCCTTCCAACGGCACGATATCATGCCTGGCGACGAAATGTGCAATGGGGGGTCGAGGTTCTCCGAACGACAGCCGGTCCGGGACAGCCCTGGTTGCCGCTTCGGCGGCTGCGTGGCAGGGTCCGGCCCCATGCTTTCCGTCCCCGCCAGCCGCCCCAATGCCTATACCGGCAGCCCGATCGACCGTGCCTCTGGCCGGCGGGAGGACGCTGCCTTCATCGCCGATGCGCTCACGCATCCGGACACGCTCTTCGCCCCGGTCTGGCGCGCGCGCAGCCTGATGAAGGGTGTCGAGGACGGCCATCCCGAAGCCGTGCTGCTGACCGGCGCCGCCGCCGAGCAGGTCCGCATGGCCGGCGGCCCCTGGGCCTTCCTGGGCTTCTGGGAACAGCGCCCGGTCTTCGCCGTCGACTGTTCCGCCGCCGAGGATCCGCTGCCGCTGCTGCCGGCCGGCATGGGGGCCTTCACCGACCTCCGCCAGGTCGCCGGCCTGCTGCCGCCCGGCGAGGCCAGCGTCCTGGCGCATGCCCGCGGCCTGATGCACTGGCGCACCCGGCACCGCTTCTGCGGCGTCTGCGGCAGCACCTGCGAGCCGCGCAGCGCCGGCAACACCATGGCCTGCAGCCAATGCGGCGCCCAGCATTTCCCGCGCACCGATCCCGCCGTCATCATGCTGGTGGTGCGCGGCGAGAGCTGCCTGCTGGGACATTCGAAGCGCTTCCCGAACGTGACCATGTATTCGACGCTCGCGGGTTTCGTGGAACCCGGCGAAAGCCTGGAGGAAGCGGTGCGCCGCGAAGTCGCCGAGGAGACCGGCGTCGATGTCGGTGGCGTCTTCTACCACTCCTCCCAGCCCTGGCCCTTCCCGGCTTCCATCATGCTGGGCTTCCACGCCGAAGGCCTGTCGGACGCGATCACCATCGACCCCGAGGAACTGCGCGACGCACGCTGGTTCACCAAGGCGGAGCTGCGCGACCACCAGGCGCTGGGCTTCAGCCTGCCGCGGGTCGATTCCATCGCCCGCCGCCTGATCGAGGACTGGCTCGCCCAATGAGGATCGCCGCCTTCACCCTGCTGACCCTGCTGGCCGGCTGCGGCATCTTCGGCAGCGACCGGCCGCCCGAAGCCCCGCCCACCCCGGACGAGATCGCCTGCCGGGCAGAGTCGCGGGACAGTCCGGAGCGTGCGCGCCTGATGCACCAATGGATGCCAGGCAACGCCATCAACGAAACCCGGCTGACGGCGGAGCTGCAGACCGCCGAGCGGCGCGCCTACCTCGAATGCCTGCGCCGGCGCGGCGTCATTCCGCGGAGCGGGGGGGTCGAAGCGCCGCGCTGAGGTTGGACCCTGGGGGAATGAATTCCCCCAGACCCCCTTCTTTCTTTTTTGCGACCTGAGCTGGGCAGCACGGCCGCCGCGTCCGGTCCGACCATGCGACCGATAAAAATAAA
>DASYDR010000414.1:0-20348 GCA_036499545.1 Roseomonas sp. | reverse complement strand
CTCGGCCAATACCGATGCCGCGACCGGAAGGCGGGGCGAGGTGGTGGTGGCCGGCACCGGCGGCGCGGTGGTCATCGAAGGCCAGGTGGAAGCGCGCGGCGTCGCGGCCGGGCAGCGCGGCGGCACGGTGGAGGTGGTGGCCGACCGGGTGCTGGCGGCAGCCGGCGCCCACATCGATGCCTCAGGGACAGCAGGCGGCGGCGAGATCGCCTTCGGCCAGACGCGGCAGGGGTCGGCCATGCCGCGGCGGGCGCAGCGCACCGGCGTCGCGCCGGGGGCGGCGCTGCGCGCGGATGCCACGGTGCTCGGCCAGGGCGGGCGGATCGTGCTCAACTCCACCGACACGACGCTGATGGGCGGCGCGATCTCGGCGCGCGGCGGGCCGCGGGGCGGCGATGGCGGTTTCGTCGAAGTGTCGGGCGCGCGCGGCTTCCGGGTCACCGGCAGCATCGACGTCGCGGCACCGGCCGGACAGCAGGGCCAGGTCCTCTTTGATCCCGATGTCCTGCACATCCGGGAAGGCGCCGATGACAGCGCGATCTCGGCCGCGATCGTGGACGACACGCTGGCCTTCGACGAAGGACCGGCCGATGCGGTCATCACGCCCAATCAGATAGAACGGGTGATCGGCGCCCTGCTCCTGCAAGCGACGACGCTGATCAGTGTCGAGACGGACATCGCCAAGATCACGGGCGGCCTCGGGCTGCAGACCGGCCCTGCCGGCACCATCGCCCTGCACGCACCGTTCGGGACCACCGGCATCTCGGATCTGAGCATGGACGCTGGAACCGGCGGCATCATTCAGGACGCCGGCGCGCGGATCTTCGCCCGCAACGTCGATCTGCAATCTGCCGGCGGCATGAACCTGGCCGGTGGTGTCGGGGCCGTGGATGCGGTGACCATCGGCGCTGTCGGCAGCATCGCCGTGGGCGCGGAGATCTCGGCCCCGAACGTCACGCTGCAGTCCGGCGCCAGTATCGACATCAATGCGCATGTCGCCGCAACGCAGCGCCTGAGCATCGGTGCCGTTGGCGACGTCACCGTCGATGCGCCTGTCGATGCTGCCAGCCTGCGTGCCGTCGCCGGCGGCAATATGGTCGTGAATGCGCCTTTGACCGCCACTGTCGATCCATCCTCGGGTACGGGGGGCGACATGCTGCTGGCCGCCAGCAGCGACTACACCCTGGCCGATCCGTTTGGCGCCGGCCTGCGCGATACGCCGGTCGGCGTGCCGGCGAGCCTGACCCTCAACGGCGCGGTCACCGCCGATGCCAGCCTGTCCCTGCAGGCTGGGCGCGGCGGCATCGTCCAGACCGCGCCGCAGCCCTTTGTCACGCCGGTCCGGACGCAGACGCTGCGCGTGTTCACCAGCGACGATGTCAACCTCAATGGCGGTCCCTTTTCCGGTGACCTGCCGAACCAGATCGCGACCCTGGGACCTTCCACCGTGAATGGGGTCCTCAACCTGATCGCGGTGACGCCCGGGGGCGGCACCGATCCGTTGACGCTCTCCGGCGATATCGATGTGGCGATCCTGTCCCTGGTGGTGCCGACCGGGGTGACACAGGCCGTGGGGTCGCGGATCCATGCGGGTGCCAGTGGCACCTATTTCAGCGCCGTCGTGACCGACGGCAGCGTCCTCCTGACGGGTGACAACGCCATCGGCGATCTGGCCGCGATCACGGTGCGCGACGACATCGACGTGCGCAGTATCGGACGGACCTTCATCGAGGGGGTGGTGACGCGCACCGGTAGCAGTACCGGCAGCATCCGGGTGCAGGTCGACGGCGACCTCACCATCACCGGCCCGATCAATGCGGGCGCCGGTACCTACGCCCTCACGGCGACGGGGGACGTGACGGTGGCGGCGCAGGGCGGGGGCGCCGCCGTCAGCATCGTCAGTACCAATGCGGGCCAGGTCGCCAGCGTGATCGGTGCCGGCATTCTCAATGGCAACCCCATTGCGGGATCCACCGCGACATTGGCCCTGGCGGGCAATGTCAGTTCGAGCGGCGCGCTGGCGCTCGCCTCCGGCATCGGCGGCATCGTGCAGACCGGCGGTGGCGTGAGCGCGGGCCGCGTGCTTCTGGTGTCGGGCGGCGACGTGCTGCTGGATCGCGGAACCAATGCGATCGGATCGCTGGCGGCGGCGGATGTGCCCGGTGCGCTCCGCATAGCGAACGGCACCACCGACCTGCTGGTCGGCGAAGCGATCAGCGCCCGGACGATCGAGATCTCTACCGCCGGCACGCTCTCCGTGCAGGCAGGCACCGGCGGATCCCTCGCCGCGGCGCAGCGCATCGCGCTGCGCGTCGACGGGCTGGACTTGCAGGCCGCGACCGCGCCTGGGCCGTTGGTGAGCGCGCCGGTGGTCGAGATCGCGCCGGCGACGCCGCGGCCGATGCAGGTGGCGCTGCCGGCCGGCGGGCCGCAGGCGCCGAACGCGCTGGCGCTGACCGACGTCACCCTGGGCCGGATCGCGGCGACCGACACGTTGCGCCTCGGCGCCACCACGATCGGCGGCGTCACCACCACAACCGCCACCGCCATGGCGATCGCCGGCGACCTCACTTTCGCTGGCGCAGCGACGCCCGAGATCGGCACCCTCGACCTGCGGAGCCTCGGCGGCATCGGTCAGGAGGCGGGCAGCCGGCTCACGGCCGATATCCTGACCGCCCAGGCGGGGGGCGCCATCATCCTGCCTGATGCCGCCTTCACCTATCTCGACGACGTCATTGCCGGTGGCGGCCTGAGCTTGCGTGCGCCGCAGATCCAGCTGCGCGGTCTGATCGGCGCCGCCGGCCAGATCGTCGATCTGCAATCGGGCGGCGTGATCGCCAGCCTCGGCGCCGGCCGCATCGAAGCCGGTGAGTTGCGCATGCGGGCGCCGGCCGGGCCCGTGTCGCTCACCGGCGCCAACCGTATCGACCGCCTGGGCGAGAGCACCATCGCCGGTGATCTCGCGCTCGTCGATGCCGGGCCGCAGATCACCATCCCTGCCGGCGCCGTGGTCGGTATCGCCGGCACCGGCAGCGTGACGGCGGCCAGTGGCGCGGTCACCGTGGACGGCACCGTCCGCGCGGCCGCGCTCTCGCTCGCCGCGCCGGCCGGGACGGTCAGTGTGAACGGCTTCTCCGCCATTGCCACCGCCGGTGCATTGGCGCTGTCGGGGCAGGTCGTCACCACCAGCGGTCTGGTCGCGGGGGCGGCCGGCATCACCGTGGCTGCGGTGCAGCAGGCTTCGCTCGCCGGCATCGCGCAGGGGCCGGCGCTCACGGTCACGGCGCCGCGGATCGATTTCGGCGGTCTCGATGCCTCGGGCAGTGCGGTGGTGCTGGCGCTGGGCAATGGCCAGGCGAGCGGCACCCTCGCGGCGGCCTCGCTCCGCATCGATGACGGGCAGGGCGCCAGGCTGGCGGGCAGCATCGCAGGCGATGCGGTTGGCAGCGCTGCGGCGCGCGGCCAGCGCTTCGCGAATGGCGTGCAGCTCGGCGACCCGCCGCCCGGCCAGTTCGACTTCCTGTTCAACGACTGTCCGATCGGCGCCGCAGCCTGCGCGGCATCGGTGACGCCGCCCTTCGTGCCGCCGGAAGCGCCATCACGGATCTTCGACATCCTGGCCTATACCGTGGCCGATAATCCCGCCGGCGTGATGGGCGCGCTCGATCCGGCCGGCCAGCCACCCGCGAACCCGCTGGTGCAGATCCCGGTGCTGCCCTTCACCACCCAGCCTGGACGCGACACCGCAGAGGACCGGGAGCTGGCGCCACCGAATATCGGCGCGCGGGACTATTAGGAGCTTAGTCCGGCGAAGCCGGGCAAAGCCGGCTATGCGGACCAGCCCACCCAGCCTAACCTTCCCGCACCCGATGCATTGTATGCGCCCGCCCACCAGAAGGCACAGGCCAGCGGGCCGCGAAGGGAGTGGGAAAGCGACCAATGACAACTGCCCGATACCTGGCACCCCAGACGCTGGAGGAGGCGGTCGGCGCCTTCGCCGCGGCGTCCGGCGCCGCCCGCATCCTGGCCGGCGGTACCGACCTGCTGGTGCAGATGCGCGCCGGCAACCTCCGCCCCGGCCTGATCATCGATATCAAGAAGATCGAGGAGCTGATGGCGATCGTGGAACTGCCGGATGGCGGCTTCCGCATCGGCGCCGCCGTCCCGGGCGCCGTGCTCGCCGAACATCCGCGTTTCGGCCAGGCCTGGCCGGGCGTGCTGGAGGCCATCAACCTGATCGGCTCCACCCAGGTGCAGGGCCGGGCCTCCCCGGGCGGCAATCTCTGCAACGCGTCGCCCGCCGGTGACAGCGTGCCGGCGATGATCGCGGCCGGCGCCGTTGTCACCATCCAGGGTCCGAATGGCCGCCGGGACTTGCCGGTGGAAGCCGTGCCGGCCGGGCCCGGCCGCACCAACCTCGCCCCCGGCGAGATCCTGGTCAGCTTCACCTTGCCGCCGCGGCCGCAGGGTTCCGGCGACGCCTATCTCCGCATGATCCCGCGCACCGAGATGGATATCGCGGTGGTCGGCCTCGGCGTCAGCCTGACGCTCGCGGGTGGTGTCGTCACCGCGGCCCGCATCGGCCTTGGCGCCGTGGCGCCGACGCCGCTGCTGGTCGCCGATGCCGCGGCGGCGCTGATCGGATCGAAGCTCGAGGATGCGGCGCTCGAAGCCGCCGCCGCCGCCTGCCGTGCCGCCTGCCGTCCGATCGACGACAAGCGCGGCACCATCGTCTACCGCACCAAGGTCGCCGGCGTGCTGCTGAAGCGCAGCGCCGCGATCGCCGCCGAACGCGCCGGGAGGGCCTGACGCCATGAGCAAGCTGCACATCTCCACCACCGTCAATGGTGAACCGGCGGAGTTCCTCTGCGATCCCTATACCAGCCTGCTCGATGCGCTGCGCGGCACGCTGGGCCTGACGGGTACCAAGGAAGGCTGCGGCACCGGCGATTGCGGTGCCTGTTCCATCACGCTGGATGGCCGCCTGGTCTGCTCCTGCCTGACGCTCGCCGCCGAGGTCGAGGGCAAGCAGATCGCCACCATCGAAGGCATGGCGCAGGGCGAGACGCTGCATCCGCTGCAGCAGAAATTCCTGGAAATGGCCGCGCTGCAATGCGGCATCTGTACCCCCGGGGTGCTCATGGCCGCGCGCTCCCTGCTGGAGCGCAACCCCGATCCGACCGAGACCGAGGTGCGGTTCTGGCTGGCGGGCAACCTCTGCCGCTGCACCGGCTACGACAAGATCGTCCGCGCGGTCATGGAAACCGCCGCCGACATGAGGGGGGCCGCGCAATGAACGTCATCAACAACAAGTGGATCGGCCAGCGCACCATCCGTCCCGACGGCGCCGACAAGGTGACGGGCCGCGCGGCCTATTCCGCCGACACCACGATGCCCGGCATGATCTGGGGCCGCGTGCTGCGCAGCCCGCATGCGCATGCGCGCATCCGGGCGATCGACACCAGCAGAGCGGAAGCGCTGCCCGGCGTGAAGGCGGTGGTGACGTCGAAGGACTTCGTGCATTTCCCGATCGACAAGCCGGTGATGCTCGGCATCCAGGACATGCGCTGGATGAGCCGCAACGTGATGGCGCGGGAGAAGGTGCTGTTCCACGGCCATCCGGTCGCCGCCGTCGCCGCCACCACGGACGCGATCGCGGCCGAGGCCTGCAGGCTGATCGAGGTCGATTACGAGGAACTGCCCTGGGCGATCGAGATCGAGGACGCGATCAAGCCGGACGCGCCGATCCTGCATGACTTCCTGCAATTCGATGGCAAGCCCAGCAACATCGCCGGCAAGCTCGAGCATACGCTCGGCGATGTCGCGGCCGGCTTCGCCCAGGCCGATGTCGTCATCGAGCGCGACTTCAAGACCGCGGCGGTGCACCAGGGCTATATCGAGCCGCATGCCTGCCTGGTCAGCGTGGCACCCGACGGCAAGGCGACGGTCTGGAGCTCGAGCCAGGGCCAGTTCATGGTACGCGCGATGTGCGCCTACCTGACCGGCCTGCCGCAGAGCGACATCCGTGCCATCCCGGCCGAGATCGGCGGCGGCTTCGGCGGCAAGACCATCATCTACCTGGAACCGGTGGCGCTGGTGATGGCGCGCAAGACCGGCCGCCCAGTGAAGATGGTGATGTCGCGGGAGGAGGTGTTCCGCGCTTCCGGCCCCACTTCCGGCTCCATCAGCAAGGTGAAGATCGGCGCGACGAAGGATGGCAGGATCGTCGCCGGCCAGGGCACCTGGTACCTGCAGGCCGGCGCGCTGCCGGGCTCGCCGATCCGGGGTGCCGCCGGCTGTGCCTTCGCGCCCTATGACATTCCGAACGTGCATTCGCTCGGCTTCGACGTGGTCTCCAACCGCTCGAAGGTCGCGGCCTATCGCGCGCCGGGCGCGCCGCTCGGCGCCTATGCGGTCGAATGCGTGCTGGATGAGATCGCCGAAGCGCTGAAGATGGACCCGCTGGAGCTGCGCCTGAAGAATGCGGCGAAGCAGGGCACCAAGGCGGCGCATGGTCCGGTCTACCCGCGCATCGGCTTCGTGGAGACGATCGAGGCGGCGCTCGCCCATCCGCACTACAAGGCGCCGCTCGGCAAGCATCAGGGCCGCGGCGTCGCCAGCGGCTTCTGGTTCAATGCCGGCGGGGAATCGAGCGCGCAGCTGAACATCACCGAGGATGGCAATGTGGTGGTGACCACCGGCCATCCGGATGTCGGCGGCTCCCGCGCGTCCACCGCCAATATCGCGGCCGAGCTGCTCGGGATCGACTATCGCCGCGTCTCCGTGCTGATCGGCGACACGGCGACGATCGGCTACAGCAACCTGACCGGCGGCAGCCGCGTCACCTTCGCCTCCGCCATGGTGGTCACGCAATCGGCGGAGAAGGTGATCACCACGCTGCGCGAGCGCGCGGCGAAGATCTGGAAGATCGACCCGGACGCGGTGACCTGGCAGGATGGGGAGGCGCGGCCGGCCGGCGACAATGCCGGCAAGTTCCCGGCGTTGACCCTGGCGGAGATCGCGGCGAAGGCGAGCGAGACCGGCGGGCCGATCGGCGCCGGCGTGCAGCTCAACACCACGGGCGCTGAAGGCGGCTTCGCCACCCATGTCTGCGATGTGGAGGTGGATCTCGACCTCGGGATCGTGCGGGTGCTGCGCTACACTTCCTTCCAGGATGTCGGCCGCGCGATCCATCCGGCCTATGTCGAAGGGCAGATGCAGGGCGGCGTCGCGCAGGGCATCGGCTGGGCACTGAGCGAGGAGTACATCTACGACCGGAAAGGCAAGCTCGATAACGCAAGCTTCCTCGACTACCGCATGCCGGTCTGTTCCGACCTGCCGATGCTGGATGCGGTGATGATCGAAGTGCCGAACCCGAAGCACCCGCAAGGGGTGCGCGGCGTGGGAGAGGTGCCGCTGGTACCGCCGCTCGCCGCCGTCGCCAACGCCGTCGCCAATGCGCTGGGCCGCCGATTCTACGCCCTGCCGATGTCGCCGCCGCGGATCCTGGACGTGCTGGATCGCGGCTGATGAGTGCGGCGGCCGACAGCTTCGGACGGACGTTGTTGGCCGCGCTGGCTGGTTCCGCGTTCGGCTGGCTGGCGGTGCTGCTTGCCGCCGCCATCCAGGGCCTGGCGGTGATGTTCCTCGCCTGGCCTTTCTACACCGTGCTGCTGGTGGTGCTCGGCATCGTGGTGGCGCTGTTCATGGCCGTGCTGGCGCGGCTGTGGCGGCGGCTGTCCCTGGTCGCGGTCATGAGCGCCTCCGCCATCCTGACCTTCGGCTTCTTCGCCGCCCTGATGTTGCGCATCATCGCGGCGAACAGCGGCCGGGCGTGACCCGCCATGCGATATCAAAGGCGGTGAGCATGGACCGCTCACCGCCCCTCGATCGCCGGGCGCGGGCCATCCGGCCCGCTCGGATCAGACGATCGTGCCGGGGCCCGGCCCCCGCTGCGCCAGCGCGCCGGCGATGCGTTGCAGCGCCGAGGCGAGCAGCGCCCGGCTTTCGCCGCCGAGGCTGATGCGCACCGCCTCGGGCGGCGGCGCGTCATCCTGCAGGAAATCGCGGGCGGGTGCGACCAGCACCCGGCGCGTCAGCAGCTCCGCGCTGAATGCCTCGGCGCCGCGGCCTGGCGGCATCGGCAGCCAGGCGTGGTAGAGCGGCCGCGGCGCGGCCACCGTGCCATCGCCCACCACCACCGCATCGCCCAGAAGCTGCTGCGCCAGGCGCACCCGCGCCATGGCTTCCGCCCGCTGCGCGCGCAGGCAGGCGGCGGCGCCACCATCGCCGATCAGCCGTGTCGCCAGCGCCGTCTGCAGCGCCGATCCGGTCCAGCCGAGCGCATAGAGCGCCGACTGCACCGCGGATCCGAACCGTGCCGGCGCCAGCACATGACCGAGGCGAAGCCCGGGCGCGATGCTCTTCGACAGGCTGGTGACCAGGATGACGCGATCGGGGTCGAGCAGCGTCAGCGGCGGCCCGGCATCCGCCAGGTGGCCGTTGATGTCGTCCTCGATGATGACGAGGTCGGCGGCGCGGGCCGCCGCGATCACCGCCTGGCGCCCGTCGGGCGACAGCGTCGCCGTGGTCGGGTTCTGCAGCACCGGCGTCAGCACGGCCGCGCGCGGCGCCAGGTCGCGGCAGAGCCGCGCGAAGGCCTCGGTATCGAGCCCCGTCGCATCGACCGGCACACCGATCAGCTCGACCTGCAGCAGCGCCGCCAGCCGTCGCAGTCCCGTATAGTGCAGCCGCTCGCACAGCACGCGGTCGCCGGGGCGGGTCACTGCCCGCAGCGCGGCCAGGATGCCTTCATGCGCGCCCTGCACCACCAGCACATCTTCGGCGGCCGGCGCCAGGCCGCGCAGGCGCAGCCATTCCGCGCCGGCCACGCGCGCCGCGCCGCCGCCACCCAGCGGCTCATGGCCGAACAGCGCCGGCAGGCGCGCGACGGATGCCAGCGCGTCGCCGAGGATCGCCTGCGCCGGACCGATCGGCGGGATGCAGAGGCGGAGATCGGCGATGCCATCGGCCGGTGCCGATGCGATCGGTGCCGCGACGAAGGTGCCGGACCCGCTGCGCGTCACCAGCACGCCGCGCCGCGTCAGGTCGGCCATGGCGCGGGTCAGCGTCGCGACGGTGACGCCGAGCTGGCGCGCGAGGCTGCGATGCGGCGGCAGCCGTTCTCCCGGCGCGAAGCTGCCGTCGCCGGCGAGCTGTTCCAGTGCCGCGATCACCTTGGTGTATTTCACCCGCTCCGCCGCCGGCACCCGGGCAAGGGCGGCTTCCGGCGGGCGCTGGCGCGATCGGGTGGCGGCTGGTGTCTCCATGTAAGCATCCTAGGACAATATGGCGCCACCGCCCAGCCGGATGCGCCACGCAGGTCCCGGCACGATCGCCGCTTGCCAGCCGGATCGCGCCTGCCTTAGCGTATCGGGTCAGTGTAGGACGCTTCTGGGTATTCCTGAAAGCGTACTGGATCCAGGCAGGCGGCAGGAAAAGGCGGACGCACATGGCGACGATGGTGGCGAATGCGGAGGAGCAGGCGCTGGTCGAGACCGCGAAGCGGGTCATGCCCGCCGGCGGCTTCGGCAATATCGCGACCGACATCATCATCCGCGAAGGCCGGGGCGGCCGCGTCCGCGACGTCAGCGGCAACGACTATGTCGACTTCCTGCTGGGCTCCGGCCCGATGCTGGTCGGCCATGCGCATCCGGAGGTGAATGCCGCGGTGATGGAGCAGGTCGCCCGCGGCTCCACCTTCTTCGCCAACAACGAGCACGGCATCCAGCTCGCGGCCGAAATCGTCGAGGCGCTGCCCTGCGCCGATCAGGTGCGCTTCGCCAGCACGGGGACGGAAGCCGATGCCTATGCGATGCGCCTCGCCCGTGCCTTCCGCAAGCGCAGCAAGATCCTGAAATTCGAAGGCGGCTATCACGGCATGAGCGATTACGGGCTGATGAGCCTGTGGCCGTCGCGCGCCGGCAATTCCGAAGCCGCGGTCGCCGATTCCGCCGGCATCCCGGACAGCGTGCAGGGCGAGATGCTCGTGGCGCCCTATAACGACCTGGCGGCGGCGCAGCAGCTCATCCACGCGCATCGGGATGAGCTGGCCGGCGTGATCGTGGAGCCGATGCAGCGGCTGATCCCGCCGGTCGCGGGCTTCCTGCAGGGGCTGCGCGCCATCACCGCCGAGTACGGCATTCCGCTGATCTTCGACGAGGTGGTCACCGGCTTCCGCCTCGCCTATGGCGGCGGCCAGAGCTATTATGGCGTGACACCCGATATCTGCACGCTCGGCAAGGTGATCGGCGGCGGCTACCCGCTGTCGGCCATCGCGGGGCGCGCGGACATCATGGCGCATTTCGACCAGGCGAAGGTCGGCGCCGCCGGCTTCATGCCGCAGATCGGCACGCTCAGCGGCAACCCGATCGCTGCCGTGGCGGGCCTGGCGACGCTGCGCATCCTGAAGCGGCCCGGCGCCTATGAGACCATCTTCGCCACCGGCCGCGCGATCTGGGCGGGGCTCGAGAAGGCGCTGAAGGATGCCGGCCAGCAGGCGCTGATCCTGGGCGAGCCGGTGATGTTCGATGCCTTCTTCACGGCGCGTGGCGCGATCAGCGACTATCGCGGCACGCTCGACGTCGACAAGGTGCGCAGCCGCCGCTTCAACGCGCTGGTCCGCGAGCGTGGCGTCTTCAAGAGCGACAGCAAGATGTACATCTCGCTCGCGCATGACGCGCGCGACGTGCAGGACACGGTCACGGCCTTCACCGAAGCGGCGGCGCTGCTGGCGTGAGCGGGATGCGACGGTGCGGCGCCTCCTGAACCCGATGTGAGGCGGCTGCCGCGAACCAACGCCGCCCTGCGTCGTTGCAGCGTCTTCACCCGCGGAGGAGCGACGAATGCCGCTGTTCGACATCCCCCTCGTGCGGCGGGACGCCAGGCCCGCCGGCAGTGACGAACTCGGCCGGGCGATCGTATCGGTGGAAGCCGGCAGCCTGCCATCGGCGATCCGCAAGGCAGAATCGGCGCATCCCCGCTGGACCGCCAGTCGCGACGCGCTCGACCGGCCGGAGTCCTGTGCGAAGACCAAGGCTGCGAAGCCGTCCGGGCCGGATATCTGAACGACGGTGCCGGGCCGTGACCATCCGACGTGCAGGATGTGAGCGAGAGCGAAGACCACACGTCCCAGCTTGCCGCGACATGTCGGCCCTGACAGGAGAGCCTGTGCCGGCGCGCCCGGCGGCTTGAGAAGGCCGCCTGCCTGGCCTACCTCTGCCGCCCCACGATGGCGCCCCGTCTACGCGCCTGTGCCGGTGACGCCGGGAAGGAGCTTCATGCGCGTTGTTCTTGCTGCCTGCATCATCCTGCTGACCGCCTGCGCGACGGATCCGACGCCGTCGGCGCCCGTCACGCCCATCGCCGATGCCGCCAATCCGGCGCCGTTGCCAAGCCGCAGCGATGCGCCGTTGCCGGTGACGCCGCCGGTGTCCACCGCGCGGGAGGGGGAGCGGGCGATCACTTCCATGATCTACGGCTATGTGACCGCGCCCGGCCGCCCGCCAGGGCCCGGTGCCTACGCGGCCCGGCTGGCCGCGCAGCCGGGCAGCGCGGACAATATCCGGCTGGAACTGCGCTTCACGAGTTGGGCCGGCACGCCGATGGCGGTGGAGCGGGCGACGGATCAGTCGCGGCCGCTGCGGGTGCAACGGGGGCCGAGCCAGCATGTCTGCGATGGCCCGGATTGCGTCGAGATCAGCACGGCCGCGGTGTCGCTGCCCGCCGCCGCGCTGCACGCGGCCGCCACCGCGGGCCGCCCCTATCCGGTGACGGTCAGGCTGGAACGCTTCGGCCCGATCGAGATCGCCCTGCCGGCGCCGCATGTGGCCGCCATCCTGGCGGCGGAGGCGCGGCGCTAGCGCTTGATCGGTTGCGGCGGAATCACCGAGAACCGTGAATCAGGCGGTCGAACAAGGACCCGGGGCATGATCCGTGCGCCCGGGCGGACGCGCCATGCCCCGGCGGGAAAAACTATTCCAGCCGCACATTGTTGGCGCGGATGATGCGGCCGTAGCTTTCGGTCTGCTGGGTCAGGCGGGTGCGGAAGGCCTCCGCACCATCGGCGCGCACTTCACCGCCCAACTCGCCGATGCGGGTCTTGATCGCATCCTCGTTCAGGACCGCGGCGATCTCCCGCTCCAGCCGCGCGATCACCGCGGGCGGCGTCTGGCCCTGCACCAGCAGGCCCTGCCAGGTGCCGGCATCCGGCTCCGGCCAGCCCAGCTCATGGAAGGTCGGCAGGTTGGGCAGGTTCGGGAAGCGGTGCTGGCCGGTCACGGCGATGCCGCGCATCTGGTTCTGCACCACGAAGGGCATGGATTGGGTGGCGCCGGCCAGGGTCAGGTTGGCCTCGCTGGTCACCAGGGCCATCAGCGCGGGCGCGCCGCCGCGATAGGGGACCGAGGTCATCTCCGTCCCCCAGGCCGAGGCCAGCGACAGCGCCGCCAGGTGGGACAGCGTGCCGGTACCGGAATTGGCGGCGTTCAGGCGCCCCGGGTTGCGCTTGGCGTAATCGACCAGGCTCGCTGCATCCTGCACCGGCAGGCTGTTGTTCACCGCCAGGATGTAGGGCGCGTAGATCAGCATCTGCACCGGCGCCAGGTCACGCCCGACATCGAAGGGCATGCGCTGGAACAGGAAGGGGTTGGTCGCCAGCACCGAGACGTCGAGCACCAGCATGGTGGCGCCGTCCGGGCGGCTCTTGGCGACGAAATCGGCACCGATATTGCCGCCGGCGCCGGCCCGGTTTTCCACCACCACATTCTGGCCCAGCCGCTGGGTCAGGGATGGCGCGATCAGCCGCGCCAAGATGTCGCTGGTGCCGCCCGGCGCGTTGGGCACGATCATGCGGAAGGGCTGGGTGAATTCCTGCGCGCGCAACAGGCCCGGCGCGGCGAGGAGGGCAGGGGCACCGGCGGCGGCCTGCAGAAGCGTACGGCGTAGCATCCTGGACTGTCTCCTCATCGGGCCAGGCGTCGCTGCGCACGGCCTCTTGGGTCCAGGCTAACAGGTGGCAGGCGCCCCGCGCACCCCCTTCGGGCGGGCCGGCACGGGCGGCCGTGGATCACTCGGCGGAGGCCAACTGGTGGCGGTCGGTGCCGGCGGTGTCGAGCGCGGTGATGGCCAGCGGGCTCTGCATGTCGGCGGTGACCCGCAGGCCGGCATGGGCTTGGCCGGTGATGGACAGCGCGAAAGCGACGATGGCGGCGGCGATGAGCTGGCGCATGATCTCGATCTCCTGGCGGTGCCGGCTGCCCCGGCGGTGAGGGCATCATGCGGCCGCCCTGTCGCGGCAGGATCGTGCCAGGGCCTGTCGTCGGTCGCGTCGGTCGCGTCGGTCGCGCGACAGACGCGACAGACCGCGCGACAGGCGCGTGATACCTCCGGCGCATGTCCGAGCTTCCCGAAGCCGCCATCCCGCCGGAGGCGGCCGCCGCCCTGTTCCCCGCCCTGCTGCGAGGCCTGCAGGCGGGCGTCGCCTTCCATGACCGGGACCTGCGGCGCTGCCTGTCCAATGTCAGCATGGACGCCCTGTTCGGATTGCCGCCGGAGACCGCGGTCCCGGGCCTGCCGCTGGCGGCGCAGGTCGATGTCATGCGCGGGGCCGGGCTGCTGGACGACCAGGCGGCCGAAGGCTTCATGGCGGCCTTCCGGGCAACCGGCCGCGCCAGCTTCACCTGGCGGGCCGGCGACGGACGGCATTTCGAACTCGTCGTGCTGCCGGCACCCGATGACGGGCGGCTCGCGATCTGTCGCGACACGACGCGGGCGCGCGAGATCGAGCTGCAGCTCGCCGAGGAGCGGGAAGTGCTCTCGACCATCATCGGCAACCTGCCGGATGGCGTGATGCTGTTCGACAGCGACTTCCGTTGGCGCACCGCCAATCGCCGGCTGATGGAGTTCCAGAACTTCTCCACCGACATCGCCTATCCCGGGGCGAGCGGCGTCGACATCATCCGCTTCCAGGTGCAGCGCGGCGATTTCGGGCCGCCGCCCGAAGATCCCGCCGCGCTGGAGGCGCTGGTGGCGGAGCGTGTCGGCCGCATGCGCAAGCCAGGCGGCAACCGCTATGAGCGGGAGACTGCCGGCGGCTACTGGATCGATTTCAACATGATCCCGCTGCCCGATAACGGGCTGCTGGCCTTCTACCGCGACATCACCGAACTGAAGCGCCGGGAGGCGGAACTGGCGGCCGAGCGCACCCTGCTGCGCGAAGTGCTCGACAGCATGGATTCCATGGTCGTGCTGTTCGGGCCGAAGGGGGAGGTGCTGCTGGCCAATGACCGCTACCGCGACATCCTCGGCATGCCGGAGCAGCTCTTCAATCAGGGCAGCACGCTGGAGGATGGGCTGCGCTGGCTCTATCGTCGCGGCGATTTCGGCTTCGAGCAGGATGAGGACGCGACCGTCCGCGACCGCATCGAGGTCATCTATTCCGGTCGGCCGCTGCGCTACACCCGCCGTACGCCGCATGGCGTCTGGGTGGAGTTTACCTATTCGCCGATCTCCCGCGGCCGCGTCATCGGCCATGCCCGCGACATCACGGAGCTGAAGCGGAACGAGGAGGCGTTGCGCCACGAGCGTGATGCGGCGGAAGCCGCCGGCCGCGCCAAGGCCGCCTTCCTGGCGGCGATGAGCCACGAGATCCGGACGCCGATGAACGGCGTGCTCGGCATGCTGGAGGTGCTCAGCCGCTCGGAGCTGCGTCCGGAACAGGCGCGCAGTGTCACGGTGATGCGCGAGAGCGCGCATTCCCTGCTGCGGATCATCGACGACGTCCTCGATTTCTCGAAGATCGAGGCCGGCCGGCTGGAGATGGAGATGCTGCCCTTCAGCCTCGCCGGTATCGTCGAAGGCACGGTCGAGACGCTGACGCCGGAAGCCAGCCGCCGCGGCCTGGCATTGTTCGCGACCCGGCCGGGCACCGGCCCGGATTTCTTCGAAGGCGATCCGACCCGGGTGCGGCAGATCCTGTTCAACCTGGTGGGCAATGCGCTGAAGTTCACCGAACGCGGCTTCGTGCGCATCACCGCGGAATCGCGGCCGGATGGCGATCGCGCGCTGATCGTCCTGACGGTCGAGGATAGCGGCGTCGGCATGGATGCGGAGACCACCGCGCGGCTGTTCCAGCCCTTCACCCAGGCGGACAGTTCCACCACGCGGCGCTTCGGCGGCACCGGCCTCGGCCTGTCCATCGTGCGGCGGCTGGCGGAGCTGATGGATGGCGGTGTCACGGTCGACAGCACGCCCGGGCGCGGCAGCCGCTTCACGGTCACGCTGCGGCTGGCCACCACGGCCGCGCCGCGCAGCCTCACGCCCGAGCCGAGCCGGCCCGATGTGATGCCGGCGATGAACGGCGCCACGGCACGCGTTCTGATCGTCGACGATCACCCCACGAATCTGGAAGTGATCAGCGCCCAGCTCGGCCTGCTCGGCATCGCCGCGGTGGCCGTCACCGACGGGCAGAAGGCGTTGGCGCGCTGGCGGCAGGAGCGGTTCGAGACCGTGCTGCTCGACATCCACATGCCGGTGATGGATGGCTTCGAGCTCGCCCGTGCGATCCGGGCGGAGGAACAGCGGACGCGGCTGCCGCGGACGACGCTGATCGCCGTCACCGCCAATGCGTTGAAGGGGGAGGCGGAGCGTTGCTACGCCGCGGGCATGGATGGCTTCCTGGCCAAGCCGGTCTCGCTCGAGGGGCTGTCCCGCATCCTGCGCCGCTTCCTGCCGAGCCTGGCGGAGGGCGAGGCCGCCGGCGGTGCGCTGTTCGATCCGGAAGCGCTGCGCGGCCTGTTCGGCCAGCAGCAGGACAGGCTGCTCGGCATCCTGGAAGGCTTCGCCCAGCAGGCGACGGCGGATATCGCCGAGATCGGCCTGCTGCCCGCATCGCGCCAGGCGGAACTGGCGCATCGCCTGAAGGGCGCGGCACGCATGGTGGGGGCGCGGCTGCTGGCGGAGGCGGCGCAGGCGCTGGAGACCGCGGCCCGCGGCGGCGATGCGGCGGCGGCGGACGCCGCCATCGCGACGCTGCCGAAGCTGCTGGCGGATACGCTGGCCGTGGCGCGCCCCGCCTTCGGCCTCCATACCGCCGGATATCAGTCCGCCGGCGGGACGAACATGTAGCCGACGCCGCGCACCGATTTCAGCGCCTCGGGCTTGGCGGGGTCGGCTTCGATCTTGCGGCGCAGCCGCATGATGCGGTTGTCGATGGCGCGATCGAACGCCTCGGCCTCGCGGTGCGCCGCCTGCTCCAGCAGCCATTCGCGGGTCAGCGGCCGGTTCGGATGCTGCACCAGCAGTGCCAGCAGATCGAATTCGCTCGCGGTCAGCGGGTCCTCGGCACCGGTCGCGAGGATGAGGATGCGGCGCTCGAGATCGAGACGCGCGGTCCCGACCCGGTATTCCGCCTGCAGGGCGGGCGGCGCCGGCGCATCCGTCGAACGCCGCAGCAGGGCGCGCACCCGCGCCAGCAGCTCGCGCGGCTCGAAAGGCTTGGTGACATAGTCGTCGGCGCCTGATTCCAGACCGGCGACGCGGTCGACCACGTCGCCCGCCGCCGTCAGCATGATGATGCCCATGCGCGTCGATCGCGCCCGCGCCCAGCGCGCCAGGGCGAAGCCGTCCTCACCGTCGCTCAGATGCACATCGACCAGCGCGAGGTCGGGCAGCGTGTCGGCATGGACACGGCGGAAATCGCGGGCGCTGGCAAAGGCGGCGGGGCGCAGCCCGTGCTGGGCCAGGTACTCGGCCACGATATTGCGCTGTACCGGATCGTCCTCGACGAGCGCGATGCGCTTTGATGTGCTCATGCACGGCGACCCAATTGAACGGGCATCCAGGCACCTCTTCGCCATCACGATATTCGATCGATACGAGCATGGCAGAGCCTGGGCACAGCGGTAAGTCCAGAACGTCCATTTTTGCGTCGTTTGTGGCCCATTGCATGCATTGCCGGTGCTGATCGTCGCGTTGTTCTACGAAGGATCGGGTGTGTTGCGCGTGATGGTTGTGATGCCTGGATAATATCTCGCGCGACAGACGCGACACGAGGGGCCGTGCGCCGCGATGCTGCCGCGACGGAAGCCAGGGATGATCCCCTCATCGCCGGAGCCGCCGGCGTGCCCAGCAGGAGATGGATATGCGTAGAATTCTACTGGCCGCCGGCCTGGCGCTCGGGATGGCGACGCCTGCATTCGCGCAATGCGATACGCGGTTCACGTTGGTGAACCGCTCGGGTTCCCAGGTGAACGAGTTCTATTTCGGACCATCGAGCAATCCCAACTGGGGTCAGGACCGGCTCGGCCAGGACGTGCTGCCGAATGGGCGGCAGATCATGTTCGACACGGGGCGCCCCGGCCCGCACGATTTCCGCGTGGTCTGGGCATCGGGCGAGCATGCGGAGGTCATGAGCGTCAATATCTGCGTCATGAGCACCCTCACCGCGACACCGCGCGGCATCGAGGCGCGCTGAGCCACGGTGAACCGGCGAGCCCTCCCGCGGGAGAGGTTCGCCGGCTGCGCCGCGCGGCTGCTACTGATCGAACGGGTGGGCCGGCATCGTCGCCGGCCGGCGGAAGACCGCACGGAGCCTCTCATGCCGACGCATCGCGACCGCTACGGCCTGGACCTGTCGACGACATCGGCAGTGGCCGCGGCCTTGTACCGCGATGGCATCGACCTGCTGCTCGCCACCTGGCCTGGCGCGGCGGAGGCACTCGATTCCGCGATCGCCGCCGATCCGCGTTTCGCCCTGGCGCATGCCGCGCGCGCCCGGCTGCATGCCATCCGCGGCGAGGCGATGCAGGCCCGCGCCGCGATCGCGCTGGCCCGTGCCGCAGCGGGGCCGCACGTCACCCTGCGCGAGCGGGGCCATGTCGCGATCCTGGGCGCCGTCGTCGAAGGCCAGCCTGCGCGCGCGCTGCAGGCGGCGCTGGTGCATCTCGAGGCCTGGCCGCGGGACGCCCTGATCCTGTCGCTGCCGCTGGGTGCCTTCGGTCTGCTCGCCTTCTCCGGTTCCATGGACCACGACCAGGCCCGCGTCGATCTCTGCGAGCGTCATGCCCGCCATTACGGCGACGACTGGTGGTTCCTGACTTATCGCGGCTGGTCGCGGATCGAGAATGGCGATGTCGCCGGCGGCCGGGCGCTGGTGCAGCGCGCCTTCGATCTGCGCCGGCGCAATGCCAATGCCGCGCACGCCCTGGCGCATGCGATGTTCGAGGATGGCTCGGCGAGCGAGGCCGACGCGCTGATCACGGATTGGCTGCCGGATTACGGCCGGGCCGGCATTCTCTACAGCCATATCGCCTGGCACCAGGCCCTGGCGGCGCTGGATGAAGGCGACGTGGCGCGGGCGCTCGCGGTTTATACCGGCCATGTGCGGCCGGCCGTCACGCGGGCGGTGCCGATCAACACGGTGACGGATTGCGCGTCCTTCCTCTGGCGGCTGCTGGTCCATGGCCATGTGGTGCCGCGGTCGGCCTGGGAGGAGGTCGCCGGCTATGCCGAGCAGGCCTTCCCGAGGGGCGGCCATGCCTTCGTCGAGGTGCATCTGGCCATGCTCGCCGCGGCCACCGGCCAGCACGGGGCCGATGCCGATGCCGAGGCCGAGGCGACGGTGGCGGGGGAGGTGGTGCCGGCGATCCGGCAGGGGCTGCAGGCCTTCGCGGCGGGCGACCATGCCGGCTGCGCCCGGGCGCTGGCGCCGGTGGCGGACGCGGTCGTGCGGATCGGCGGCAGCCATGCCCAGCGCGAGGTGATCGAGGACACGTTGCTGGTCGCGCTGATGCGCGATGGGGAGGTGCCGCGGGCGCGCAGCCTGCTCGACCGTCGCCTGCACCGCCGCCCGTCCGGGCGGGACCGCGTCTGGCGCGCGGCGCTGCCTGCCTGACAACAGACCCTTCGCAGGGGCCGCAAAGCGGGTGATGCTCGCGCAGGGCGGTAATGTCCGGGGGGGATCGGCATGGGTTTCGACACGGCGCTGAGCGAGATCGCAGGCGACGCCTGGGAGGTCATGGAGGCGATCGGCCGCCGCACCGGCACGCCCGAAGCCGGCATCACCCGCGCCTGCTACGGCGAAGGCGAGCAGATCGCGGCGGCGATGGTGACGGAATTCGCCGCCAGGCACGGCCTCGCGCTGCAGCCCGACCGTTTCGGCAACCTGCATGTGCTGGTGCCCGGCAGCGATCCGGACGCCAAGCCGATCATGACCGGCTCCCATCTCGATTCCGTGCCGGGCGGCGGCAATTACGACGGGCTCGCCGGCGCCATGGCCTCGCTCTCGATCGCCGCGGCGGCGTTGCGCACCGGCGGGCATCGGCGCGGCATCCGCGCGGTCGCGATGCGGGGGGAGGAGAGCCCCTGGTTCGGCACCGCCTATGTGGGCAGCCGGCTGATGCTCGGCCATTCGACCCTGGCGGAGATCGGCCCGCTGCCGCGCATCGACAGCGGCGTCGCGCTGCAGACGCATCTGGATGCGCTCGGCTATGCCGATGCGCCGGTGCTGCCGATCTCCCGCGACACCGTCGCCGGCTTCTTCGAACTGCATATCGAGCAGGGCCCGCTGCTGATCGCGAACGACCTGCCGGTCGCCGTCGCCAGCGACTGCCGCGGCAATATCCGCTACCCGGAAGCACGCTGCCTCGGCGAATACGGTCATTCCGCCGCGCTGCCGCGCGCCTTCCGCCACGACGCGGTGATGGCGGTGGCGGAACTCGCACTGGAATTCGAGAAATTCTGGGAGGAGGTGGAGAAGCGTGATCCCTCCGCCGTCTTCACCATGGGCAAGATCGGCACCGATCCGGCCGCGCATGCCATGACCAAGGTGCCGGGCGAGGCCCGCTTCAGCTTCAATTTTGGCTCGATCCGGGAAGACGTGCTGGAGGAGGCGGATGCGCTGCTGGCCCGCCTGCTCGCCACCATTGCCCAGCGTCGCGGCATCCGCTGGGAAATGGGGGCGCGCTTCGGCTCGGCGCCTTCGCATCTCGACCCGGCCCTGGCGGCGGCGGTGGAGGAATCGGCGCGGGCGCTCGGCATCGGCGCGATGCGGCTCGCGACTGTCGGGCATGACGCGGCGATGTTCCACCTGGCCGGCATTCCGGCCTCCGTCACCTTGGTGCGCAACGCGAACGGCAGCCACAACCCGCGCGAGGCGATGGAGCGTGCCGACTTCCTGCTCGGCACCCGCGTGCTGGGCGGCGCGGTGCTGCGCGCCGCGGAACAGGATCCTCGCGCGCCTGCATGACGCCGTGTTCATCCGGCACGGAGGTCCGGGGTCAGGTTACAGG
>DASYDR010000413.1:0-7328 GCA_036499545.1 Roseomonas sp. | reverse complement strand
GGAATCCTCGCGGGTCCATGCCCCGAAGCGGGGGGTTTGGCAAGCTTCGCGCGTCGGCGGTTGACATCGGGCAGGGCCTTCCCGACTTCCTGCGCCATGATTGACGCCAAATCCCTCCTCGAGCGTTTCCTCGGACAAGGGGCCGCCGGCGCCGCCGGCGGCATCGCCGAGAGCGGTCGCCAGGCGATGTCCGGCGGCGGGCTCGGCGGCCTGGCGGGTGGCGCCGCGGCCGGTGGGGTCATCGCCTTGCTGCTTGGCAGCAAGAAGGCGCGGAAGTTCGCGGGCGGCGCCCTTGGCTATGGCGGGGCTGCCGTGCTGGGTGCGCTGGCGCACCGGGCCTACCAGAATTGGCAGCAGGGCCGCGCTCCGGCCGATGCCCCGCTGGCGGCCCCGCAGGAGGTGTCGCAGGTGACGCCTGTCTTCCTGCCCTCCGCCGCCCCGGCTGCCGACGGGAAGCCTTTCGAGCTGGCGTTGATGCGCGCCATGGTCGGCGCGGCTCGCGCTGACGGCCATGTCGATGCGGAGGAGCGCAACCGGATCGTCGGCCAGGTCGAGCGGCTTGGTTTCGACGCCGAAGCCAAAGCCTGCCTTTTCGATCTGATCGACCAGCCGGTCAGCGTCACGGACATCGCCGCGGCCGCGGCCACGCCGGAACAGGGGGCGGAACTCTATCTCGCCGCGCGGCTGTCCATCGATCCGGATCAGGCGGCCGAGCGTGCCTGGCTGGACACGCTGGCGCATCGCCTCCGGCTCGAGCCGGGCCTCGCCGCGCATCTCGACCGGCAGGCGGAAGCCGTGCCGGCAGCCTGACCCCTCGGCCCTGGAGCAGGGCGCGTTCGCAGGAGCTCACGCATCCTGCTTTCGGTGAGCCCACCTCGACCGATCACGCGCTAAAGCCGCGCCGGGGTCCCGGCGCTGGCGGTCCGGGTACGGTCCACCGTCCGGCCCGGCCCCATCAGGGCGAAGGGCGCCCAGAAGGCGGGGTGGGAGCCGCCCCGCAACTGGTAGACGCCGAGCTGGGCCTTCTGCAGCGCCTCGGCGCTGCCGTCGCCGTTGCGCATGTTGAGCAGCATCACGGCGCCGATGCGCGCCGCGGCGATGTCGTTCACGTACCAATGCGTCAGCAGCAGCCCGCGGGCGCCAGCGAAGAAGAAGCTGCGCGCGAGGGTGGAGAGGCTTTCGCCCGCCGCCGCGCCGCCGCCGGAATTGCAGGCCGAGAGCATCACCAGATCGGCATTGAGGTCGAGATTGATGACCGTCCCCGCGGTCAGCAGCGCTTGGCTGGCATCCGGCCCGTTCGGCGCCGTGGAGGCGATGATCGCCGGCTCCGACAGGCAGGCGAGGTCGGAGGGCAGCACGCCATGGGTCGCGAAATGCACCACCCGGTAGTCGCGCAACGAAGCATGTTGCAGGGCGGCCAGGGTGAAGGCCGCCCCGGTGTGACGTTCACCGGCGCCGGCGCCGGTGATTTCGCTGGCGACCCGCAGCTCTAGCTCCGCCCCCGGCAGCGCCGCCAGGGAGGCCAGCCCCTGCCCGCATTGCGGGGCGGCGGGAAAGCTGCGCGCGGCATAGCCGGCCGGGATCGGGCGTGGCGCGCCATAGCCGACCCAGGCGCGTGCCGCGGTCGACGGGCCGGCGCGGCGCAGCGATACCAGGCTGGCGGGGGAGGGCAGGTGGGTGGTCGGCATCGCCTCCAGCAGGAAGCGGGCGCCTTCATGGCTCCGCGGCTGCGGCGGCGGCGCCGTCACCAGCACCGGGAAGGGCAGGCTGAGCAGCGCACCATCGGCCACCACCAGCAGTGCGCCGGCCTGGCCGGCCTGCGGCCCGTGGACGCCGATCACCGCCTGCCAGAGCGCATAGGCCGCGGCGGCATCGAAGGGCTTGGTGCCACTGCCATCCTCGACGCCGGCGCGGATACGGGCGACCAGGCGGCCGATCTCGGCGGTATCGGCGCCGATGCGGGCCGCGGCGATGCGGCCATCCTTCAGCCAGAAGCTCCAGCCGCGCCGGTCGGTCGGCTGGGTCAGCAGCAACAGGGCCTCACCGGGGCGCATTGCCGCCATGGTCTCGGCCGTGGTGGCGGACGATTGCACCAGCTGCGCGAAGCCGGGGGCCGCCGATTGCAGCGCCGCATCGGCGTCGACGGCCTCACCCTCGGCGGTGCCGATCGCGGCGTCGAGGGCGGCGAGATCGCCGCGCGCCGTGCCGGCGGCGATGGCGTCGTCGCGTTCGCGGTAACGGGCGGCGAGTGCCCGCTCCGCGGTTTCACGGCGCTGGAAGGCGGTGGCGACCGCCGGGTTGCGGGCGCTTTCCGAAAGACGCGCGGCGGCGCGGCCGATCTGGGTGGTGGTCACCGTGCCCTGGCCGAGCTGCGCGGCTTCGAAGGCTTCGGCGAGCAGCGTCTGATCGGTCGGGCCGGCGGCGATGAAGGCATCGACGCAAGGCGCGATGCGGCGCGGGTCGATGCCTTCGCGCAGCGAGCGCAGGACGGCAACCGCTTCCCGGCAGACGCCGGCGGTCTCGCCGGATTCGGGGCCGAGTGCGGCGGCGCGCAGCAGCAGCGTTTCCGCATAGGGGCGGGAGCGGGGGACGCCGAGCGCGAAGCGCCGCGCCGAGGCGGCGAAGCTGCGGTCCGCGGCGCCGCTGCGGCCGCTGCCGGCGGCCAGCGCGCCGCTGGTGCGCTGCAGCCGCGCCGCGATCAGGTTGGCGCCGTTCAGCCCGGGCACCGCGTTCGCGATGCGCAGCGCTTCGGCATTGCGAAGTTCCGCCTCATCGATACGGCCGGCGGCGCGCAGGATGGCGGCGGCGTTGCGCTTCGATTCGATCAGGCCCACGGTCGCGCGCTGCGCCAGCGGGTTCGGTACCACGTCGCGCGCGACGAGCAGCGGCGCCAGCGCGGTGCCGCGGTCCACCGGCAGTGCCGCGCCGCCCGCCTGCAGCTCCGGCGGCAGGTAGCTGGCATAGAGCGCGCCGCTGCGCGTCAGCGCGGCGAGTGCCGGATCGGTGCGGCCGCGATTGGCTTCCGCCAGGCCACGGTAATGCAGCAGCAGGGCGGGCGACAGCGGATCCGAGGCGCGGGAGGCCAGCGCATCGGCGCGGCGGAACAGCGCCTCCGCCTCCGCATGGCGGCCCTGGTTCGAGATCTGCAGCGCCAGCAGCACCAGCGGCTGGAAGGTATCCGGTTGATTGGCGCCGAGCACCCGTTCCTGCAGGCCGAGTGCTGCGCGATAGGCGGTCTCGGCTGCGGCGAAGCGCTCGGCCTGGTTCGCGTCGCGCCCGATCGACATCAGCGCGTCGAACTGGCCGATATCACCGGTCGAGAAGGCTTCCCGGGCCAGGCGCTGGGCCATCAGCGCGATGGCATCGGACGAGAGCGGGGTGCCGGTGCCGGAGGCGCGGCCGGAGAGCATGGCCATGCCGCGCTCGGCGGCAGGCAGCGCGGGCAGGACACCTTCGGCCAGCCAGACCTGGCCGCCACCGCCGGACGCGAGCACGAAGGCCGGCCAGCCGCCCTGGCGGCGGCGGCAATCGAGGAGCGCGGCTTCCGCGCCAAGCGCCGTGGTGCGGCGCGGCGCGGCGCAATCCAGCCGCGCGGCCAGGCTTTCCCGCGCCTGGGTCGCGGCGTCCATCGCGGTCGCGCCGATGCCGCGGCGGATGCGCACCGCCGGCGTTTCCCAGGCGCCGCACCAGATATCGCCGCCGTCATTGCTGCGCGCCATGCGGCAATCTTCATTGGCGGCGCTCTTGCCGACCTCGACCAGGCTGCCGCCGGAGGCGACCGGGACGAAGGCGCTGTCGGGCGGCCGGCTGCAGGCGCCGAGCACGGTCAGCAGGGCGAGGGCGGGGAGGGGCCGGCGCATGCTCAAAAATCCTCCGCGCGGACATTGGGGGGCGCCAACTCGCGATCCTCGGTGGTGTCGCGGCCGGGTTGGGTCGTCAGCGGCAGTGTCGGGATCGTCACCAGCGGATTGGCGGGCGGCTGGCCTGCGGGATCGATCGCATCCAGCACGCCGTGGGGATTGTCGGCGACCGTGAATATGGGAAGGTCAGGAAGCAGCGATGGCGCTTCGGGCTCGATCGGCGGCTGCGGCCGTGCGCAGGATGCGGCGCCGATCGGGCAATCATTGAACAGGAAGCTGAAGCGGTCGGGTGGCGGATCGCCGAGCGTGACGCCGCCGGCGCTGCGGGTGCCGCGCGCCGCCGCCGGCCCGTCGGCGATGCCCGCGATGGTACCGGTCAGCGTCGCGCCCGCGCCGTCCGCGACATCCAGCGTACCGGCATCGATGGCGCCGGTCGCGGTGCCGCCGCCGCCGAGCAGCAGCCGCACCGCCGCCGCGGTGGCATTGAAATCCGCGAAACTGACGGAAGGCGTGGTGATCCGGAGATCCGGCGTATCGGCGATGCCGGCGAAACTCGCGCTCTGCGCGGCATCCACGGTGATGCCGGTGCTGCCGGCGATCAGCCCGTCGACGGCAACCTGCTGGGCCTGGAGCGCCAATTGGCCATTGAAGGCGATGGCGGAATGGCCGTTCACCGTGACCGTCCCGGACGGCGCCGCGAGCGTCAGCCGCGCCGTGCGGATGGTCCCGTTGACGAGGATGGCCCCCGTGGTCGCGGTGATGGATCCGGTGCCGGGCGCCTGCACGATTTCGCCGGCCGGGATCTCGATCTGCGGCCCGGCATTGACCAGGATGAAATCCCCGGTGGAGGAACTGGCGCCGAGCCGGGTGATCTGGTTGGCGCCGCTGAGATTGACCGAGCCATTCTGCGCCAGCAGATGCAACTTGCCCGCCGCGACGCTGCCGTTCCCCTCATTCTGGATGCCGGTGGCGGAGGTCAGGGTCATGGTCGCGCCGGCGGAGACGGCGCCGCGAAGGTTGACCGATTGCGCCGTCAGGGCGAAGTCGGTGCCGGCGGAGAAATCATCGATATGGCCGATGCTGTTGTCGGGATTGGTCAGCGTCACGGAGGTACCGGCGGCGCCGGACAGGGCGAGCACATTGAGTGGCGCGTCCGGCCGCTGGGTGATGGTGCCGAGGCTGCGCAGATCGAGCCGGACGGGCAGCTGCAGGGGGGCGACGACCTCGACGCTGGTGGCGGTGGTGGTCAGGGCGCCGTTGAAGGTCGCGCCGCCGATGCGCAGCGTATCGCTGGCGGCGATGCCGGTGAGCTGGAGGGCGCTGAGCCCGAAGATGCCGTCGGGCACGGGCTGGTCGGCCGGGACGCCGATCTGGACCGGGCGCGGCGTGAAGGGCGCGATCTCCACCAGGCCGCCGGAGATCAGCGTACCGTCGCCGCTGAGGACAAGGTCGTTGACGAGCAGGGACACCTGGCCCGTGCCGGCATCCAGACCGAACACCGCGCCGGCCAGCGTCGATTCACCGCCGGCGATCATCAACTGGCCGCCGGTGCGGATGCCGATATTGGCCGCCGTGACCACGCCGAAGACCTCGAGGTCATTGCTGCCATTGTCGAGGACGAAATCGCCCCCGGCCGAGGATGACGCCAGGACGCCGATCGCATTCGCTCCGCCATCGAGACGCATGGCGCCGCCGGCGGTGAACTGGAATTGCCCGGCCAGCACCTGCCCGCCGGTCTGCACCGTATTGCCGGCGACGTTCAGGGTGAGGGAGCCGAAGCCGAAGCCGGTGTCTCCGCCCTGAGAGGCGTCGATGGTTCCGGCGAGCGTCAGGTCGCCGGAGGTGACGGTCAGCCGGATGATGCGGATCTGGGGGGCGATGACCCGCACCGCGCCATCCACGACCAGGGAGGTGGCGTTGGTGAAGCTGATCGTGCTCGGCGCGGTCAGCGTGCCAAGCGTCGCCACCTGGTTCGCGCCGTCGAGCGTAATGCCGCTGCCGCCGGTCACGGCGGCATTGAGCCGGGCGGCGGTGATGACCGAGCCGTCATTCTGAACGAGGCTGGCCCCATTCGTCGTGACGTCCAGGGTGCCGCCGACATTGATCGCGCCGGCCAGGTTGATCGTGGAGGAGCCAACCGTGAAGGGTGCCGCAGCGAAGCTGAGGTTGCCGGTGACATTGGAGGTGCCGAGCGTGTCGACAGCGTTCTTGCCGCCGGTCAGCAGCGCATCACCGGTGGTGTTCACCTGCAGCTGGGCCGCCAGAAGAGCGGCGTCGGTGCCCGACTGGGTGATACCACCAGTCCCGGCCTGCAGGCGTATGAGGCCCGAGGGCGGCGATGGGGGATCGGTCTGCAAGGTGCGGATGGCGCTCAGCGCGGCATGAAGCTGGATGCCCGCCGTCATATCGCCGCCATAGCTGCCGAAGGGATCCGCGACGTTGGGATCGGACCCCGCCGCCAGCAACATATCGCCCCCACCACGAAGCGTGGCGTTATAGTTGGCCGAGAGAGGCGCGTTTACCGTGATGCTGCCGCCTGCCAGAACCACGAGGCTCGCGGCATCCGCCGTGCTGTTGAACGTGATGTTGCCGCCGGCGCGGATATCCAGCGTTCCGCCATCTGCCCGCAGGGCTCCGCCGATGGTGACGGCGCCCGCCGGGGAGGTCGCGCGCAGGAACAGGTTACCGAAATCGGATGTGACCGGCGCGTTGATATTCAGCGCGTCACCGGCGATCAGCGTCAATACGTTGTATTGCTGGCGGATCGAGGCATTGACGTTCAGCGCACCGCCGGTCGTCAGTGTCAGGCTGCCATCGCCATCGAGAATATTGATGGCGGCATTGACGTCGATCCGGTTGTCCGCCTGCACGGTCAGGGGGGCGGTGATGCTGTTGATGGTGGCGACGTCGATGAAGTTATCCGCGTCACCGGGTGGATCCCCGGCATTGCCGATGACGGCGACCAAGGGGTCCAGCAACACCTGACCGGGCCGTCCGGCTGGCGCGCCCGGATCCAGCGTGCCACCGGTGATCCGCAGGGTGTTCTTGCCCGAGACCTCGATAAAGCCACCATCGCCGCCCTGCGGCCCACCGCGCGCGGAAGTGGCACCGGCATAGTCGGTGCGATCCGTGGAATTCACCTCAACGCGGCCGCCCTGGCCGAGCACGGTCGCATCCGCGCGCAACGCGGCACCTGCCGCGACGCTGGTCTGGCTGGCGCGGCGCGGCGCGGCCGACCCCTGCCGCGTGGTGCCGAAGGCGATCTCGCCGCCGCCTGCTGTCCCGGAGGCATCGACGCGTGCCGTGGCCGTGGCCTGGACCCGGTCCGCCACCACCTCCACCGTGCCGCCGCGCTGCCCGGCCGCGACGCCGCGCGCTTCCACCTGGCCTTCGATGACCACCGCGCCGCCGGTGCCGGCCACCACCACCTCGCCCCGCCTTCCGGTCGCGGCATCGGTATTGGCCGAG
>DASYDR010000412.1:0-3430 GCA_036499545.1 Roseomonas sp. | reverse complement strand
GCATACGGTGCAGGCTGGGAAAATTCTCGCCGCAAATGATAATATGTGGCTCGGCTATCACCTTAAGAGGAAGAAAGTAAAGGAATATAAGCGCAATCTAGGCTTGTCGTCGGATTTTGATTATTTTAACTGTGGTGTTCTGGCACTGCAGCGTGAGACAATGGATGATATGTTTCCGAAGGCGCTGGAGTTCTTTCTGAAGAATTCGCAAATTTGTGCTTATCATGATCAGAGTGCGTTAAATGCGGTATTTGCGGGTCGTAGAGAGGTATTGTCGCCTCTCTATAATTTTATTAGTGACTATTATCTGCTGAATGTGCTCGGCGATGCGAATCCGGCGCTTCTTCATTTCACCGGCGGCGGAAAGCCGTGGGCATATGATGGACCGCCTTGGGGAAACAAGTTTCTGGCTTCCTACCCCTATATCATAGAGAATAATCCAGGATTGAGTGCTTACGCCAAGATATTTGATCCGGGAAAAAGCGCAGACGAGCTAAATTACTATAATAGAAGAAGATCATTTTACCGAAAGGCAGTCCCGATCTATTTACTGCGGCGCAGTAGGTTTCTTCGATATATGCGAAAATCGAATTTCTCCTGTTAGAAGTGGCCGCGAGCGGAGCAGGCTGAGATGAAGATCAGCATCGGCATAGCGACGGCCGGCCGGCGCGAGGTGCTGTCCGAGACGCTCCGGCATCTGGCGGGCCAGACGCGCCCCGCCGACGCGGTGCTGGTCTGCCCGGCGACACCGCAGGATGTCGATGAGGACGGCGTGGCCGGCATCGGGCTGCCTTTGCGCATCATCCCGGGGCCCATCGGATCCTGCGCCCAGCGCAACGCCATTCTGGACCATGCCGCCGACACCGATGTCATGATCTTCCTCGATGATGACTTCCTGCCCGCCCCATCCTTCCTGGCGGAGACCGAGCGCCTGTTTACGGCGCAGCCCGATCTGGTCGTCGCCACCGGCAAGGTCCTGGCGGATGGCATTCACGGCCCCGGCCTGGCGGTCGCGGAAGGGTTGGCGATCCTGGCGCGGGACGATGCCGCGGATGCGGACGGTCCCGCCACGCCCGCCTACAACGCCTATGGCTGCAACATGGTCGTGCGCATGGCAGCGGTCTCGCGCGGCCGGATACGCTTCGATGAGAACCTGCCGCTCTATGGCTGGCAGGAGGATGTGGATTTCTGCCGCCAACTGGCATCCCACGGCAGCATCATCAGCAGCCCCGCGCTCCGCGGCGTTCATCTCGGCAGCAAGCGCGGCCGCTCCTCCGGCCTGCGGTTCGGCTATTCCCAGATGGCGAACCCGCTTTACCTGATCCGCAAGGGAACGGTCAGCCGCGGCTGGGCGCTGCGCCTGATGGGGCGCAACCTGGCCGCCAACCTCGCCGGCAGCCTGCGCCGGCCAGGCCTGGTCGACCGGCGCGGCCGGCTACGCGGCAACATGCTCGCCCTCTGGGATGTCCTGCGTGGCCGCCTGTCGCCGCGGCGCATCCTGACGCTCTGACCGGCGCCTTCAGGGCGCCACGGCCGTGGCCGGGCTGCTGCCCAGGGCCTCCGCCGCCACGGCCTGCATCGCCGCGCGGAAGCGCTCCCGCCCGAAACGCAGGGCATTCTCCCGGCAATCCTCCGGGGCGATCGCCGGCGAGAGTGCTGCGAAAGCCTCGATGGCGGCGGCGATCGCTGCCGCTGTCTGTTCCTGGAACAGCAGGCCGGTCGGCTTCGCCATTCCCGCCGGCCGGACGATGTCGCGGGCGCCGCCGCGCCCGAAGGCGATGACCGGCGTGCCGCAAGCCTGCGCCTCCACCATGGCGATGCCGAAATCCTCTTCCGCGGCGAAGACGAAGGCGCGCGCCTGTTGCATCAGCGACACCAGCTCGGCCTGCGGCGTCGCGCCGCGGAAGCTGATGTTCGGCGCGCCGGCGGCGGCGGCGCGCACGGTGGCGGCATCCGGCCCGTCGCCGACCACGACGAGCTGATGCTGCGGCAACTGCCGGAAGGCTTGCACCACCAGATCGACCCGTTTGTAGGGAACGAAGCGCGACACCACCAGGAAGGCGCCCGGCTTGTCGGCACGGAAGGGAAAGCCATCGATATCGACCGGCGGATGCAGGACCTGCGCGTCCCGCCGCCAGACCTTGCGAATGCGCTCCGCGATATAGGCGGAATTCGCCACGATGGTGTCGACGCTCTGGGCCGAGCTGCGGTCCCAGAGGCGCAGCCGGTGGAACAGCCAGCGCGTATAGGCGCCGCGCGGCCCGCGCTCGAGCCCGGCCTGGCGCAGATACTGCGCCTGCAGGTCCCAGGCATAGCGCATCGGGGAATGCACGTAGCTGACATGCGGCTGGCCGGGGCCGGTGATGACGCCCTTGGCGACGGCATGGTGGCTGGAGATGACGAGGTCATAGCCATGCAGGTCGAACTGCTCGATCGCGAGCGGCATCAGGCCGAGGTACCAGCGGAAGCGCTTCCGGGCGAAGGGCAGGCGCTGGATGAAGCTGGTGCGGACCGGGCGGCCGCCCAGGAAGCCGCGATCGGCTTCAGGCATGAAGTCGCAGACGGCGAAGAGGTCGGCGTCCGGCCAGCAGGCTAGCAGCTGCTCCAGGACGCGTTCGGAACCAGCATAGCTTTCCAACCATTCATGGACGATCGCCACCCGCATGATCTGCCTGATCCTCGATGATGGCCGCGAGGTCGCGCGAGGCGGCGTCCCAGGTCAAGTCCCTGGCGCGCGCGAGGCCGCGCTCGCGGAGTCCGGTGGCCAGGCCCGGCTCGTCCAGCAGGCGCGTCACCGCCGCCGTGATGGCCGCGGGCGAGGCGCCGTCGAAGCAGAGCGCCGCGTCGCCGCAGATCTCCTCGACGGCATGGCCCCGCGCGGCGAGCACCGGGCAGCCGCAGGCCATGGCTTCGATCGGGGGCAGGCCGAAACCTTCATAGCGCGACGGGAACAGCAGGCAGGCGGCGTTCTCATAGAGCGTGCGCAGCCCGTCATCCTCGACGCGGCCGAGGAGGCGCGCCGGAAAGGCGATGCCATCGGCGCCGGTGCGGAACACCGTGGGATCGATGGCGCCGGCAACCACCAGTTTCAGGCCGCGTGCCGCCAGCAGCGCCGCGGCACCGGCCAGGGCGCCGAGATTCTTGTGCGCCGCCCGGCTGCCGACGACGAGCGCGAAGCGGCCGGGGCTGAGGCCATGGCGTTCCAGCAGCCCGGGGTCGGCGGGGATGCGCAGGATATGATCCGCGCCCTCCCGCATCACCGCGATGCGCTCCGGTGCCACGCCCAGCCGCGTGACGAGGCGCCGGCGCGAGAAGTCGGACACGGTGACGATGCGCGCGCCCGCTTTGGCAAGGCCGTGATGCAGCAGCCGGTACCAGCTGCGGAACGCGAGGGAATAGCTCTCCGGCGTGTCGAAGGCGCCGGCATCAT
>DASYDR010000411.1:0-20054 GCA_036499545.1 Roseomonas sp. | reverse complement strand
CGTCGGGCGCCGGTCCCTGCTGGCCCTGCCGGCGCTGCTCGCGGCAGGCTCCGCCCGTGCGGATGCCTGGCCGAGCCGGCCGCTGCGCATGGTCGTGCCCTATACGCCGGGCGGCGGCACCGACAATCTCGGCCGGCTGGTGGCGCGCCAGCTCGGCGAGAAGCTGCGGCAATCGGTGGTGATCGAGAATCGCGGCGGCGCCGGCGGCAATATCGGCGCCACGGTGGCCGCGCAGGCGACCGATGGCCACACCCTGCTTTTCACCGGCAACGGCATCGCGATCAGCAACCTGTTGTTCCGCAACCCGGGCTTCGACTGGCGGCGCGACTTCATCCATGTCGCGCGCTTCGCCAGCACCACCATGCTGCTGGTGGTGAACCCTTCGGTGCCGGCGCAGAACCTGGCCGAGTTCATCGCCTATGCCCGTGCCAATCCGGGTAAGCTGAACCACGGCACGCCGGGCGCCGGCACCTCGCAGCACCTGGCCGCCGAGCTGTTCGACGACATGGCCGGCACCCGTATCATCCATGTGCCCTATCGCGGCACCGGGCCGTCCGTCGCCGGCCTGCTGGCGGGCGAGGTGGAGGTGATGTTCGCGAGCGCCAGCGCGGTTTCGGCCTTCATTCGCGAAGGCAAGGTGCGTGCCCTGGCCACCACGGCCGCCCGCCGCGCCCGCGCCTGGCCCGACCTGCCGGCGATCGCGGAGGCGCTGCCCGGCTATGCGGCGGAGCTCTGGTACACCATGGCGGTGCCGGCGCGGACGCCGGAGGAGAATGTCACCCTCCTCGAGACTGCGGCGCGCGACGTCATGGCGGACCAGGCCTTCGGGCAGCTGCTGATGGAGCGTGACTTCGAACCTGATTTCCTCGGCCGCCGCGCCCTGACCGCGGCGCTGGAAGCCGATGCGGCGCTCTGGGGCCCGGCCCTGCAGCGCATCGGCATCACGCCTGAATAGGGAGTAGCTGCGATGACCGCACCCTTCGCCGGCCGCCGCGTGCTGGATCTTTCCGCCTTCGCGCCGCAGCGCCCGCATGCGCTGGCGATCGCGATGGCCGGCAAGCTCGCGGCGCAGTTCGGCGCCACCGTGATCCGGCCGCTCCCGCCCGGGGGCGACAGCATGGCGGCCCTGCCGCCGCTGCTGCCGGACGGGTCGAGCGCGCTGGCGCGCTTCCTGCTCGCCGGCCGCGTCGCCGGTGACGCGGCCGGCAGCTTCGATGCGGCGATCGGCGATGCGGATACCGTGATCGCCGCCGACGCCGCGCTCCGCGTGCGCATCAGCGTCTTCGGCCCCGGCGAGGATCCGCCGATGAGCGAACTCGGCCTGCTCGCGCTCTCCGGCATTCTCTCGGCGGTGCAGCCGGAAGGGGAGGCGCCGCATCGGCTCGGCGGTCACCAGGCCGCCTATGCCGCCGGCCTCGCCGCCTTCACCGCGATGGCGGCGGGGCTGCGCGCGCGGATGCGCGACGTCGCCGACATCTCGCTGTTCGATACCGCCTGCTGGCTGAACTGGAAGGCGGCGGCGACGGTGGTGCTGCTCGGCGCCGCGGCGGCGGCCAAGGACAAGGAAGGCCGCGGCGGCTGGCATACCATGCGCGCCAAGGACGGACATGTGGCCCTGGTCTACATGGCGAAGGACTGGCCGCCGCTGCGCGACCTGATCGGCGATCCGCGCCTGGCGGAGCCGCGCTTCGCCACCCAGCGTGCGCGCGGCGAGCATATGGCGGAGCTCAATGCGGTGATGGCGCCCTGGTTCGCGGCCCGCACCCGGGCCGAGATCACTGCCGCCGCGCAGGCGAAGCGCATCCCGATCGGGCCGGTGCTGAGCCCGCGCGAATTGCTGACCAACCCGCAGCATGCCGCGCGCGGCTTCATCGGCCCGGACGGCGCGCCGCGCCTGCCGATCCGCGTCGACGGCGAAGCGCCGCAATGGATGGAGACCGGTCATGCCGCGTGAGATCCCGCAATCCCCGGAAGGTGCCGGCGCGGCCACCCCGCGGCAGGCCGGCGCATCGCGCCGCGGCGGGCCACTGGCCGACATTCGCGTCGTCGATCTCGGCTGGCTGACCGCGGGCGCGGCCAGTTCGGCGCTGCTGCTCGATCTCGGCGCCGATGTCGTGAAGGTGGAAGGGCCGGGCGCGCTCGATCCCTTCCGCGACTGGACCGGGGCGGATGCCGACAGCGACTGGTGGAACCGCTCGCCCTTCTACAATTTCACCAATCGCGGCAAGCGTTCGCTCTGCCTCGACCTGAAGGATCCGCGCGGGCTGGCGGCGCTGATGCGCGTGCTGGAGACGGCGGACGTGCTGGTGGAGAATTACCGCCGCGGTGTGCTGGCCAGCTTCGGCCTGGCGCCGGACATGCTGCGCCGGCGCTTCCCGCGGCTGGTCATCGCCAGCATCTCCTCCCAGGGGGAAGATGGGCCGGAACGCGACATGGTCTCCTTCGGCTCGACCCTGGAAGCGACCGGCGGCCTCGCCTCGCTGACCGGTCCGGCGGCCGGCGATCCGCAGATCACCGGCCGCAACATCAACTACCCGGACCAGGTCGTCTGCCTTTTCGCGACGGGTGCGATCGTCGCCGCGCTGGCGCGGCGCGACGCGACCGGGGAGGGCGGGCATATCGATCTGTCGCAGCGGGAGCTGACCAGCTTCCTGCTGGGCGAGGAACTGATCGCCGCCGCCGCCGGCGTGCCGACGCCGCGCCAGGGCAATGCTGACCCGGCTTCCGCCGGTGACGCGGTGGTGCCGGATGGCGATGGCTGGCGCGCGGTCTGGGATGCCGGCGAAGCGCCGGTCCGGGATGGCGTGAGCCTGGCCGCCTCGCCGGAATTCGCGGCCGGCACCGCGATCCTGCGGGCGCCGGATGGCCAGCCGGGCAAGGGCACGCCCTTCCGCTACGGCTCCTGGCCGGCAGGCATCGCGCGCGGCCCGTCCGGCCTCGGTGAGGACAACCACGCGGTGCTGGCCGAGGCCGGCTTCACGGCGGCGGAGATCGAGACGCTCGAACAGGCGGGCGTGGTGGCGACCAAGCCAAGGCGCGGGCCGGCGCAGTAGCCGGCCGGAGACCTGGGGGACATCAGAATGCAGAGACGGACATTCCTCGGCGCCGCGGCCGCCGCGGGCCTGGCGCGGCCGGCGCTGGCGCAATCCCATTGGCCCAACCGGCCGGTGCGCTTCATCGTGGCCTTTCCGCCTGGCGGGGGCACCGATATCGGCGGCCGGCTGATCGGCCAACACCTCGCCGAGATCTATGGCCAGCCCTTCGTCATCGACAATCGCGGCGGCGCCGGCGGCATGATCGGCGCGCGCACCGCCGGAGCGGCGGCGCCGGACGGGTATACCCTGCTCTACAGCGGCACCGTCTCCATCGTGCGCGACAATTTCGACCCGCGCACCGTCATCCAGCATGTCGCGCGCGTCGCGGTCACCCACAATATCCTGGTGGTGAACGAGCATGTGCCGGTCTCGACGGTGCCGGAATTCATCGAATATGCCCGCGCCCGGCCGGGGCAGCTCAACCATGGCACCGCCGGCTCGCTGACCTCCCAGCACCTGGCCGCGGTGATGTTCGACCTGCTGGCCGGCACCAGCATCCAGAACGTGCACTACCGCGGTACCGGGCCGTCCATCATCGGCATCCTGGCCAACGAAGTGCAGCTGATGTTCGGATCGATGAGCGCGATGCTGCCGCTGATCCGGGACGGCAAGGTGAAGGCGCTGGCGACCGCTTCCGCGCGCCGGTCGCGGCTGCTGCCGGACCTGCCGACCATGGGCGAATTCGTACCCGGCTACGCGGCGGAGCTGACCTATTCCGTCAGCACCCCGCATGGCGTCGATCCGGCGATCATCCGCCGCATCGAGGAAGGCGCGCGGGAGGCGACAGTGGAAGGGCCGGCGACCCAGGCCCTGCTCGAGCGCGGCTTCGAGCCGACCTATGAGGTCGGCGACAGCCTGAACCAGACGATCGATGCCGATATGCGCCGCTGGGCGGATGTTCTGCAGCGCGCCGGGGTGCGTCTGGACGACAACTGAGGGTAGTCACGGTAATACAACACAGATGTCATATTTTCTGTGTGATGAATGATTGAGTAGCGCCGCGCGAAACATCGTTTCTTTGTCGCTCTGACTGCGGTACAGCGGGCATCCTGTACGGGTCGAAAGGCGGCAGGGTGCAGCGGCGCATCTTCCTGGGCGGCACCATGGGCGCGGGCCTGGCCAGGCCCGCGCTCGCGCAATCGGATTGGCCGAGCCGGCAGGTGCGATTCCTGACGACCCCGACCGGCACCGGGCCGAACGGCCGCGTCGATATCGTCGCCCTCATGCAGGCCGATGTCGGCAAGGCGCTCGGCCAGCGCCTGTCCGAGATCTTCGGCCAACCCTTCGGTGTCCAGATCGACGATCTCGCGCGCGGCCGGGTGAATATCCTGACCGCGCCGCGCGATGGCTATGCCCTGTTCCACCAGCCGACCCCGGCTGTCGTGCAGTACGACCCGGATGAGTTCCGCTCCTTCGTCCAGCCGATCGCGCGGATCTCCATGGCGCACCACATATTGGTGGTGAACCGGCAGGTCCCGGCCAGGACGGTGCCGGATTTTCTCGCGCAGGTCCGCGCCCGGCCCGAACAGTTCAGCATCGCCGCCATGCCGGGGTTGGCCCTGGCCTACCTGCCCATCCTGTTCAACCAGTTGATCGGCGCGCAGGTCACCGGGCGTCTCTACCCGACGCATCCAGGCGGCGGCGGCCAGTCTGCTGGCGAATGAGGCGCAATTCACCTTCGGGCCCTTGCTGGCGGTGATGCCGTTGATCCGCAGCGGCGGGGTGACCGCCCTGGCGACCACCGCGACGCGACGGTCCCGGCATCTGCCCGACCTGCCGACCATGCAGGAATTCCTGCCCGGCTTCGCCGCCGACTGGACCTATGCCATCTGCAGCCGGGCCGGCGTGGAGCCCGCGATCCTGCGCCGCATCGAGGATGGCGCGCGGCAGGCGATATCGAGCACGGCGGTGACGGAGACCATGGCCCGTCTTGGCTTCGAACCGGCCTTCGAGGCCGGCGACAGCTTCGACCAGGCGGTCGATGCCGATATCAGGCGCTGGAACGCGATCCTGGCGCGTGACAGGGCGGAGCGCCGCGTGCCGCCTATCTCGCCCTGAGCGGGATTTCCCGCATGCAGAGCGCGGCCACCGCCGCCGTGGCCATGATGCCTGCCGAGACCCAGTAGACATAGGCGAAGGCGGAGGCGAGCGCGGACGCCATGCCGTGCAGTTGCTCAGCGGTCAGCGAGCCGCGCCGCTGCTCCTCGAACAAGGCCAGCCCTTCGTTGATGCCGGCATCGCTCAGGCGTCCGACCAGCAGCGCGATCAGCCCGGCGGTGCCGAAGGCGCCGCCCATCAGGCGGAAGAACATCATGCAGGACAGGCCGATGCCGGCATCGCGCGGCTCCAGCGCGTTCTGCAGCGTCACCGTCATCGGCGACATCTGCCCGCCGAAGGAAAAGCCGAGCAGGAGGGTCAGCGCGAGATCGACCACCAGCGCATGGCCCAGGCCGCAATAGGCCAGCAGCGCGCAGGCCAGCGCGGCGCTGCTGCAGCCGAGGATCGGGAAGATGCGGGTGCGGCCCGTCTTGGTGACGAGTTGTCCGGCGATGAAGGAACCGCAGACGGTGCCGACCGTCATGCAGATCAGCCGCACGCCGGCTTCGCCGGGCGCGAGCCCGAGCAGCAACTGGTAGTTCAACGGGATGATCAGGATCAGCGACAGCATGACGAGGGAGGTCAGCAGCGTCACGAAGCAGCCCAGCGCGAAGACCGGCACGGTGAAGAGGCGGATCGGCAGCATCGGCTCCGGCGCGCGCTTCTCCCAGAGGATCAGCAGCACCAGGAAGACCATGCCGATGCCGAAGCCGGCCAGGCTGTCCGGCGACAGCCAGGACCCGGAGCGCTGCACCGCGCTGATGCCGAGCAGCAGCGGCGTGGCGGAGGCGAGGATCAGCGCCGCGCCCAGCCAGTCGATCACCGGCTTGCCCTTCGGCAGCGGCAGGCGGCGGAGCTGATGCCAGGTCATGCCGAAGGCGAGCGCGCCGAGCGGCAGGTTGATCCAGAAGATGTAGTGCCAGGACAGGCTGTCGCTCAGCACGCCGCCCAGCACCGGCCCGATGACGTTGGCGGTGGCGAAGGTGACGGACAGGTAGCCCTGGTACTTCCCGCGTTCGCGCGGCGGCAGGATGTCGCTGACCACCGCGATCGCGACGGATCGCAACCCGCCGCCACCGAGGCCCTGAAAGGCCCGGGCCAGGATCAGCATGAGCATGCTTTGCGACAGGGCGCAGAGGATCGAGCCTGCGACGAAGACGGCGACGGAGAACAGCAGCACCGGCCGTCGCCCGTAGAGATCGCTGAGCCGCCCGTAGATCGGCGTCGTGACGGTCGAGGCGATCAGGTAGGCGGTCACCACCCAGGCCATCGAGTCCCAGCCGCCGAGATCCTGCGCGACGGCGGGCAGCGCGGTCGCGATGATGGTCTGGTCCAGGCTGGCCAGGAACATCGCCAGCGACACCCCGATCATGATGGTGCGGATCTGGGCATGGGAGAATTGCGGCGGCGGCGGCGCGGTGTCGATCGTCATGGGGCGTATTCTGGTCCGGCTCGCGCGGCGAAGCGAGGGGGCGCGGCACCGTGCCGCGCGCCGGAACGCGCCCCGGGTTGCGGCGCGGGCGCGGTGGCGCTCTGATGCGGGCATGACCGATACGCCCCCGCCCGCCGATCGCCCCGTCGCCGAGCCGAAGCTCGCCGCCACCGTCCTCCTCCTGCGCGAGGGCGCGGCGGGGCCCGAGGTCTTCATGGTGGTGCGCCATGGCGACATCGCCTTCGCCGGCGGCGCCCTGGTTTTCCCGGGCGGCCGGCTCGATCCCGCCGACCGCACGCTGGCGGACGCGCATGGGCTGCCGGGCGATGCCGGCGCGCTGCGCTTCGCGGCGCTGCGCGAGACCTTCGAGGAGAGCGCCATCCTGCTGACGCGGGAAGACGCGCCCGCCGATGTCGCCCTGCGCCGTACCTGGCAATCCGCGATCTGCGCGGAGGAGATCGGCTTCGCCGCCTTGCTGGCGGAGCAGTCACTGACCCCGGCGCCGGAGGCCCTGGTGCATTTCGCGCATTGGATCACGCCGCCTTCGCGGCCCAAGCGCTTCGATACGCATTTCTTCCTGGCCGCCGCGCCGGCGGCGCAGGAAGCCGCGCATGACGGGCGGGAAGCGGTGGATTCGGTCTGGATCGCGCCCCGGCAGGCGCTGGCGGAAGCCGATGCCGGCCAGCGCAAGCTGGTGGTCGCGACCCGGCTGAACCTGATGCGGCTGGCGCGCTTCGGCAGCGTCGCGGAGATCCTGGACCATGCCGCGGCGACGCCGGTGGTGACGATCCGCCCGCGTTCCACCCAGACCCCGGAAGGCCGGCTGATGCACTTCCCGATCGAGGCCGGCTACGGGCTGGAGACCTACCTCTCGAACGACCCGGCCTCGATCTGATACGTCTCGGCGCGGAAAATCGGGCGAGCCGCGCGATCAGGCGGGAACGTAGGTCAGCCTGACCACGTCTTCATCGACCCGGTCGCTGGCCACCAGGCGGAGCCGTGGCCGGGGGCCGGCGAAGAACGGCCTGCCGCGACCCAGTACGACTGGGTGGAGATAGAGGCGGTACTCGTCGATGAGACCGAGGTCGGTCAGGCTTCGCGCGAGGCCTGGTCCGGAGACGGCGATCTCCCCGACGCGTTGCGCCTTCAGCCCGCGGACCGTTGCTTCCAGATCGCCTGAGACGAGGGTGGCGTTGGGGCCGACCGACGGCAGTGAGCGCGATGCGACCCATTTCGGCTGGTTCCGCCACGCCGATGCGAAGTCACGTCGGGCCGCGTCCCATTCAGGATGGTCTTCGTCCCAATACCGCATCACCTCGTACATGCCCCGGCCATAGATGCTGCCGGTCAGGTCGCGCACCTGCCGGGTCCAGTGATTGAAGAGCGCGGGGCTCGTCTGGAATTGATCGTGATCGACGTAGCCGTCCAGGGACTGATTCATTCCAAAGATGAGCTTCGCCATGCTTCGGATCTCCGTGCCAGGTTCTTCGGAACAGATCAGGCGGACTGTGCGTGGAAAGGAGATGCGGCACAATCCGCGCCGGTCCCGGCGGGGCGGCCGCATGATCCCTTGCGTCACCGTTCCGGAAAGGGGAGCTTCCATCCGATGTGACCATGGCAGCGCGGGGAACCATGGACGGCGACGGCGCGCAGGATCCGGTTCTGGAGACGCTCTGGCAGGGGTTCGCGGCCGGCGACGCGATGGCGCGGGAGCGGCTGCTCGCCATGCATTACGACGAGGTCCGCCGCATCGCCCGGCGCGTCCTGCGCGGCGACGGCGCGAAGCTGCAGATCCAGCCGACCGAACTGGCCAATGAAGCGGCGATCCGGGTGCTGCGCCTGGACCGTATCCCGGTCACCGACCGGACGCACTTCCTCGCCATCGCGGCGCGGATCATGCGCCAGATCCTGCTCGACGAGGTGCGCCGGGTACGCAGCGCCAAGCGCACCCCGCCGGTGCAGACCGCCTGGTTCGACCCGGAAGGTGAGCGCAACGAGAGCCGGCTGGATATCGAGGCCTTCGACGATGCCCTGACCCGGCTGACCGCGATCGACCCCGATCGCGCCCGGGTGGTCGAGCTGCGCTTCTATGCCGGGCTGACCCTGGAGGAGGTGGCGGAGCAGACCGGGGAATCCCTCAGCACCGTCAAGCGGCGCTGGCGTGTGGCGCGCGCCTGGCTCCTGCAGGACATGGCGCCGGATCCCGGCCCCGGCTGACATCATGGGCAGCGAATTCGAGCTGCGCGTGCTGGAAGCACTCGACGCCGCCCTGGAATGGCCGGAGGGGGAGCGCGCGGCACGGCTGGCGGCGCTGGAACAGGCCGACCCGGCGCTCGGCCGCCGCCTGCGCGCCTTGCTCGGCGCCGATGGCGTGGCGGGGCAGGCGCTGCCGACCCTGCCGCCAGCCCCGGCCGCCGCGGTGCCGACGCCACCGGCGCGCATCGGTGTCTACCGGCTGGCGGCCCTGCTCGGCGAAGGCGGCATGGGCGCGGTGTGGCGGGGCGAGCGCGATGACGGGCTGTTCGAGCAGAGCGTCGCCGTCAAGCTGATGCGGCCGAGCCTCCATGCCGCCGCGGCCCTGGCGCAATTCGCCACCGAACGGCGCGTGCTGGCGCGGCTGCGTCATCCCAATATCGCCCAGCTTTTCGATGGCGGCGCCGATGCGGAAGGCCGCGCCTACTTCATCATGGAACTGGTGGACGGCGTCCCGATCACCGAGCATGTCGCGCGGCACCGCCTTCCGCCGCGCCAGGTCGCGGCGCTGCTGCTGCCGGTCTGCGCCGCCGTGCAGCACGCGCACCAGGCGCTGGTGGTGCATGCCGACATCAAGCCCGGCAATATCCTGGTCGATGCCGAAGGCCGGCCGAAGCTGCTCGATTTCGGGATCGCGCGGAACCTGGCGGACCAGGCCGCGGTCCCGGGCCAGGGGCTGACGCCCGGCTATGCCAGCCCGCAGCAGCGCGCCGGCGGCAGCGCCACGCCGGCCGACGATATCCACGCACTCGGCATCCTGCTGCGGGAGCTGGCGAGCGGGCAGCCGCCCGGCGCGGTGCCGCCGGCACCGCTCCGCCCCGGCTTCGACGCCGAATACGCCGCCATCATCGCCAAGGCGGCCGTGGCCGAGCCTGGCGCGCGCTATGAAAGCGCCGGCGCGCTGGCGGCGGATCTGCGGCGCTGGATCGCGCGGCGCCCGGTCCAGGCCCTGCCGCCGGGCACCGCGCGGTCACTGCGCCACCTGCTGCGCCGCCGCCCCTGGGCGGTCACCGCCGTCAGCATCGGGCTGGTCGGCCTGGTCGTGGCGCTGGCGGTGATCTCCACCCTCTATCTCCGGGCCGAACAGGAGCGGCGGGAAGCGGATCAGGGCTTCGCGCGGGCGCGCGGCATGGCGCAATACATGCTGTTCGACCTGTTCGACCGGTTGAACGACACGCCGGGCACCCTGCCGGTCCGGCGGGACCTGGCCGAGCGGGCCCGCGCCTATCTGGAGGAGCTTTCGGAGACGCCGCGCGCCACCGCGGAACTCCGCGCCGAAGCCGCGATCGGCACCATGCAGCTTGCCGGCATCCAGGGTCTCTTCGCCGCCGGCGCGCTCGGTGAGCGTCAGCAGGCGGAAGCCTCCCTGGCGCGGGCGGCCGCCTTGCTCGATGCCGCCGGCCCGGCCGATCGCGACCATCCGCTCTGGCGCTATGCCGAAGGGCGGCTTCGGATGTTCCAGGGCTTTCGCGTGCTCGACCAGGGCGCCGGCGCCGCGGCCGCGCAGGCGCTGCTGCGCGAGGCGGTGGCGATGCTGCGCCAGGCCGCGGCGGCGCTGCCGGACAATGCCGAGGTCGCGACCGATCTCTGGCAGGCGCAGCTTACCCTGGCCGATACGCTCGGCGCCCTGCGCCAGCCTGCCGCGCAGCAGGCGCTGGCGCAGCAGACCCTGGCCGACTACGCGGCGAACCAGGCGCTGCTCGACCGCGCCGGGAAGACGCCGCTGCTGCTCGGCCGCAGCCACGGCATGATCGGCGACGCGCGCTACGCCCAGCAGGGCGCCGCCGCCGCGCTCGGCAGCTACCGGGAGGCGGACGCGATCCTGACCGCCGAGGATGCGCGGCATCCGCGCCGGTCGCGCACCTTGATGGAGCTGATGAACGCGCGCTGGAACCTCGCTTCCGTCCTCGGTGAACTGGGCGAGGGCGCGGCGGCGCTCGCGCAGTATGAGCGTTCGATCGGGCAATTGCGGGAGCGGCTGCTGCTGGAACCCGATCATGACGGGCTGCAGCGCATGGCCAATCTGCTGGAGCTGGAGCGCGCCGGCCTGCTGGCCGGGCTGGGTCGCGGGGCGGAGGCGCTGGCGGCGGCGACCGCCGACCTCGCCGCGCGCCGCGTCAGGATGGAAGCCCGTCCAGGCGACCAGGTCGCCTGGCGCGGCTACCTCGCGGGGTTGCGCCCGGCCGGTGATGTCGCCTGGCTGGCCGATCAGCGGCCGGTGGCCTGCCGCTGGTACCAGGAAGCGCAGGATGGCTACGCCGCCTTCATGGCCCGTTTCGCGCTGGCGCCGCGCATCGTCGCCGGCGAACTGGCCGACATCGCGTCGAAACTGGCGCGATGCCGGCCATGATGGTGCCGCCGCATCAGCGCGGCGCGCGGGCCGCCGGATAGATCGGCGTCGTGCGGCCATAGGCGTCGATCGCGTAGTACTGGCCGTTCGGCGCCATGGCGTAGCTGTTGCCGGTCGCATTGTCATAATAGGTCTGGCCGGGCTGCAGGTAGCCGAGCTGCAGGTTGCGGCCGCTGTTCGGGTCGACATAGGTCTGGGTGCCGGTCATCACCCGGCCGATTTCCTGCTGGTTCGCGGCATAGCCGCCGGCATAGGCGCCATAGGCCGCCCGCGACCGGTCGATGGAGCGGTAATAGCCATCCCGCGCGACTCCTTCGGCGCGGCCGATCTCGTTGGTCGTCTGGTCGTAGCGGGCATAGCCCTGCGGGCTGCAGCCGCCGGTCGCCATGTATTTCTGCACATACTGCACCGGCGTCAGGCCGGGGCCGCAGATGCCCGCGCGATAGCCGGCCATGACCTGCGGGTCGCTCAGCCCGGCCTGGATCATCTGCTGGTTCTGATCCGCCATCTGGGCGTTCTGGCCCTGCGCCCAGGTCTGGTTCATGCGGCCGATATCCATGCCGAGGAAATTCTGCGCCTGGGCGGCCCAGCTTCCGGACAGGGTGACGGCGGCGGCGATCACGGCGGCTTTGACGAACATCGTGCTTCTCCATGGTGACCGGACCGGCCGGTCTGCCTGGGCGCCGCCCCTTGCGGCGCCCTATATTCCGAGAAGCGCGGTCGCCCGGAAAAACGGGTCAGCTTTCCGCGAAAAAACTTCGGACGCTCTGGAAGTGAAGCGCCCGACGCAGATCTCCGGGCCATTCGGCCCTTCGATCATCGGGTGCGTGCCGATGGGGCGTCCGATTCAGATCTCCGGGCCATCCGGCCCTTCGATCATCGGGTGCTTGTCGGTGGGGCGTCCGATTCAGATCTCCGGGCCATTCGGCCCTTCGATCATCGGACGCTCAGGCCCGGATATTCGCCCGCTGGATGATCGCCGCCAGCTTGGCGACGGAGGCGTCGAAGCTCGCCTTGGTCGCGGCCGGGTCCATCGGCTCGGCGGGCATGAAACCCTGGTCTTCCAGCAGGTCGCGCAGCTCCGTGCTGCGCAGCGCCGCGACCGCGGCCTGGTTGAGCCGGGCCAGCCGGTCGGCCGGCGTCGCGGAGGGCACGAACAGCACGTTCATGCTGATGCATTCGTAGCCGGCGAGCCCCGCTTCCGCGATGGTCGGGATGCCGGGCAGGGCGCGCAGATGCTGCAGCCCGGTCAGGGCGAGGGGCCGCAGCCGGTTGCCCTGGATGCCCGGCAGCGCCGGCGGGATGGTGCAGAAGCTGAGGTCGACGCGCCCGGCCATGACGTCGTTCAGACCTGGCGCGGTGCCGTTATAGGGCACGTGCAGCATCTCGGTGCCGGCCAGCGCGTTGAACATCTCCGCGGCCAGATGCCCGGCGCCGCCGACGCCGAAGGATGCGTAGCTGAGCTGGCCCGGGCGCGCCTTAGCGTAGTCGATCAGCTCCCGCACGCTCCGCACCGGCAGGTCGGGCTTCACCACCAGCAGATAGGGCACCAGCGTCAGCACCGCGACCGCGGTCAGGTCGCGGTCCGGATCATAGGCCATCTGCGTGCCCAGATAGGGCATCAGCGCCATCTGCGTGCCGCCCGAGAGCAGGGTGTAGCCGTCGGGATCGGCGCGGGCGACATATTGCGCGGCGAGCATGGTCGACGCGCCGGGCTTGTTTTCCACCACCGTCGTCTGGCCGGTGTGCTGGGCGAAGCGGACGCCAAAGGCACGCGCCATCAGATCGACCGAGCCGCCCGGCGTGTAGGGCACCACCAGCCGGATCGGCCGGCTGGGGAAGGCGCCGCCGGATTGGGCGAAGGCGGGCCCGGCCAGGCCGGAGCCGATCGCACCGGCGATACCGGCAAGGGCGCGTCTGCTGATCATTCCATTTCCCCCAAGGCGCGTGCCCATCCTGGACGTCGCGCCGTCATTATTTGCTGTGCGAGTAGGCTATTAGCTTTCACTTTGCCCCGGCCCGGGCTATGGGATCAACCGCCTTTGTCCGTGCCACGGGTGGTGGCTGTCGCGTTCGCTTCCCAGGTGGCATGCTCGGCCCAGAACACGAGGGAACATTTTCCATGTCCGACCTTCCGAAGCATGTTCACGTCCAGGAAGAAGGCCCCCGCGAGGGCTTCCAGATCGAGCCCGGCCCGATCTCGACCGCCGACAAGATCCGCCTGATCGAGGCGCTGGCGGAGACCGGCCTGAAGCACATCCAGATCTGCTCCTTCGTCAATCCGAAGGTCGTGCCCGGCTGGGCCGATGCGGAAGCGGTGGTCCAGGGCTTCAAGGCGAAGCCCGGCGTGCATTACACCGCGCTCTGGTTCAACGAGAACGGCCTGAACCGCGCGCTCGCCTTCCGCGACAAGCTGACCATCGGCGGCTCCATCTCGCTGACCGCGTCGGAAGGGTTCACGAAGAAGAACCTGAACCGCACCCATGCCGAGAACCTGGCGGCGATGAAGAAGAACGCGCTGGCGCATATGGCGGCCGGCGTCGCGGTGAAGCGCCTCGGCGTGATGGCCGCCTTCGGCTGCAACTACCAGGGCGACATCAGCGCCGAGCAGGTGGTCAGCACGCTGGAGGACGGGCTGAAGATCGCGGCCGAAGTCGGTGCCGAGATCACCGATTTCTCGCTGGCCGATACCATGGGCTGGGCGATTCCGCCGCGGCTCGAGCGGACGGTGGGCGAAGTGCGCAGCCGTTGGCCGGACAAGCGCATCACGCTGCACCTGCACGACACCCGCGGCCTCGCGGTCGCCAATGCGCATGCCGCGATCAAGATGGGCATCGACCGCTTCGATGCGACCGTCGGCGGCCTGGGCGGTTGCCCCTTCGCGGGCCAGAAGGGCGCGGCCGGCAACATCTGCTCGGAAGAGCTGGTGCTGCTCTGCGAGGAGATGGGCATCGAGACTGGCGTCGACCTGGATGCGCTGATCGAGGTCGGCCGCATGGCGGAAGAGATCGTCGGCCACCAGCTGCCGAGCGAGCTGATCCACGCCGGCAGCCTGGATGCTTTCAGGCGGAAGGCCGCCTGAAAGCGGCTTTCCACCGTCCTTGTAAGCTGGAGCGTCCGATTCAGACCTCCGGGCCATACGGCCCTCGGTCATCGGACGCTCAAACGCCGGCGCGCGCATCCGCGCGCCCGGCTTTCGCGCTGTCAGGCCGTGCCCGGCGGCGGGGCGTCCGATGACCGCAGGGCCGAATGGCCCGAAGGTCTGAATCGGACACCCGATTGACAAGGTTGGTCGCGCGCGGACCGCATGCGCGGCCTCGGGGCATCGCATCGCTCGCCCCGCAGGGACTGGTTGCGGCCTGCGGCCGCGCCAGGGTCCGTTCCGCGCCGAAGGATCGCGTTGACGATGCTGACCGTCTGGGGCCGATCGAGTTCGTTCAACCTGCAAAAGGTGATGTGGCTCGTCGCCGAGCTCGGCGTCGAGCACGAGCATATTCCCGCGGGCGGGGATTTCGGCGGGCTGGACGCGCCCGAATTTCTCGCCATGAACCCGCATGGGCGCGTGCCCGTCATCCGCGACGGCGACACCGTGGTATGGGAAAGCCACGCGATCCTGCGCTACCTCGCGGCGACCTATGGTCGTGGCCGGTTCTGGTCCGAGGACGCGGCCGAGCGATCCCAGGTCGACCAATGGATGGACTGGTCGCAGACCAGCCTGCAGCCCGATTTTCTCAATGGGGTCTTCTGGGGCTTCTACCGCACGCCCGATCACCTGCGCGATCCGCATGCCGTCGCGGCGAAGATCGCTTGCTGCGCCGCGCACATGCGGCTGCTGGACCGGATACTGGCGGATCGGCCCTATCTGAGCGGCGGCGAACTGGGCCTGGCCGACATTCCTGCCGGGACCGCGCTGTACCGCTACTTCGGCCTTGAGATCGATCGGCCGGGCGTGCCGAAAGTGGAAGCCTGGTATGCCCGCCTTCAAGGGCTGCCGGCCTATCGCAAGCACGTCATGGTCGACTTCACAGACCTCAAGGGCAAGCTCGACTACTAGGCTCGGAAAGCCGGCGGCCCTTCATTGCTCCAGCATGCTGGCCGGGCCTCCGTGGCGGGTGCACCAGCTCGCGAAATCGGATCCGTCCCCGCTCCGCTTGAAAGCGTCCCAGGCCCTGGCGATGTCGAGCATGTTGGTCAGCGTGGCAGTGAATTCCTGCCGCATGGCGGGATGGTCGATCCCGGCCACGATCTCCAGAGCTTCCTGCAGGTCCCGCATGTCCTCGGCCGCCGATCCCAGGTAGCCGTGCCGGGGCAGTTCATGCTGCGCATGGTCGACAAAGGCGGCAATGCGGTTGGCGAACCTTGCACGAGCCGCCTGAGCGGCCGGATCGAGTTGAATGGCTGTTCGAAGGTGGTCCAGCGGCCGCGCATCCTGCTGCGCATGAGCGGCATAGACCGCGTAGAGGAAATGCGCCCGCGCACTCATCGGCTCGCGAGCCAGCCACTCCGACGATGTCGGGACCACGAGGCGAAGCAGGAGCGGGTGCGGGACGAGGAGCTTATCGGGCAGCGTTGCGAAGCGCAGGTAGCGGACCGGCGCGCAGGCGTCCTCCTCTCCGATCCAAAGCAACAGGGATTGGCGCTCCGGGAAGGACCACTTCTCGGCGATGGCCAGGAACTTGCCGAGGGCGCGCAGCGCCTCGGGGCGGCGGCCTTGCGCGCGAAGTGCCAGATAGCTGGCGAAGGGCTGCCAGCCCGGATGCTCCGCAACGACCGGCGCGAGGGCCGCGATCCGATCGAAGTCTTCGTTGCGAGGCATCGCGCCGCCTCACGCCACCTTCGGGCGCAACTCTTGCGGGCTCAGCCCGTGCCGCAGCATGCGCGCCAACTCCACCAGGCGCGGGCCCACCTCGGCACGCAGCCGGGCCGGGCTCAGCGTGACGGAGGCGGAGCCGCAATTCACCGCATAGGGCACGGACCCATCCGGGGCCAGCACCGGCACCGCGCAGGTATTGTAGCCCTTGTGCAGCACGCCCGTGTTGATGATCCAGCCCTGGCTGCCATACTCCGCCAGCGCGCGGGCGAATTCACGCTTCGCCGCCGCCCAGCGTTCGGCATCCTTCGCCTCGATCTCGGCGATCGCCGCCGCCCGCTCCTCCTCGCCGGCGCCCACCAGCCAGGCCCAGCCGAGGGCGGAGGTCGAAAGCGGCACGCGTGAGCCGATGCGCAGGTTCATCAGCAACCGGTTGTCACTCTCGCAGCGCTGCAGCACCACCATCTCCAGCCCGTCGCGGATCGCCAGCGCGCCGGCACCTTCGAAGCGATTGGCGAGTTCCTGCAGATGCGGCCGCGCCAGCTCCGCGATGCCGAGGCCGGCGATGGCGCTGTGGCCGAGGCGGAGTGCGGCCAGCCCCGGGCGCAGCCTTTCCCCCGGCACGCTGACCAGCACGCCGAGCTTCAGCATGGTGTGGCACAGCCGCCAGACCGTCGGCTGCGGCAGCTTCGCCCGCTTCGCCAACTCCGACCCGCTGAGCTCCGGCTGCTCCGGCGTGAAGCATTCCAGCAACCGCAGGCCGCGGGCGAGGGCGGTGACGAATTGCCGGTCCTTCTTCTCGGCGGGCGCGGCCTTCGCCGGTTCGGGCGCGGGGTCGGGCGTGGCGGCGGCTCTGGCTCGGGCCAAGGACGGCTCCTGGGTTTACGGTCGCGGCGGCGCCGCCTAGCATGCGGTTGAACGAGTAAATAACTCGCACTGCGAAATCAAACAATCCTGCAATCCGGCGGGCGATGGAGGAAGACGGCGCGCATGACCGAGACGGCCAGGCTATTCACGCCCATGACCCTGCGCGGCCTGACGCTGCGCAACCGCGTCGTGCTGTCGCCGATGCTGACCTATGCCGCGGAGGGCGGGCACGTCACCGACTGGCACCTGATGCATCTCGGCAAATTCGCGGCCGGCGGCTGCGGGCTGGTGTTCATGGAATCGACCAAGGTCGATCCGCGCGGCTGCACCACGCCACGCGATTGCGGCCTCTGGAAGGATGAGTTCATCCCGGGGATGCAGCGCATCACCCGCTTCGTGCAGGCGCATGGCGCCGCCATCGGGTTGCAGCTCGGCCATTCCGGGCGCAAGGCGCGCAACTCGCTGCCCTGGGAAGGACGCCTGCCGCTGGCCAGCCATCCCGGCGTCGACCATGGCGAGGATTGGGAGCTGGTGGCGCCGAGTGCCATCGCCGGCGGCCCGGCCGCGGCGGTGCCGCGTGCGCTGACCATCCCGGAGATCCAGGACATGGTCGCCGCCTGGGGCGCGGCCGCCGGCCGTGCGCATCGCGCCGGCTTCGACGTGCTGGAGGTGCATGGGGCGCACGGCTACCTGCTGCACCAGTTCCTCTCGGCCAGCGCCAACCGGCGCGACGATGCCTATGGCGGCAGCCTGCAGAACCGACTGCGCTTCGCGGTCGAGGTGGTGGAGGAGGTGCGGCGGTACTGGCCGGCGGAGAAGCCGCTGTTCTTCCGCGTCTCCGCCATCGACGAGGATGGCGGCACCATCGAGGAGACCGTCGCCCTCTGCCGGGTGCTGAAGGACAAGGGCGTCGACGTCATCGATTGCAGCACCGGCGGCATGACGCCGCGCTCCATCGTCGATTCCGGCAAGGCGCATGGCTATGGCTACCAGGTGCCCCATGCCGAACGCATCCGCGCCGAGGCCGCGATCGCCACCATGGCGGTCGGGCTGATCATCCATGCCGACCAGGCGGAGGCGATCCTGCGCGCAGGTCGCGCCGACCTGGTCGCGATCGGGCGGGAGATGCTGCACAACCCGAACTGGGCGCTGGATGCCGCCGACAAGCTCGGCATCGACGCCCCCTTCGCGACCGTGCCCGACGCCTATGGCTATTGGTTGGAGAAGCGCGCCAGGAGTGGTTACGGCGGGCGGCCCTCCACCTGGCAGCCGGGGATCGACGCGTGATCTTGCCCTCGCCGGTCGATGGCGCGAGCTTTGCCGCCACGGATGATGCCTGGCTGGAGGATTGGCGGGTGCGGATGACGCGAAGGATGGCGGCGATCGGCGGAGAGCGCGGCGCATGAGGGATATCGACGGCGCGGAAGCCGAACTGGCGCGCATCGAAGCACTGGCGCGGCGGCGGGAGACCGAGGGCGGCGTGGTCTGGCACCTCTGGGGCGAAGGCCCGCCGGTGGTGCTGCTGCATGGCGCCGCGGGTTCCTGGCGGCACTGGGTGCGCAATGTGGAGCGGCTGTCCCGGCACCGGCTGGTGATCGCGGCCGACATGCCGGGCTTCGGCGCCTCGGCGTTGCCGCCTGTGCCGGTGACCATGGATGGCGTCGCCGGGGCGTTGGCGCGCGGCATCGCCGCGCTGCTGCCGGGCGATGCCCGCTTCGACCTGGTGGGCTTCTCCCTCGGCTCCGCCATCGCCGGCTATGTCACCGCGGCGATGGAAGACCGGGTGCGGCGCCTGGTGCTGGTCGGCGCCGGCGGGCTGACGCCGCCGCGCGAGATCGAGATGGTGCGGGTGCGCGAGAAGGAAGGCGCCGAACGCATGGCCGCGCACCGGGAGAACCTGTTGCGCATCATGATCCATGACCCGGCGGCGATCGACGCGCTGGCGCTGGCGGCGCAGGCCTGGAATTCGGACCATGCACGGCTGCGCATGCGCGGCGTGATGCCGCCGATGTCGCTGACCCGGCTGTTGCCGGCGCTGTCCACGCCGGCCGATGCGATCTGGGGCGAATTCGATCAGCCGGCCGCGGGCGCGCTGCCGGAACGCACCGCGGCGCTGCGGGCGCTGCGTCCCGCGTCCCGCGTCGCGATCATCCCCGGCGCCGGCCATTGGGTCGCCTTCGAGGCGGCGGCGGCGTTCGAGGCGGCGTTGCTGCAGATGATCGACTAGCCACACGTCGCGCGCGGGGGAAACACATGCAGCCATCGGCTCCGGGACCGCTCGACGGCGTGCGGGTGCTCGACCTCTCGCGCCTGGTCTGCGGCAATATGCTGACCATGCTGCTCGGCGATTTCGGTGCCGATGTGTGGAAGGTGGAAGAGCCTGGGCCGGGCGATCCGCTGCGCGCCTGGCGCGGCGGCGGCGTCAGCGCGCATTGGAAGGTCTATGGCCGCAACAAGCGCAGCGTCGCGATCGACCTGCGCGCGCCCGAAGGCCGTGCGGTGCTGGAACGGCTGGCGGCGCGGGCGGATATCCTGGTCGAAGGCTTCCGTCCGGGCACGCTGGAGAAATGGGGCCTGGCGCCGGAGCGGCTGCTGGAGCGGCAGCCGAAGCTCGTCATCCTGCGCATCTCCGGCTTCGGCCAGACCGGTGACTACCGCATGCGCGCCGGCTACGGGTCGTTGGTCGAGGGCATGTCCGGCCTCGCTTCCCGCACCGGCTTCCCGGACCGGCCGCCGCTGCTGCCGAGCTTCCCGATGGCCGACATGGTCGCCGGCATGATGGGCGCCTTCGCCGCCGTCACCGCGCTGCGGGCGGCCGAAGGCAGTGGCCGCGGCCAGGTGGTGGATCTCGCGCTGCTGGAGCCGATGGTCGCCATGTTCGGCGCCGATTCCGTGATCCAGGCGCTGACCGGGGAATTGCGCCAGCGCAGCGGCAGCCGCGGCGGCTCGGCGGCGCCACGCAACACCTATCGCGCCGGCGATGACGGCTGGCTGACCATCTCCGCGCCGATGCAGTCGATGACGGAGAAGCTGTTCGACGCCATCGGCCGGCCGGAGCTGAAGACCGACCCGCGCTTCGTCACCAACAGCGCGCGCCTGGCCAATGTCGAGGCGCTGGATGCGATCATCGGCGACTGGGTGGGGCAGCGC
>DASYDR010000410.1:0-18446 GCA_036499545.1 Roseomonas sp. | reverse complement strand
TTCTCGTAGCCCTGGATGTTGGACTCGCCGGTAACGCCTTCGTAGTTCAGCATGATCGCCATGATCATATCTCCTGTTGGGTAGCGTGACAGCCTGTCCGAGTCCGGCTCGACGCCGTCCCCTCAACCGATGGTATAGCGGAATGAACCGTCTTCGGAAATACCCACTGCCACTTTTGTGATCTCGCCGCCCTCGGCAAGCTTGCCGAGGATCAGGGCGGACAGCTCCGGCAGCAGGCTGCGGTTCAGGATGTTCTCGATGTTGCGCGCGCCGCTCTCGACCTCGCGGCAGCGGGCGGCGATGGATTCCGGCACCGACGCCTCGTATTCGAACGGAATCCCGTAGTTTTCCTTCACCCGCCGATTGATGCGATTGAGCTGGAGAACCACGATCTTCCGCATCACCGCGTCGACCAGCGGGTAGTAGATGATGACGTTCACGCGGCCCAGGAAGGCCGGCTTGAACACCTTCAGCAGGTCCGGGCGCAGCGCTTCGCCCAGCGCCTCGGGCTCCGGCATCGTGTCCGGATCGGCGCACAATTTCGCGATGGTATCGGTGCCGGCATTGGACGTCATGATGATGACGCAGTTGCGGAAGTCGATATCCCGCCCTTCGCCGTCCTTCATGTTGCCCTTGTCGAAGACCTGGTAGAACACATCCTGAACGCCGGGATGCGCCTTCTCCATCTCGTCGAGCAGGATGATCGAGTAGGGCTTGCGCCGCACCGCCTCGGTCAGCACGCCGCCTTCGCCGTAGCCGACATAGCCGGCCGGGGCGCCCATGAGCATGGAGACCTTATGCTCCTCCTTGAACTCGCTCATGTTGATGACGGTCAGGTTCTGCTCGCCGCCATAGAGCAGGTCGGCCAGGGCCACCGCGGTCTCGGTCTTGCCGGTGCCGGAGGTGCCCGCGAACATGAAGACGCCGACCGGCTTGCGCGGATCGGTCAGGCCGGCGCGGTTGGTCCGGATCGCCTGGGCGATCGCTTCCAGCGCGTGGTCCTGGCCGATGACGCGGGTCATCAGCGCCTCGCGCAGCGCGAGGACGCCCTTGATCTCGTTGGAGACCATGCGGCCCACCGGAATGCCGGTCCAGGTCGCGACCACCTCGGCCACCGCCTGGCCGTCGACCACCGGGTGCACCAGCGGCTCTTCGCCCTGCAGCTTGTGCAATTCGCCCACGACCTCGGCGAGTTCGGCGCGGAGCTTGTCGAGGTCGGGCAGGTCGGCCGGCGGCGCCTCGCCTTCCGGCACCGGCTCCCGCGGCACCTCGAGCGCGGTGCGGAGCTGGCGGATCTGGTCGACCAGCTCCTTTTCCTTGTCCCACTGCAGGTTCAGCGCGGCGAGCTCGGCGGTCGCGGCGGCCTTCTCGGCCTCCAGCTCGGCCACGCGCTTGCCGTGGTCGGCGCCGGTCGCGGCCTCCCGCTCCAGGGAGGCGAGCTCGGTCGCCACCAGGTCCAGGCGGCGGACGCGGTCCTCGATCGGCGCCGGGATCGCCGCCTGCGACATGGAGACGCGGGCGCAGGCGGTGTCGATCAGCGACACGCCCTTGTCCGGCAGCTGGCGGGCCGGGATGTAGCGGGCGGAGAGGCGCACCGCCTCCTCGATCGCCTCATCCAGGATGCGCACGCCGTGGTGCTTCTCGAGCGTCGGCACCAGGCCGCGCAGCATGGCGCGGGCCAGCGGCTCGGACGGCTCGTCGATCTTCACGACCTGGAAGCGCCGGGTCAGCGCCGCGTCCTTCTCGAAGTACTTCTTGTACTCGGCCCAGGTGGTGGCCGCGATGCAGCGCATCTCGCCGCGGGCCAGCGCCGGCTTCAGCAGGTTGGCCGCGTCGTTCTGCCCGGCGGCGCCGCCGGCGCCGATCAGGGTATGCGCCTCGTCGATGAACATGACGATCGGGATCGGGGAGGACTTGATCGCGTCGATCACGCCCTTCAGCCGGTTCTCGAACTCGCCCTTCACGCCCGCGCCGGCCTGCAGCAGGCCGAGGTCGAGCGACATCAGCCGCACCTTCTTCAGCGCGTCCGGCACGTCGCCGGCGGCCAGGCGCAGCGCCAGGCCCTCGATCACCGCGGTCTTGCCGACGCCGGCTTCACCGGTGCAGATCGGGTTGTTCTGGCGGCGGCGGGTCAGGATGTCGATGATCTGCCGGATCTCGCCGTCGCGGCCGAGGATCGGGTCGATCTTGCCGGCCTTCGCCTGGGCGGTAAGGTCGGTGCAGAACTGGTCAAGCGGACCGCCCGAGCGCGGCACGTCGCCGGCGGGCGCGCCGCCGGCGGCGCCCGGGGCCGCGGCGGTCGCGGCCGCCTCGTTCGCTTCCTCGCTGCCGTCGGTGAAGTCGGCGAGGTTGCGGCGCAGCGCATCCGCCGGGACCGACAGCAGGCTCGGCGCGCTGTCCTTCAGGGTGCGGTTCAGCGTCTCGTCGCTCAGCAGCGCCATCAGCAGGTGGCCGGAGCGGATCGCCCCGCCGCCGCCTTCCAGGCTGACCAGCAGGAAGGCCTCGCGCAGCCAGCTCACGATGTCGGGCGACAGGGAGGGCGCGCGGGCATTGCCGGTGCGCAGCTTGTCGAGCGCCCGCGTGATCTCGCTGGCGACACGGCCGGCATCGACGCCCGCCTTGCGCATGATCGCCGAGATGTCGGAGCCCTGCTGCTCGATCAGCTTCAGCAGCACGTGCTCGATTTCGACATTGTAGTGGGAGCGCGAAAGCGTCAGCCCCGCCGCGCCTTCCAGTTGTCGGCGGGAGAGCGCGTTCATGCGCCCGACGAGGGATTTCAGGTCGAGAGCTACCATGCGGAGACGCACCCCGTGCTTGTCGTTGCCGAACAATGTCAGCAGGCGTGCGCGCGCCGGTAAGTGACGATCGTCACCACTCGCGTGCTCGGTCTGCGCGACGGAGGCTAGATGCGGCGGCGAATCAAGTCCATCATCTTCACCGGCTTGGTGCCTGGAATTCCGAGACGTTTTTAAGAATTCCGCAGGCTTTCACGATACGTCAAAGCCTGACGCACTATATCATCACGATCAGGAGGGCACCGTATGGCCGACGGCGTACTGGAGATGGACGTGCTGCTGGCACCGCTCGCGGAAGGCGACGGCGCCGGCGAGGATACCCGTACGGACTATTCGCCGAAGTCCCCCTACCAGCTCCTCCGCGGTGCCCGCGGCGAGGCCCGGGCGCTGGAGCGCCGGCTCGATGGCGGCGACCCGGAGGCCGATCCGGCGGTCATCGCCGGCCACTGGCGGGAAGTGAAGAAGCTCGGCGTTTCCATCATCGGAACGAAGTCGAAGGATTTCGAGATCGCCGCCTGGCTGACCGAGGCGTTGGTCCGCCTCGACGGTCTCGACGGTCTCGAGGCCGGCTCCACGCTGATCACCGGCCTGGCGCAGGCGTTCTGGGCGAAGGCCTACCCGAGCATCGAGGAGCCGGAGGGGATCGAGGATCGCGCCTCGCCCATCGGCGGCCTGGCCGGCGAGGGGGCCGACGGCACGCTGATGCAGCCGCTGCGCCGCATGGTCCTGTTCCGCCGCGGCGATGGCTCGCCCTGCGACCTCTTCCTCTACAAGCGCGCCGAGGACACCGCCGCGATCGTCGAGGAGGAGCGGCGGGCCAAGCGCTACAAGGAAGGTGTGCCGGAACTCGACGTGCTGCACCGCGAAGGGCGCGCCGACGGCGCCTTCTTCAAGGTGGTCGCGCTGGCGGCGTCCCGGGCGCGAGAGGCCTGGCAGGCGATGGACCAGGCGCTGACCGATCCCTTCGCCGGCAATTCGCCCTCGACCCGGAATGTCAACGAGGCGCTGGGCGCCATCCTCGACATCGCGACCCGCATCATCGGGCCGCTGGAGAGCGACGCGCCGCCCCCGGCCGAGGAGGCGGCGGCGGCCGGTGGCGGGGAGGGGGATGCGACGGGCGGCGGCGGCCCCGTGGCCGGCGGCGGCGGTGGCGGCGGTCCCCGCCCGCTGCGCACCCGTGAGGATGCGATCAAGCAGATCGAGGAACTGGCGGCCTGGTTCAAGAAGACCGAGCCGCATTCCCCGGTGGCGTTCACGCTGGAGGATGCGGCCCGCCGCGCCCGCCTGCCATTGATCGAGCTGCTGCTGGAAGTGCTACCGGAAGGTGAAGCGCGCAAGGCAATGCTGACGCGCCTCGGCATTCATCAACCGGAAGGATAGTTCCGCTAAACCATTGGGCGGATGACTGAAACCCCCGTTGACCCGTTCTGGCAACGAAGCGTAGGCTGCCCCGCGGGGCGGGCTGGGCTGCCAGATCAGGGCAATCGAGTTGCAACCGAATAGCGAAAGGGTAGGCTGATGAGCAGCGTCCACGACAAGCTCGCGCGCGTGCGGAAGCCGCGCGTCCACATCACGTATCAGGTCGAAACGGAGGGCGCCGAGGTCGTGCGCGAACTCCCCTTCGTCGTCGGCGTGATGGGCGATTACGCCGGTGACCCGACCGAACCGCTGAAGCCGCTGGCCGAGCGCAAGTTCGTGCAGATCGACCGCGACAACTTCAACGACGTCATGGCGCGCATCCAGCCGGGCCTGAACCTGAAGGTCGACAACACCCTCGCCGGCGACGGCAGCCAGATGGCGGTGGGCCTGAAGTTCCGTTCGCTCGAGGATTTCGAGCCCGCGAAGGTGGCGGAGCAGGTGCCGGCGCTGAAGGCGCTGATGGAGACCCGCTCCAAGCTGCGCGACCTGATGAGCAAGGTCGACCGCTCCGAGGACCTCGAAAAGATGCTCGAGGACGTTCTGCAGGACAAGGACAAGCTCGGGCAGCTCTCCGCCGAGCTCGGCCTCGACAAGAAGGACTGATCCATAATGAGCGAGGCACAGAGTTCCGCCGCGGCTTCGGCCACGACGACGACGACGGACGGCACGTCCTTCCTGGACCAGGTCATCGGCGCCACCAAGCAGACCGAGCGCGATCGCGCCCAGGATCTGATCAAGGCGCTGACCGAGGAAGCGCTGAAGGGCACCGTGTCCTTCAGCCGCAACCTGACGGTCACCTTCGACCGCGCGATCGCGGCGATCGACCAGAAGCTGTCCGAGCAGCTGAACAAGATCATGCACCACGAGCGCTTCTCGAAGCTCGAGGGCAGCTGGCGCGGCCTGCACTACCTGGTGCAGAACTCCGAGACCGGCACCGGCCTGAAGATCCGCATGCTGCAATGCTCGAAGCGCGACCTGTCGCGCGACCTGCAGAAGGCTGTCGAGTTCGACCAGAGCCAGATGTTCAAGAAGCTCTACGAGAACGAGTTCGGCACCCCGGGCGGCGAGCCCTACGGCACGCTGGTCGGCGACTACGAGTGGACCAACCACCCGGACGACATCGAGACGCTGCGCCTGATGTCCTCGGTCGCCGCGGCCTCCTTCGCGCCCTTCATCTCGGCCGCCGGCTCCAGCCTCTTCGGCATGGAGAGCTGGACCGAGCTGTCGAAGCCGCGCGACCTGGCGAAGATCTTCGACACCACCGAATACACCAAGTGGCGTTCCTTCCGTGACAGCGAGGACGCGCGCTTCTGCAACCTCGTGATGCCGCGCACCATCGCCCGCCTGCCCTATGGCTCGGCCACCGTGCCGGTCGAGGAATTCGGCTACGAAGAGGCGCCCTACGATGAGGCCGGCAAGGCCAAGTCGATGGAGCACCAGGACTATTGCTGGATGAACGCGGCCTACGTCATGGCGGCGCGCATGACGGACGCCTTCGCGCAGCACGGCTTCTGCGTCGCGATCCGCGGTGCCGAGGGCGGCGGCAAGGTCTCCAACCTGCCGACGCACACCTTCACCTCGGATGACGGCGACAGCGACAGCAAGTGCCCGACCGAGATCGGCATCACCGACCGCCGCGAGGCGGAGCTCTCGGGCCTCGGCTTCCTGCCGCTCTGCCACTACAAGAACACCGACTACGCCGTGTTCTTCGGCGGCCAGTCCGTGCAGAAGCCGAAGAAGTACGATCGGCCGGAAGCGACCGCGAACGCGGCCATCTCCGCCCGCCTGCCGTACCTCATGGCGACCAGCCGCTTCGCCCACTTCCTGAAGGTGATGGCGCGCGACAAGATCGGCTCCTTCATGGAGGCGACCGACGTCGAGAACTGGCTGAACCGTTGGATCCGCAACTACGTCAACGCGTCGGAAGGCGGCGGGCAGGAAATGCGCGCCCGCTATCCGCTGCGCGAGGCGAAGGTCGAGGTGAAGGAAGTGCCGGGCAAGCCCGGCGTCTACAACGCCGTGGCCTATCTGCGTCCCTGGCTGCAGATGGAGGAACTCTCGACCTCCATGCGCATGGTGGCGCGGATCCCGCAGAAGAGCTGAGCAAGAGCTGATCTCGAAGCGAGCCGGGCGCACCGCGCTCGGCTGATACAGGAAAGGGGCGGGCGCCATGGGCCCAGGTCCGGACGGCAGCGCCGTCACGGAAGCGGCGCCCCCCCTGGATGCGGGGGGCGTCGTTCCGGCACACCCCGCTTTGCGTGCCCGCGTCCTCTCCGGCAATTTCTACGGGCCGAAGGATGGCGGGACCGCGGGCGATATCGCGCATTTCATTTTCGGCGCCGCGCCGGTGGAGGCGCTGGAGCTCTGGTTCGGCAGCCGGCTGCCGCGCCTGCTCGCGCATGACGGCACCAGACGGGGCAAGCAACTCGCGATGCAGCGGCTGGAAGCCGCCGTCGATCGCGACATCGCGGCCATCGACCGGCTGATCGCGGTCCAGCTCGACGCCGTGCTGCACCATGACCGGGTGCGGCGGCTGGAAGGATCCTGGCGCGCGCTCACCTGGCTGATGGACCAGGTGCCCTTCGGCGCCCGCGTCAAGATCAAGCTGATCTCCGCACGCTGGCAGGAGATCTGCCGCGATTTCGACCGCGCCTCCGAATTCGACCAGAGCGCGTTGTTCCGCACCATCTACGAAGGTGAATTCGGCACCCCGGGCGGCGAGCCCTTCTCCATGCTGCTCGCGGATTACGAGGTGCGGCACGCGCCCGGCCCGGGCAGCCCCACCGACGACGTCGCCGGCCTCGATGGCCTGGCCGCGGTCGCCGCCGCGTCCTTCTCGCCGACCGTCATCGCGGCGCATCCGGCGCTGGTCGGCTTCGACAACTGGGCCGAGGTCGGCGCCGCTTCCGACATCGCGGAGCCGCTGCGCGGCCAGGACCGGCTGCGCTGGCGCAGCCTGCAGGCGCGCGACGACACGCGCTTCCTCTGCGTCGTGCTGCCGCGCATGATGGCGCGCGCGCCCTGGGCCGATGACGGCACCCGCGCCGACCGCTTCCGCTACCGCGAATACACGCCGGATTCCCAGACGCGGATCTGGTGCTCGCCCGGCTTCGCCCTGGCCGCGGCCGCGGTGCGTTCCTATGCCGCCACGCAATGGCCGGCCGATATCCGCGGCGCCAGCATCGGGGAGGAGCCGCAGGGCGGCGTCATCGCGACCTTGCCGGTCGAACGCGCCTATGCCGATCCCTATGGCGCGGCCATGCGCCCGCCGCTGGAACTGTCACTCACCGACGACCAGGAGCGGCAGGCGGTCGAGGGCGGGCTGATCCCCTTCATCGGCCTGGAAGGGCTGGGCGAGGCGAGCTTCGGCGCCATGCCGTCCATCCATGTGCCGCCGCGCATGACATCCGACATCGCGAACGCGAACCAGCGGCTTTCGGCGCAGTTCAACGCGCTGCTCTGCGTCAGCCGCTTCGCGCATTGCGTCAAGCTCATGGGGCGCGACATGGTCGGCTCCTTCCAGGACGCGGATACCATCCAGCGCCGGCTCCAGGCCTGGCTGCAGAAATTCGCCGACCTCTCGGCCTCGACCGAGCGGGGGGCGAAATATCCGTTGCGCGAAGCGATGGTCGACGTGGCGGAGAAGCCGGGCAAGCCGGGCGTCTTCGGTTGCGTGATCCATCTTCAACCCCATTACCAGCTGGATGAGGTCGGGGCCTCTTTCCGGCTGGTCACGGATCTCCAGGCGGCGAGGGCGGCATGACGACGGCAGGCGAAGCATTCACCAAGGGTGACATCGAAGGCGCGGTGGCAGCCGCGACGGCGGCGGTCAAGGCCGCGCCGCGGGATTCCGGCGCGCGCTGGGTGCTGGCCGAAATGCTGCTCTACGCGGGCGAGGTGGAGCGCGCGGACCGCACGCTCGACGCCGTGATCATGGAGGAGCCGTCGCCGGCGGTGCTGGAATTCCGCCGCCTGCTGCGGGCCGAGGAATGGCGCCGCCAGACCTTCGCCGATGGCCGCCTGCCGAAGTTCCAGGGCGATGAGGCGACCGAGGCGCAGAAGGCGGTCATGCAGGCGCTGGTGCAGTTCCGCGCCGGCGACCTGGCCGGTGCCAATGCCGCCACCGCCGAAGCCGAGAACCTGCGGCCGCGCACGCCGGGCAAGCATGGCGACGTCGCCTTCGACGACCTGCGCGACGCCGACGACATGTTCTCCCCGATCCTGGAAGTGATCACCGCCGGCGGCGACTACATGTGGGTGCCGGTGGAGCGGCTGCGGTCGCTCGAATTCGACGCGCCGCGCCGGCCGCGCGACCTCTATTGGCGCCGCGCCACGATCGAGACCAAGGAAGGCACCGAAGGCGTCGTCTACCTGCCGGCGCTGTATCCCTGGACGGCCAAGGACGCGCCGGCGGAATTCCGCCTCGGCCGCGGCACCGACTGGACCGATCCGGCGCAGGGCCCGGTGCGCGGCCTCGGCCAGCGCCTGCTGCTGGTGGGCGAGGACGCGATCCCGCTCGCCGAGGTCACCTCGCTCACCTTCGCCGATTGAGGCGTTGATGGGCGAAACGCGTTCGGCGTCGCGTATCCGCCTGCCGCTGCTGGATCGGCTGCTCGATGCCGATCCGGACGCGCCGGCGGATCCGCCGCTCAGCCAGGGCATGGCGATCGAGATGCTGCGCACCGCGGTGCGCCGCGATATCGAAGCGCTGCTGAACGCGCGCCGCCGCCGCCTGCCGCCGCCGCCGGGCTATGTCGAGCTGGGGGTCTCCCCGATCGGCTACGGCGTGCCGGATCCGACCGCCGGCTCCTTCACGGAGGAGCAGCGGCGGCTGTCGGTGGCGCGGGAGGTGGAAGCGACGATCCGCCGCTTCGAGCCGCGGCTGATGCAGGTCCGCGTCCAGCTCCGCAATTCCGAGCGGGAGCAGATCGACCGCGTGCTGCGGCTGCGCATCGAAGCGGTGCTGCGCACCGATCCGGTACCGGAGCAGATCAGCTTCGAGACGGTGGTGCGCCCGAGCACCCTCGACGTCACGGTGCGGGAAGGCTGACCGCCGGCCGCCAGCCGTCTAAACTTCTTCGGACAGGCGCGTCCGAAGGCGCATGATAATCAGGAACTTGGCCCGGAAGGCATCCCGTGTCCGATACCCTGCTGCCCTATTACAACCGGGAACTCGCCGCGATCCGCAAGCTCGCCGGCGAATTCGCGGATGCCAATCCGAAGGTCGCCGCCCGTCTCCGCGTGACGCAGGAAGCGGTGGACGACCCTTATGTGGAACGGCTGCTGGAAGGCGTCGCCTTCCTCGGCGCCCGGGTGCTCAAGCGCCTCGACGACGAATTGCCGGAACTGTCGGACAGCCTGCTGGAGATGCTGTCGCCGCAGCTGCTGGCGCCGGTCCCCTCGATGACCACGCTCCGCCTGCACGGGCCGGCGGAAGCGCCGGAGCCGGTGCAGGTCAAGCGCGGCCTGCTGCTGGAGACGGAGCCGGTCCGGGGCGAGCCGGTGCGCTTCGCGACCTGCCACGACGTCACCCTCTGGCCGATCGAGATCGAGGCGGCGCGGCTCACCGGCCTGCCGATCTCGGCCCCCGCCAACCCGCGGGTGATGGGCGCCCAGGCCTGCCTGCGCCTGACGCTGAAGACCAAGACCAAGGACATCACCTTCGCCCAGCTCGGCATGGAGCGGCTGCGCTTCCACCTGCGCGGCGTTGGCGCCCAGCCGGCGCTGCTGATGGAATTGCTGGCGACCGCGACGCTCGGCGTCGCGCTGGCCGACAGCGCACTCGATCCCAGCCCGACCCTGCTGGGGCCGGAGGTGGTGACCCCGGCGGGCTTCGCGGAGGAGGAAGCGGCGCTGCCCTGGCCGAAGCGCGCCTTCGCCGGCCACCGGCTGCTGACCGAATATTTCGCCTTCCCGGACAAGTTCCTCTATCTCGACGTCGCCAGCCTCGAAGCCCGCACCCTGCTGCAGGAGAGCGACAAGCTCGAGATCTTCTTCTACCTCGCGCGACCGGCGCCGGAGCTGGAGCGGGTGGTGACGGCGGAAAGCTTCGCGCTGGGCTGCACGCCGGCCATCAACCTGTTCCCGCATCGCTGCGAGCCGGTGGCGCTCGATGGCACGCTGTCCGAATTCCGCGCGGTGCCGGATGCGCGGCGCCCGGTCGCGCTCGAGATCTATGCCGTGGATGCGGTGCGCGAGAGCCGCTCGGACGGCACCATCCGCGAAGTGCTGCCCTTCTACCGGCTCGGCTCCGACGCCGAGGACGCCATGGTCGCGGAGGTCACCTACATCGCGACGCGGGAGGCGTCGCACGCGCCGATGACCGGCACCGAGACCATGATCTCGCTACGGGATCTCGCCTATGACCCCAGCATGCCGGCCGATGGCGTGCTCACGGTCGAAGCGCTCTGCTGCAACCGCGACCTGCCCTCGATGCTGCCTTTCGGCGGCGGGCAGCCGCATCTGCGGCTGGTCGAAGGCGGGTCGCCGGTGAAGGCGATCGACTGCCTGTCGCCGCCGACCCCGACGCTCCGGCCGAACCTGCTGGAACGCAGTGCCTGGAAGCTGATCTCGCACCTGGCGCTGAACCATCTCAGCATCGCCGGCGGCGGCGCCGGCGCGCAGGCGCTCAGGGAGGTGCTGCGCCTGCACGACCTGCGCGACACCGCGGAAAGCCGTGCCGCACTCGGCGCGCTGCTGACCGTCGATGCCAAGCCGGGCGTGGCGCGGCTGCCCGGCGGCCGCGCCGGGGCCTTCGTGCGCGGGTTGGAAGTGACGCTCGGCTTCGATGCCCAGGTCTGGAATTCGGCCGGGCTTTATCCGCTGGCCCAGGTGCTGGAACGCTTCCTGGCGGTGCAGGTCTCGATCAACGCCTTCTCCCGCGTCGCGGTCACCTTGCGCGGCCGGCCCGGCGTCGCCGCCCGCTTCCCGGCCCGCAGCGGCACCCGCGTGCTGCTGTGATATCGCCGCGCCTCAGCACCGGCCTGTCCGCCAGGGCGCTCTCCAACCAGAGGCCCGGCGGTATCGCGCGCGGGGTTGGCGGGATGGCCGTGCGCCAGGCCGGGATTCCCCTGCCGGGCTGGCCGGCATGAGCGCGGAGCCGAAGGAGGGCGAGGGCGGGGGCACGCCGTCGCTGCTCGACAAGACACTCGACGCGACCATGAACACCCCGCGCTTCCGGGCCTTCGAAGGGCCGGAACGCCCGGCCGCCGCGCCGGTGGCGGCGGTCCATCTGGACGGCGTGGTGGAAGCCGGCGACCCGCCGCCTTCGCCCTCCCTCCGTACCCTGCCGCCCGCCGTGCTGCTGCGGCGGGAGCCGACCCGCTTCCATCCGGATGAAGCGGCGGCGATCACCGCCCAGGTCTCCAAGCGCCCGGTGCGCGACCTCAATTATCGCACCCTGCCGCGCCTCGGCCACCCCGCCGGCGCCGTGACGCAGGCGCGGCCGGACGAAGGCGAACTCACCCTCGCGACCTTCGGCCTGATCGGCTCGGGCGGCACCTTGCCGCGCCACCACACCGCGACCGTCGCCGCCGAACTGCGCAAGCGCTCCCGCGCGCTGCACGGCTTCCTCGACCTGCTGGCGCAGCGCATGGCGGGGCAATTCGTGGCCGCCGGCGCCAAGTACCGCCCGACACGCGATCCGGAGCCGGCGCGGCGCGCGCTCGCCGCCGCGATCGGCATGGGCACCAAGGGCCTCGATGGCCGCATGGCCGTGCCGCCGGACGCGCTGCTCTACCACGCCGGCAACCTCTCCTCCCGCAGCCGCAGCGCGGAGCGCCTGCGCGGGCTGCTGGAGGCGGAGACGGAGCGGCCGGTCGAGATCGAGGAATTCGCCGGCGGCTGGATGCGCCTGCCGCCGACCGAGCAGTCCCGCCTGCCGGCCGGGCGCGGCGCCGGGCAGCATGGCGGCCTCGGCAGTACCGCGGTGCTGGGCGCCCAGGTCTGGGACGCGCAGGCGCGCTTCATCATCCGCATCGGCCCCCTGACCCGGCCGGAATTCGAAGCGCTGCTGCCCGGCGAGCCGGCCCATAAGCGGGTGACCGACCTGACCCGGCTCTTCGTCGGCCTCGACACCGGCTTCGCCATCAACCTGGTGCTGAAGGCGGAGGAAGTGCCGCAGGCCAGCCTCGGCGGCGGCGCCCGGCTCGGCTGGTCCTCCTGGCCCGCCACCCCGAAACCGCGCACGGCCGCCGCGCGGGATGCCATCTTCGAACCGCAGGACGTGACATGAGCAACCCCGCCACCGGCGGCATGAAGGCCAGCTACGCCGCGGCCGACATCCGCTACCTCGCCGCTTTCCAGGAGGAGACGGTGCCCGCGCGGCTCCGGCTGGCGGCGGCGCTGCACGACGCGGTCTGGAATCCCGACGCCGAGAAGATGACGGTCATCGATATCGGCTGCGGCCGCGGCGTGACCGCGACGGTGCTGGCGGCGGCCAATCCGGGCTGGGACGTGCACGGGCTCGACCTGCAGCCGGCGCATGTCGTCGAAGCGCGGGAGATCGCGGCCGAAGCCGGGCTCGACAACCTGCATTTCCACGAAGCCGATGTCGCGGCACTCGATACCGCCGCGATGGAACGGATGCTGCCGCAGGCCGACCTCGTGATCCTGTACGGCGTCTGGACCTGGGTGCCGGATGTGGTGCGCCAGGGCATCGTGCGGCTGCTGGCATCCTGCCTGAAGCCCGGCGGCATGCTGCTGATCGGCTACAATGCGATGCCGGGCTTCTCCGACAGCATCGTGCTGCAGCGGCTGATGGCCGAAGGCATGGCGGCGACCCATGGCGGCGATGCCGCGAAGGCGCGCGCCGCCACCGGCTTCGTCAAGCAGCTCGCGGAGGCTGGCGCCCGGCATCTGCCGTCCGAGAAGATGCTGGAACGGCTGTCGGGCTATTCCGACGGCATGTCGGCCTATCTGGCGCATGAATACGGCACCGGCTTCTGGCGCCCGGCCTTCGCGGCCGATCTCAGGCGCGACCTGATCCCGGCCAGCCTCGATTTCGTCGGCAGCGCGGTGCCGGCGGAAACCGCGCCCGAACTGCATCTCAGGCCCGAGCAGCGGGCGATGCTGGACGCGCTGCCGCCGGACATGGACCGCGACTTCCTGATGGATCTGTTCCTGCTGCGCCGCTTCCGCCGCGACGTCTTCATCAAGGGAAAGCGCCCGGGCGGGCGGGCGATGCTCGCGCAGATGCCCTTCGCGCTGTTCACCATGCCGGAGAAGGTGGAGCTCGTGATCCACACCGTCGCCGGCAAGGCCGAATTGCCGCCGGCCGCCGGGGCCGCGCTGGTGCGGGCGCTGGCGGAAGGGCCGAAGACGCTCGGCCAGCTCTCGTCGCTGCCGGAATGCGCCGGGCTGTCGCCGGCCGATCTCGGCATGATGCTCTCCACCACCAATACCGCGCTGCCGCTGTGGCGGCCGCCGGGGCGCGGCGATCCGGCGCGGGCGGCGCGGGCCAACGCCACCCTCTTCAACCGGCTGGGGGCGGAAGCCGCCGCCAGCTCCTCCCCGCTCGGCTTCGTCGTGCCGGCGCTGGGCGGCGGGCACATCATCTCCGCCTCCGACCTCGGCGTCGCCTGTGCGCTGCAGGGGGGCGTGCCGGCCGATCCGGCGGAACTCGCCCGCCGGCTGCTGCCGGAAGCGGCGACGGCGGAAATGCTGACCAATGCCGAAGCCGGCGCGCGCACGCTGCTGGAGACGCGGTACGGTATCTGGAAGGCGATGGGGGCGATCTGACGGCGATGCCGGCAATGATGGCGCCGCCATCCTTGCCGGCGGCCGGCATCATGGCCCGGATCGACCGGTGGGGAAGCACAGAACAGGCACTCGGCATCAACGGCGATTCTTTATGACCGTCGATACAAAGTGGTTGGCGGGGCGACGAATCCTTCACTGGATATCGGCTGGCGTCCGGGGCAAATCTGCCGCCACTTCCCCCCGAAATCGCGCGGCGATCGACGCCGGCGCCCAAGCAGGCCATTCCGGTTTCCGAACTTTGGTGCTAGGTTCCGGACCGGCCGACAGGAGCTTCCTGCCATGACCTTCCGTTCCGTTTTCGCTGGCGCCGCGGCGCTGGCGCTCGCCTTGCCGATGATGCCGGCACCGGTGCTCGCGCAGTCCGATCCGGCGGCGCTCGACCTGATCCAGCGCCTGCAGCCGCGCAGCGGCCAGACGCGCGGCATCCGCGTGCCGGGTGCCGCGGCGGAGACACCGGTCGCGCCGCAGCCGGTGCAGCCGGCGCCGATCTACAGCGCGCCCGCCGCCTCGGCGGCGCCCGCGCGCCGGCAGGGCAGCGCCGCCGCGGTGGCCGGTCCCGGTGCCCCGGTCGTGCGGCCGGCCGCGCGTGAGACCACGGCGGCCGAAGGCCAGGCCGCGGCGAACATCACCGTGACCTTCCCGAGCGGTTCCGCCGTTCTGACGTCGGAAGCGGAGCGTGAACTCGCGCCGCTCGGCCGCGCGCTGGCCTCGGCCCAGCTGCAGGCCTTCCGCTTCCGCATCGAAGGGCATACCGACACGGTCGGCAGCGCCGAGCTGAACCAGGTGCTGTCCGAGCGCCGCGCCGCTTCGGTGCGCGACTTCCTGGTGCGCCACTACGGCGTGAATCCGGCGCGCCTGGAAGCGGTTGGCCTCGGCCAGACGCAGCTGCTGGTGCCGACGCCGGACAACACGCCGCAGCCGCGCAACCGTCGCGTCCAGGTGGTGAATATCAGCGGCTGAGGGCGCGGTGACGGGGGATTCGGACGACACGATCAGGATAGTCCCGGCCGCCCGGCCGGGAACGTCCTCGGGCGGATCCCCGCCAGCCAAGCCGCCCGGGATCAGGCGCGCCTCCCACATCGCGGAGCGCAACAAGGGCCTGGTGATCGGCGCCGCCATCCTGGCCCTGGGTCTGGCCGGCGGTGCCCTGAGCTATTGGGTGATATTCGCGGGACCGGGGCGGGTGGCCGCGCCGCCGCCCGCCGTCACCGCGTCCGTGGCACCGCCGGCGATCATCGCGCCAGCAGCGCCGGTGGCGCCGCCGAGCGCGGTTCCCGGCCTCTTCGCACCGGGCACGGTGCCCGAGCCGAGCCAGCCGGCGCCGCGCTCCATCAGCCCCCGCGCCGTGGTGCCGGTGCTGGACGAGGAGACGATCCTCACCAATGTGGCGACGGTGCCGCGCATGTTCCGGCTGCGCGAGAATCCGCGCGTCTTCGTGCTGGATTTCCCGACCCTCGAGATGCAGGGCGAGGCCATGAACCGCATGGCGGCGCTGGTCGAGAAGGTGGGCCAGCCCCGCAACCGTCTGCTGGACGATGAGGCGCTGGCCCACGCCATCGCCGCATCCGGCGATACGCCGGCGACCTACTACTACGGTCACAACTACCGCTCCGCCGATCTGGCGCGCTTCTTCATGATGGCCGAGCGTGACCAGGTCACCCTGACGATGGGTGAGGAATGGATGCGGCTGCAGTACGAGATCGCGAAGGAGATGGTGCAGGGGCCGGAAGGCTTCGCGCTGCTGGCGGTGCCGGGCGTCGAGCGCCGCGTCGACATCACCATGCGCCGCGCCATCCTGCACCATGAGATCGGCCACGGGCATTACTTCACCCGCCCGGCCTTCGCGGCGCATGTGCAGCGCGTCTGGCGCGAGATCTTCACCGAGCAGGAGCGCGCCTCCTATCGCCGCTTCCTCGAGAGCGAGGGCTACGACCCCGCGCTGGAGGATGTGATGATCAACGAAGCGATGGCCTATACGGTGTTCACGCCCGACCGGCGCTTCTTCGCCCCCGCCATGGTCGGCATCGAGGAAGCCCGCGTCGAAGCGCTGCGCCAGGCGCTGCAGTCCGGCTTCTGAACCCGCCCTGACGGCTCGGCACCGCGGCGCCGGCGGCCAGTTCCGGCGCAGTGAGCGCGGCGGCAGGCCATCGGCGGCATCGAGCAGCGCCGGCGCCATGAATCGCGCCAGAGCGTGACCGGTCGAGGTGGAAGCACCGAAAACCGTGAATCACGCGATCAGACAAAGAACAGGATGCGTGAGTGCTTGCGAACGCATCCTGCGCCGGTTGCGGGTCGATGCCGATATCGGGCGCCCAGGGCAGCGCCGCGACCAGGGCGCCAGCCAGCGCCAGCATGGTCGGGCAGGGAACCGCGAAGCGGCGGGATAGCTGCGGCAGCCCGATCGCCCGCCAGCACCAGCGCGCTTTCGAACAGGATCATCGCCGCGCTGTATCCCAGGTGGCGCGGGGGGCGGCCCCGCGCACCCGGCATCACGGGCCGCGCGTCGTTTCCACCACCACCGGCCGCACCAGCACCCGGTTGCCCGCCATCCGCGCGTTGCGCAGCGCGGTCGACAGGGCGGCCAGGTAATCCTCCTGCCGTTCCACCAGCGGGCGGGTATTGCCGAACAGCGGCCGGTCGGAGGCGATCACCATCGCCAGATCGGTGCCGAAGGGCTCATCCACTTCCCAGCCCTGGAAGCCGGGCCGCGGCTCACCCAGGCGGATGCGGGCGCCAGGCTGCTGCAACTGGGAGGGGACGAGATGCGCCACTTCCCCGGAACTCATGAAATAGGCGACGTAGAGATGCGCCGGCCATTCCGGCATCTGCACGTCGAGCCGCAGCAACTGCCCCTTCACCAGGGGCAGGGTGCCGACCACCGAGACGCGCGGCGCCTGGTCGCCAGCCGCCAGCACCGGCCGGAACAGGTCCAGCGCATTGCAATAGGGCCCTTCGAAGGGCTGCAGTGTCAGCCGTGCCGAACCCTCCGGCACGTTGCGGGCGGTGAGTTCGCGGCGGATGGCCGCTTCGTCGCCGCGCCGGACCACGCCGCTGACCGTCAGGCTCTGGTCGCTCGCGGTCCAGCTCAGCAGGCCGCAGCTGGAAGCGGCGACCGCGGCGGCGGCGGCGGCGCGGAAATCCGGCCGCACCAGCGCCAATTGCCGCTGGCGCTCGAGTTCGGCCTGGCGTTGCCGCTCGGCCTCCTGCTGGCGCGCCTGCTCGGCGGCCAGCCGCGCGGCTTCGGCCTGCCGGGCGGCTTCCGCCTGGCGCGCCGCTTCCTGCTGCCGGGCCAGCTCCACCTGGCGCGCTTCTTCCTGCTGGCGGGCCAGTTCGGCCTGGCGTGCGGCATCCTGCTGCTGGCGGGCGATGTCCTGCTGGCGGGCGAGTTCGGCGATCCGCGCCGCCTCCGCCGCCTGGCGGGCAAGCTCCGCCTGGCGGGCCGCCTCCGCCGCCTGCCGGGCGGCTTCGGCCTGGCGCGCCGATTCCGCCTGGCGCGCTTCCTCCTGCTGGCGAAGCAGCTCCCGCTGGCGGGCGCGCTCCTGTTCCGTCAGGCGCTGCTGGCGTTCGGCCTCCGCGAGGCGGGCGAGCTCGGCCTGGCGCTCGGCCTCCTGCCGCGTCGCGGCGTCCGCCTGGCGTTGCGCTTCCTGCTGCCGGGCGAGTTCGGCCTGGGCCAGCCGCTGCGCTTCCGCCTGCCGCTGCGCATCCTGCTGGCGGACCAGCTCGGCCTGCCGCGCCAGTTCCTCGGGCGACGGGCCCGGCGGCGGCTGCAGCAGGAAGAACCAGGCCGCCGCGGCGGCCGCGACCAGGGCGCCGCCGCCGCCGAGGATCAGGCCGATCGGCGCGCCGGACCTCTTGCCCTCGGCTTTCGGCGCATCCGCCTTCGGCGACGGGGTGGCCGGCCCCGGGGCCGGAGCGCCCGCGCCGGTGCCGTCGAGGCCGGGTAGCCCCGGCAATCCGCCACCGGGCAGGCCGCCCATCGTGCCGGTGCCGCCGCCGGTCGACACCATCGTCGCATCACCATCCGGCGCCATCGCCGGCAGCGGCGCGGCCGGGGCGCCGCCGGGGTTCTCCAGCGCCAGGCGGATCGCCCGGGCGAAGGCATCGGCCGAGGGGAAGCGCTCGTCCGGCCGCTTCGCCAAGGCGCGCGTGATCACCCCGTCGAAGCTGCGCGGCACCGTGACGGAGAGCTGGGAGGGTGGCGGCGGTTCGGTGTGCAGCGCCTTGTGCATCACGGCGCTGAAGCCGCCCTCGAACGGCTTCTCCCCGGTCAGCAGCTGGTAGAGCATGACGCCGGCGGCCCAGATATCGGCGCGCGCATCCACCGGTTCGCCGCGGAACTGCTCGGGCGCCATGTAGGACGGCGTGCCGATCAGGGTGCCGACCTGCGTCATCGAGGAGTTCTCGAGCCGGGCGATGCCGAAATCGGCGATCTTCACCGCGGCATCGGCGCCCTTCGAGGTCAGCATGATGTTG
>DASYDR010000409.1:0-4318 GCA_036499545.1 Roseomonas sp. | reverse complement strand
CTCGCCGGCGGCATGGCCCTGGAAGTCGAAGCCCGGGCCATTCTGGCCGCGATGCGGGGCCGCCCCTTCGTGTTCAACCTGGGTCACGGGGTGGTGCAGCAGACCCCACCGGAGCACGTCGCCGCCCTGGTGCGGCTGGTCAGGACCGGCTAATGGCCCGCCCGGGTTATTCCTTCAGCCAAAGTGCGTCCTTGAGCTTCTTCGCCACGAACTCCCGGTGCCGTTCCAGCAGCTCCTCCGGCACCAGGATGGGGCGCGGCGTGCGCGCCACGGCCAGTTCGCCCACGGCCAGCACGGGGATGGCCCGTTCCACCGCCAGGGTCAGCCCGGGCTGCCGCCCGCCCATCAGCTCCAGATAGACCTGGGCCAGGAGTTGCACGTCGAGCAGCGCGTTGTGGGCGGTGCGCATGGAGTTGTCGACGCCAAGCCGCCGGCAGAGCGCGTCCAGGCTGTTCGGCATGCCCGGGAAGCGCTTCTTGGCGATTTCCAGCGTATCGACCATGCGCGTACGGCTCAGGGCCGGGCGGCCGCAGCGCGCCAGCTCCGCGTCCAGCATGCCGAAATCGAAGCGCGCGTTGTGGGCGATGATGGGGTCGTCGCCGAGGAAGGCTTCCATCTCCTCGAGGATCTCCACGAATTTCGGCTTGCCGGCGACATCGGCGCTGGTGAAGCCGTGAATGCGGGAAGCGTCGGCCGGGATATCGCGCTCGGGATCGATGACGCGGTGGAAGTAGCGGCCGGTCGGCATCAGGTTGAAGATCTCGATCGCCGCGACCTCCAGGACGCGATGACCCTCGCGCGCTTCGAGACCGGTGGTCTCGGTATCCAGCACCAGTTGCCGCGTCATGCCAGGCAGCTCCGTACCAGGCGCCGGATCGCCGCCTGGGCGAAATGGCGCGACAGCCCCGAGAAGACGACGTGATCGGCGCGCCGCCGCTTTTCCCGGTCCGGCATCTGCCGGGCGCGAATGGCGTCGAAGCGGGCTTCCGTCATGCCCTTGCGCCGCAGCACGCGCCAGCGCTGGACCGGCAGCGGCGTGCTGACGACGACGACGGTGTCAGTGCGGCCTTCGCCGCGGGTTTCGTAGAGCAAGGGGATATCCAGCACCACCAGGCGCTCGCCGCGGCGGCGGGCCGCGGCGATGAAGCGCCGCTCCTCGCCGCGCACCAGCGGATGCATGATGCGCTCCAGCGTGCGCATGGCCGTGTCATTGCCGATGACGGCATGGCGCAGCGCCTCGCGCACCACCCGGCCATCCTGCACCGTGCCGGGGAAGGCCCGCGCGATCGGTGCGACGGCGCGGCCGCCCCTGCCCTGCAGCCCATGCACCGCGGCATCGGCATCGAAGACCGGGATATGCAGGCGGCGGAAGGTATTGGCGGCGGTGGACTTGCCCATGCCGATGCCGCCGGTCAGCCCGATGATCCGCATCAGCTGCGCGGAATGTCATGCGCGACGAAGGCACGCAGCGCCGCATCCACCCGCGGCGCCACCCCGAACCAGGCCTCGAAGCCGGGCCGCGCCTGGTGCAGCAGCATGCCGAGCCCATCCACCGCCCGCAGGCCGCGCGCCCTCGCCGCAGCCAGCAACGGCGTTTCCAGCGGCACATAGACGATATCGGCCACCACCGCCTGCGCCGGCAGCGGCGTCAGATCAATTGCGAGCGCGCCGTGGCCGGCCATGCCGAGGGAGGTCGTGTTGACCAGCAGCGCCGCGCCCTCCAGCGGGGGCGCGGCCGCGACGTCGATGGCACCGCCCAGGGCCTGGGCCAGTTCCTCCGCGCGGGTGGGTGTGCGGTTGACCAGGGTCACGCGCGGGCAGCCGGCATCGAGCAGCGCCGCGGCCACTGCGCGCGCGGCACCACCGGCGCCCATCAGCACGGCAGGCCCGGCATCCGCGCGCCAGCCCGGCGCCTGTTCGCGGATGCTTTCCAGGAAGCCGTAGCCATCGGTATTGGCGCCATGGATGCGGCCATCGCGAAAGACCAGCGTATTCACCGCGCCGGCGCGTTCCGCGCTCGCATCCACGGCGTCGCAGACCTCGAAGGCGGCAAGCTTGTGCGGGATGGTCACATTGGCGCCGCGGAAGCCGAGATCGGCCAGCGAGCGCACTGCATCGGCGAAGCGCCCGGGTGCGACCGGCAGCGGCAGGTAGGCGCCGTCGATCGCATGCTGCCGCAGCCAGAATCCGTGCAGCCGCGGGGACCGCGAATGCGCGATGGGAAAGCCCAGCACGCCGGCGAGGCGCGCCTGTCCGGAGAGCGTCGTCATGCTCTCCAGAAGCCCGCCGCGCCGCGTCGCGTCAAGCGGGGACGCGCATCCGCCGCTATTCCGCCGGCGCCAGCTGGCGTTGCCGGTTCTCCGGCGCGTCCGCCCAGAGCTCCGGCCGCAGCTCCTCCGGCCGGTTCGGGAACAGCAACGCGCAGCAGAGCGTCACCGCGCCGACCCCGGCCAGCACCAACATGGTGGCGGCCAGGCTGCCGGTCGCGCCATGCATGAAGGCGATCAGGGGGGAGGCGAGCGCCGCGCCCATGAAGCCGATGGTGAAGCGGATGGAATAGAGCTTGGCGCGCAGCGGCGGCGCGACGTAGCGCGCCGTCATCGTCTCGTTCACCGTCACCTGGCCGAAGATCGCGGCGGCGGCGAGGCCGGCGACCGGCAGCACCAGCCAGCCCTGCAGGAAGGACAGCGCGATCAGCGCCGGCACCAGCACCAGCGCCAGCGGCAGGAACACCGATTTCAGGGTGTTGCGGTCGATCAACCGGCCCACGGTGAACTGGGTCAGCCCGCCGCAGATCGTCGCCAGGAAGGCCAGCAGCCCGACCACCGGCAGCAGATCCGGCGCCGAGGCCAGCCGTTCCTCCATCAGCTTCGGGATCAGGATGGTGAAGGCGTTGAACACCAGGCTGGAGACGGTGGCGATCGCCAGCAGCACGCCGATCGCCCGGCGCACCACGGCGCGCGGGATCTCCGGGAACGGCTTGCCGCGCCGCGCCTGGCTGGCGTAGTCGAAGGCGGGCTCACGCAGCCAGAGCAGGCCGATCGCGGCGCAGAGCAGGCCGGGGATGATGAAGGCCCAGCGCCAGCCCATGCCCCCGGCGACGAGGGCTGTGACGATCGGCGCGGTCGCCACGCCGAAATTGCCGAAGACACCGTTGACGCCCATGGAGCGGCCGACGCGATCGCCCGCCACCTCCACCAGCATGGCAGTGCCGACCGGGTGGTAGATCGCCGCGAAGGCGCCCATCAGTCCGAGCGTTGCCCCGAGCATGAAAGCGGAGGTCGCGAAGCCAGCTGCCGCCATGCAGAGGCCCGTGCCGAGGAAGAAGGCCGCCATCAGGACGCGGCGCCCGATCTTCTCCTGCAGCCAGCCCATCGGCAGCGCGCAGAGGCCATAGACCACGAACATGGTGGTGCCGAGTGCGACGATCGGCCCGTAGTCATCCCCGAACAGCGCCGGTTCCTGCACGACGATGCCGAGCACGGCGGTCGCGAGAATCAGCAGGCAGTAATGGGTGAAGCTGTGGGCGGCGTTGATGAACCACACCTGGCGGGTCGCAGCGGACATAGGCTTTCTCCTGCGCCTTGCTAGTGAAACGTCCGATTCAGATCGTCAGGCCCTTCGGCCTTCCGATCATCGGACGCTCAGGCTAGGCTGGCCGGCAGTCAACGTCAGGCCAAATCATGTCGGCAAATGGCCAGCCACCCTATCGCGACATCGCCCAGGACCGGGTGGACCGGCCGCTGGCCGCCTATGCCCGGGACTATGCCGATGGGCATGACACCGGCCGCCACATCCATGCCCGCGCCCAGCTGCTCTACGCGACCGCCGGGGTGATGCGCATCGCGACGGACGCCACGAGCTTCGTGGTGCCGCCAGGGCGCGGCCTCTTTGTCCCGCCGCGGTTGCCGCACGTGGTGCGCATGGAAGGCATGGTCGCGATGCGGGCCCTGTTCCTGCGCGAGGACGCGACCCTGGGCGCACCGCCCCCCGCGCGGGTACTGGCGGTGACGCCGCTGCTGCGGGAGCTGATCCTGGCCGCCTGTGCCGAGCCGATGGAATGGGATGAGGCCGGGCGTGGCGGGCAGCTCGCGGCGCTGATCCTGTCCGAACTGGCGCGGGCGGAAGCGCTGCCGCTCGCGGTGCCGGAACCGCGCGATCCGCGCCTGATGCGCCTGACCGCGGCGCTGCGGGCGGATCCCGCGCGGCGGCTGACCCTGGATGACTGGGCGGTGGATTGCGGTGCCAGCCAGCGCACGCTGCGGCGCCTGTTCGCGGCGGAGACCGGGATGGGCTTCTCCCAGTGGCGGCAGGCGCT
>DASYDR010000408.1:0-4126 GCA_036499545.1 Roseomonas sp. | reverse complement strand
CATCCGGCCGGCGGCGGAGTATCGGTGCCGGTCACGAACAGGGTGCATGCATGTCCGATTTCTCTCTGGAAGCGCGCAGCGGCCATCGCGCGCTCATCCTGGCCGAGACGGTGTTTCCGGACGCGCTCGAGGCGTTCGTCGCGCGCAGCCTGGCCGGCGGCGGCGCGGCCGAGTTCTGGTGCTTCGCGAGCCTCGATCGCCGCCGGCAGGCGGAGCAGACGCTGGCGGCGGCCGGCCAGGCTGTGCGGATCCGCGCCGCCTACAAGCCGCTGCTGCATGCCCTGCTGGAGGAGGTGCCGCTTACCGAGGTCACGGCGCTGGTCGTGCAGTATCCGGTCGATCCCCGCGCCGCCTCGGCCAAGCGCTTCCTGTCGGAAGCCTATCCGCTGGCGGCGATGCTGGGATCCAGGGTGCGTTTCGAACCGCGCGACAGCGATGATCTCACCTATCGCCTGCGGATCACCTATGGCGACGGCCGCACCGAACAGCGCAATGTCTTCGCGCCCAATCGCCTGCGCCCGGACGCGTCGGGCGAGGCCGTCTTCATTCCCTGCGGCTGGCAGCAGGGCGGCGGCACCTCCGGCCCCGTCACCACCGAGCATGAGCAGATCTTCGAAGCCGCGATGGAGGCCTTGCGGCGCCACGCCTGGCCCGGCCCGCTGCCCTTCTTCGAGCGGCTGGAATTCCGCGCCGCGATCGCCGGCTTCGAGACGGCGAACCCACTGGCCCCGCCAGCGGCGGGTCCGGTGCAGACCTCCGGCCCTTCCGGCGCTCCGGCCATCGGTGGCTCCGGCACCATCAGCACCTTCGATGCCCTGCATGAGGATCTCTATTTCTCCGCGCAGGAATTCTTCATCCAGCTCTGCGGCAAGCCGATCGGGGATCGCACGGTCCGTTCCGGCCAGGTCGTGCCGCTGGTCCGGCCGCGCGCCAGCGGCGCCGCCCTCACCATCGAAGCCCTGCCCTATGACCGCATCGGCGACCAGCAGGGCGAGACGCCCGACCTCGACCGGGCGGAAGCGCCGATCGGCGCCGCGCGGCTCGCGGCGGCACTGGCGGCGCTGCCGGGCAGCGTCGTGCAAGGCCGGTCGGTGCAGGGCCGCCCGGTCACCGGCATCCACCGCGACGCGCCCGGCCCCGCCATCCTGATCACCGGCGGCCAGCATGCCAACGAGCCCACCGGCATCCTCGGCGCGCTGCGCGCCGCGCGGGTGCTGGCGCGGCAGCCGGATGCACCGTTCGGCCTGGTCGCCCTGGAAAACCCGGATGGCTACGCGCTGCGCGGCGAACTCGCACAGATCTTCCCGCACCACATCCTGCACGCCGCCCGCTTCACCGCACTCGGCGACGACGTGCCGTCGCGGGAGGCCGAGCCGCTGTTCGAAAAGGCGGTGCGGCTGGAGCTGGCGCGGCGCACCGGCGCCATCATCCATTGCAACCTGCACGGCTACCCCGCGCATGAATGGACGCGCCCGGCATCGGGCTACCTGACCCAGGCGATGGAAGAATGGGCGATCCCGCGCGGCTTCTTCCTGATCCTGCGCGCGGCGCCAGGCTGGGAAGACTTCGCGGAGGCGCTGGTGGAGCATGTGGCGCTGGCGCTCGGCCACGTGCCCGGCCTGCTGGACTTCAACGCGCGCAGCCTGGCGGCGTTCCAGGCGCATACGCAGCTGTCGCCGCCGCTGCTGCACGGCATCCCGGTGTCGCGCCCGGATGCGAAGGCCGGGCTCTGCCCGGTCACGCTGACCGCCGAATTCCCCGATGAATCCATCTATGGGGAGGCCTTCATCCTGGGCCACGAAACCCAGATGCGCTGCGTGCTGGCGGCGCATGCCTTCCTGGTCTCGGCCGCCGCCCGGGCGCTGATGCCGCCCCGCTGAAGCCGGCCCCCGCGCCGGCGGAATCCCAGGCGCCGGCCGGTCAGCCCTGCGCCCAGCGCACCAAGGTCGCCGCCATCACGCCGGCCAGCGCCAGCCCGATCAGCGCCACGATGAGAATGGCGGACGCCCATTCCACCCGGCCGGGCTCGTCCGGATCATGGATGATCCAGAGCCTGGCCCCTTCGGCCGGCAGGCCGCCCCGGCCGTAATGCCGCAGCGTCGTGCGCACTTCCTGGCCGCTGGCCAGCCGGAACGCGATCGGCAGCGCCTGCCCGGTATAGCCCCCGCCCCAGCCGGGCACGCCAAGGAAGACCGCCTCGCGGCGGGTCCAGCGCAGCAGCTGCAGCAGCTTGAGCACCGCCAGCCCGGTCCCCAGGGCGCAGGCGACGGCGATCGCCAGCTTGTCCATGGCGGTCAGGCTATCCCGCAGGCGCCGGCATCGCCAGTTCGCGGCGCCGGCCGGCGTCCCCCGCCGCTTGCATTGCGGGGATATCCCCGTATTGTCCTCCACAAGGGGATATCCCCTGATCGGACCCCCGCGCGATGCCCCCGTCCCCCTCCGCCAGCCCGTGCATCGCCGCCGCGCTGCGGGCCGCCTCCCGCCGGCTGACGCTGCTGTACGATGAAGCGATGGCGCCATCCGGCCTGCGGGTGACGCAATTCCACATCCTGTCCGAACTGGCGCGGCGCGCCGACGCGCCGCCGAGCGTCAGCGAATTCGCGGAGGTCCTGACGATGGAGCGCTCCGCCCTGGGCCAGACGCTGCGGCCCCTGGAACGGGACGGGCTGATCGCCTTCGATCGCGATACGGGCGATGCCCGGCGGCGTCCCATCCGCCTGACGCCGGCCGGCATCGCCGCCCTGGCCCGCGGCCGGCCCTATTGGGCGAAGGCGCATGAACAGGCGGAGCACTTCCTCGGCCGGGACGCGCTCGCGGCCTTGCGGGCGACGCTGCGCGGCGTCGCCGAGGATCCGCGCCTAGCGCGGCTGTTCCAGCCGGGCGCCGAACCGGGGTCGGCCCGCTGAACCGCGCGCCGCCCGACCAGCATGATCCGAACCGGGATGCCCCCATGACGAAGACCACCGCCGACGCGCCCGCCCCGGCCCGCGCCCTCACGCCGCTCTGGGTCATCTGCGGCCTGGCCATGGGCCCCGCCATCGCCCTGGGGCTCGCGCGGTTCGCCTATGCGCTGCTGCTGCCGGCGATGCGCGCCGAGCTGGGCTGGAGCTTCGCCGATGCAGGATCGATGAACACCGCCAATGCGGCCGGCTACCTGATCGGCGCCCTGCTCGCCGCGCCGGTCGGCCGGCGCATCGGCGACAAGGCGGCCTTCACGCTGGGGCTGCTGGCCACTGCGGTGGCGATCGGCCTCACCGGGGTCACCGGCAATTTCCCGGCGCTGCTCGGGCTGCGGCTGCTCTCCGGCCTCACCGGCGCCATCGCCTTCGTCTCCGGCGCCGGCATCACATCGGCCGCCGCCGCGGGCGGGTCCCGTGCGCGGGCGCCCACCCTGCTGGGCGTCTATTTCGCCGGGGCCGGCATCGGCATCACCGCCTCCGCGCTCGCGGTCCCGCCGTTGCTCGCGGCCGCGGGCTGGCGCGGCGGCTGGCTGGCGCTCGGCGTCATGGCCCTGGCGGGCACGCTCTTTGGCTGGCGCGTGCTGCGCCACGCGCCGGAACCGTCCTACCAGGCGGGCCAGGCGCGCGGCGGCTGGTCCGCGCGCTTCATGGCCTTCAAGCTGGTGGCCTATGCGCTGTTCGGCGCCGGCTACATCGCCTACGCGACCTTCATCATCGCGTATCTGCGCGGCAGCGAAGGCTTCGACAGCCGGTCGGTCACGGTGTTCTGGGCGATCCTCGGCCTGGCCGCGATCGGCGCCGCCTTCGCATGGGGCCCCATCCTGGGCCGGCTGCGCGGCGGCTGGGGGGCAGCCGCCACCATCGGCACGGTCGCGATCGGCGCGGCGCTTCCCCTGGTCTGGCACGGGGCCGTGGCGGCCTATGCCTCCTCCGTCCTGTTCGGCGGGTCGGTGCTCGCGGTCATCGCCGCGGTCACCTCCTTCGCGCGCCGGGCCGCCCGGCCGCATGCCTGGACCGCGGCGATCGCGGCGCTGACCATCGCCTTCGGCATCGGCCAGTGCATCGGCCCCCTGCTGAGCGGCGCGCTGTCCGACGGGCCGGACGGCGTCCGCGCCGGCCTCTGGCTGTCGGTCGCGATCCTGGCCGTGGGGGGGGGGGGGGGGGGG
>DASYDR010000407.1:0-13247 GCA_036499545.1 Roseomonas sp. | reverse complement strand
CCTCGGCGCCCGGCACGTCAGGCAGCGCCGCGACCTGCCCCACCAGGAGCGACTTGGCGACCCCGATGGTCGGCCGGTCGAGCACCAGCCCGAGATGCGTCGCGACGCCAAGGCGGCGCGGATGCGCGATGCCGTGGCCATCCACCATGACGAGATCCGGGATATCGGGCAGGCGCCGCCAGGCGGCGACCAGCGCCGGCACCTCCCGGAAGCCGAGGAAGCCAGGGACATAGGGGAAGCGGGCGACCCCGGCCTCCCCCGCTTCGGCGCGCGGCAGGAAGGTGGCGGCATCGAGGGTCACGATCGCCGCCCAGACCCGTCGCTCCGGGTCGAAGCGGGAGGTGCTGACATCGGCGCCGCCGAGCAGCCGCACGGGGCCGAGCCGGTCCTCGGTCTCGACGCTGGCCGCCATCGCGTCCTGGGCCCGACGGGCGGCGGCGAGGTTCTCCGGATGCAACCAATCGGGATCCATGCCGGACAGCTTGCCGGCTCGGGCGCCGGCGCCCAAGCGGCTATCCTGGATGGCTGTCTCTCAGCCATTCCCCCGCATCGCCGGCACCAGCAGCCCGAGGTTGTGGCGGAACAGCGCCTCATAGCTCGGCGCCGGACCGCCTTCCGGGGACAGCGCATCGGCATAGAGGCGGCCCTGCACCCGGGCACCGGCCTCGCGCGCCAGGCGCTCGATGATGGCGGGGTTGGTCGCGTTCTCCAGGAAAACGGCGGTGATGCGCTCGGCCCGCATCTGGCGGATCAGCCCGCCGATATCGGCGGCCGACGGTTCGCCATGGGTGGACAGGCCCTGCGGCGCCAGGAAGGTGACGCCATAGGCATCGCCGAAATAGCCGAAGGCGTCGTGATTGGTGATGACCTTGCGCCGCCCCTCGGGCACCGACCCGACCTGGTCCCTGACCCAGCTGTCGAGCGCGGCGAGGCGGCCGCGATAATCCGCCGCACGGGCACGGTAGGTCTCGGCACCGGCCGGATCGGCGGCGATGAGACCGGCTTCGATATTGCCCAGATAGGTCGCGGCCAGGCGCAGGTCCTGCCAGGCATGCGGGTCCGGCACGCGGGGGCCGGCGGCGCGCGGCTGGCGGCCGCCATGCTCGTGCCCGCCGGCCAGGGTGCGGGGCGTGATGCCCTGGGTGACGGTCACCACCTGGCCGCGTGGGCTGGCGGCGCCGAGCAGCCGGTCCAGCCAGGGCTCGAAGCCGATGCCGTTGCACAGCACCAGGCCGGCATTGCGCAGCGCCTCGGCATGCGACGGGCGCGCCTGGAAGATGTGGCTGTCCATGTCCGGGCCAACGATGAAGGTCACCGCGACCCGATCGCCGCCGACCTGCCGCGCCATGTCGGCCAGGATGGTGAAGGATGCGACGACGGCGAGCGGTGCCGGCTGCGCCCGCGCCAGGGCGGGCGCGGCAAGGAGCGGCAGGGCGAACAGGGCGCGACGGCGCATGGGCGGGTGTCCCGAAGAGAAGATGTTATACCATAACATCTCTGGAGGACCGGGAATTGGCAAGGGGGCGATGCTTGCCGACGTCCGCTGACATGCGCATACTCGTGCGCATGTCTGGAGCGGTATCGCCATGGGCCATGACAGGAAGGCGCTGAAGCGCGCGGTCAATCTCAGCCTCAACAGCGACCTTGTCCGTCAGGCCAGGACCCTGACGCCCAATCTCTCCGAGACCATCGAAAGCCTGCTGGCCGCTTTCGTCGACGCCGAAACGGCCAGGCGGGCGGAGATGCAGCGCCAGATCGACGCCCTGGTGGAGGCATCCAATCGTTTCATCGCCCAGCACGGCGCCTTCGGGGACGAGTTCTCGACCCTCTGATGCCGCAATTCGATGTCCACAGAAATCCAGGCCGGAACCGCATTGCGGTTCCTTTTGTCGTGGTCGTGCAGTCCCGGTGCTTTGACGGGCATGCGCGACGGCTGGTGGCGCCGTTGCTGGCGACAGGGATGGCAGGCTCGGCCTCCTTCCCGGAGCTGGTGCCGCGCTTCCACATCGAAGGCCAGGACGTCGTCCTCGATCCGCTGCAATTGCAGACGGTACCGCGGGACCAGCTCGGCCCGGCGATCGCCTCCCTTGCCGAAGATGCCGCGGCCAGCCGCATCATCGCTGCCATCGATATCGTGCTGGCGACCAGTTAGGGCTGAGCCAACTCAGCCTCTGCGGAACAGCCGCTTCAGCCTCGCGAAGAAGCCCTCGCTCCGGGACAGGCGCGGCCCGCGCATCGTCGCGTGCGGCCGCCGCGACGGCGGCGGCAGGGCGGAGGCGACGCTGTGCCGCCCGGTATCGCCCGCCGCGATCAGCCGCCGTTCCAGCGCGATCACCTGGGCCAGCGCTTCCGGCGGCTCGGAGCGGGCCAGGTCCTCCGCGGTGGCGCCGGCATCGGGAAAGGCCTCGGCGCGGCGCAGCGCATCGATGACGCGCACCGTCTGCTCATGATCGAGCGGCGCGCCGCTGCGCCAGAGTGCCACCGCATCCAGCCGCCAGGCCCGTGCCAACTCGGCCTGGCCGAGGTCATCGGCGACCCAGGCGGCCTGCAGGCTGGCCTCGGCGGCGGCGTGCAGGGCGCCGGTCTCCTCCAGCACATGCGCCCAGGCCAGGAAGCGGCGGGCCAGCGGCGGGTGGCCGCCTTCCGCGATCAGGGCACGGAAGGGCGCCGCGCCGACCGCGGCGGCGGCGGCCGGATGGGCGCGGCTGATATCGGGCGCGGCATAGCCGCAATGCGGGCATTGCTGCAGCCAGCGGCCCATCGTGCTGCGCACCGGCTCGCCCGGGCGCAGATCCAGGTCCGGCGCCTGCTCGGGCGGGCCGGGGCGGAACAGGAATTGCCGGCTCTCCTGGCCGCATACACCGCAGCGGCGAGCGGTGGCATCGGCGGCGCGGGAACCCGCGGAAGGCTTCAGGGCCATGATCGGAACCTAGTCACGCCTTGGCTTCAGGCGAAGGGCATGCGCGGCCGGAATTGCGGAAAATTGCGCTCTGGCGAAGTGTTGCACCAAAAGGCGGCGCGAAGCACATTGCTTCCATGCCCCGTGGCGACCTTTTCCCCGATATCGCACCCTTCGAAACCGGCCTGCTGCCGCTCTCCTCCGGGCATGTCATGTACTGGGAGCAGGTCGGCAATCCGCGCGGCCAGCCGGTGCTGTTCCTGCATGGCGGCCCCGGCGCCGGGGCCGGCGCCGTGCACCGCCGCTTCTTCGACCCGCATCACTGGCGGATCATCATCTTCGACCAGCGCGGCGCCGGCCGGTCCCGCCCGCTGGGCGAGCTGCGCGACAACACCACCCCCGACCTGGTCGCCGATATCGAGGTGCTGCGTCGCTTCCTGGGCATCGAGACCTGGCTGCTGTTCGGCGGCTCCTGGGGGTCGACCCTGGCGCTGGCCTATGCTCAGGCACATCCCGACCGGGTGCAGGGCTGCGTGCTGCGCGGCGTCTTCCTGGGCCGCGAGCCGGAGGTGGAGTGGTTCCTGCATGGGCTGCGCCGCGTCTTCCCCGATGCCTGGGCCGCCTTCGCCGAGCACCTGCCGGAAGCGGAGCGCGACGATCTGCTGGGCGGCTATCTGAAGCGGCTCTGCGATCCCGATCCGATGGTGCACCAGCCCGCGGCACGCGCCTGGAGCCAGTATGAGGGATCCTGTTCCACCCTGATGCCCTCGCCGGAGACGGTCGCGAGCTTCGCACAAGACCGCACCGCGCTCGGCCTGGCGCGGATCGAGGCGCATTACTTCGTCCACAAGCTGTTCCTGCCGGAAGGCGGGCTGCTGGGCGGCATGGACCGCATCGCGCATATCCAGGCCGAGATCGTGCAGGGCCGCTACGACATGGTCTGCCCGCCGCAGACCGCCTTCGAACTCGCCGAAGCCTGGCCGCGCGCCCGCCTGACCATCGTGCCCGATGCCGGCCATTCCGCGCTGGAACCCGGCGTCCGCACCGCGCTGGTGGGCGCGGTGGAGCGCTTCCGGCGGCGGTAGAGCCATCGGCGCCGCCGCATCACGTTCAATCCGGGCGCACGCCGGTGGCGCGGATCACCTCCGCATATTTGGCGATTTCGGCGCGAACGAAGGCACCGAATTCGGCCGTCGACAGGATGCGGACCTCCGCCCCTTCCTGCACCAGCCGGTCGCGCACCGCCGGATCTTCCAGCAGCCTGTTCACCTCTGCATTCAGCCGCTGCACCACGGCGGCCGGGGTCGCAGCCGGCGCGAAGAAGCCGCCCCAGAGGCTGAGGTCGAAATCCGCGATGCCGCTTTCCTGCACCGTCGGGATCTCCGGCGCGCCGGGCATGCGGCGCGCGGTGGAGACGGCGAGGATCCGCAGCTTGCCGTCCCGCGCATGCGGGATCGCCGCCGGCATGCCGGAGAAGAAGAATTCGACATGCCCGCCGAGCAGGTCGACCAGGGCCGGGCCGCCGCCGCGATAGGGCACATGCACCATGCGCGCGCCGGCGCGCAGCGCCAGCAGCTCCGCCGCGAAATGACCGGGCGTGCCGGTGCCGGAACTCGCGAAGGTCAACCCGCCCGGCTGCGCCCGCGCCGCCGCCGCCAGGTCACCGACGCTGCGATAGGGCGACGCCGCGTTCACGCAGAGCGCCAGCGCGGCATTGCCCACCAGCGCGACCGGCGCCAGCTCACGCTCCGCATCGAAGCCGACATTGGGCAGGAAGGTCTTGGCAATGGCGATTTCGGAGGTCTGGCCGAACAGCAGGGTATGGCCGTCGGGCAGCGCCCGCACCGCCGCCTGGGTGCCGATGACGCCGGAGGCACCGGAGCGGTTCTCGACCACCACCGCCTGGCCGAGCGCGCCGCGCAGCCGGTCCGCCACCAGGCGTGCGAAGACGTCGCCGGTGCCGCCCGGCGCATAGGGCAGGATCACCTGGATGCTGCGCGATGGCCAGGCGGGCTGCGCCCCGGCCCGTCCGGCCGCGAGCGCCAAGGCGGCCGCCATGGTCCCGCGACGGCTGATGCTGCCCATGCGTCTTCCCTCCCCTTGCCCCGATGCGTCTGAGCGTCCGGTGACCGAGGGCCGGATGGCCCGAAGGTCTGAATCGGACGCGCGACCTTATGGGCGCCCCGTCGGTCACCGTTGCCCGTGGATCCGGCGCTGTCCAGCCATCGCCGCCCGGCTTGCATGCCCCGGCACGCCGGACGAAAATCCCGGCGCCATGTCATCGCGGAGCGCCGTCGCGCCCGCCTCGGAGGAACGTCGCATGCCCACCGGTTTCCGCATCCTGAAGCGCGAACGCGCCGTCTCGCCCGAGCTGGTCGCCGCCTTCGCCGCGCTGCCGGTCGCCAATATCAGCGATTGCATGAGCCGCATGGCCGCCGGCGGCCCGCGGCTGCGCCCGATGCACAAGGGCGGCGTCATGGCCGGCCCGGCCTTCACCGTGAAGACCCGCCCCGGCGACAACCTGATGGCGCACAAGGCGATCGACCTCGCCGCCGCCGGCGACATCATCGTCGTCGATGCCGGCGGCGACCTGACCAACGCCATCATCGGCGAGCTGATGCTGGCCCAGATGGTGAAGAAGCGGCTCGGCGGCATCGTCATCAACGGCTCGATCCGCGACAGCGCCGCGATCGCCGGCCAGGGCTTCCCGGTCTACGCCGCCGGCATCACCCATCGCGGCCCATACAAGGACGGCCCCGGCGAAATCAACGTGCCGGTCGCCTTCGACGGCATGATCGTCGCCCCGGGCGACCTGATCATCGGCGACGAGGACGGCCTGGTCGCGGTCGCGATCGACGAGGCCGAGGCCATCCTCGCCGCCACCCGCGCCAAGCACGCGGCGGAGGAGAAGCAGATGGCCGCGATCGCCGCCGGCACCGCCGACCGCGCCTGGGTCGACGCCTCCCTCAAGCGCCTGGGCTGCGAAGGCCTGTGACAGGCCTCTCCCGCCGCACCCTGCTGACCGCCGGCGCCGCCACGGCGCTGGCCCGCCCCGCGCTCGCGCAGCCGGCCTGGCCCGCGGCGCGGCCGATCGAGGTCATCGTCGGCTTCGCCCCCGGCGGCGGCACCGACGTGATGGCCCGCGCCATCGCGCCCTTCCTGGAAGCCGAGCTGCCCGGCGCCCGCTTCGTGGTGCTGAACCGCGCCGGCGCCGGCGGCGAGACCGCCTACACCGCGCTGCAGACAGCACGGCCGGATGGCTACACCCTCGGCTACATCAACACGCCGGGCTATATCTCGGTCGGCATCGAGCGCCGGGTCCGCTACGACCGCGCCCGCATCCGCCCGATCGCCCGCCTGGTCGACGACCCGACCGCCTTCGTGGTCCGCGACGACAGCCCCTTCCGCACCATCGGCGACCTGGTCGAAGCCGCGCGCCGCACGCCGGAGACCATCGCCGTCGGCTCTTCCGGCGTCGGCACCGACGACCATCTCGGCTTGACCCTCCTCGAAGCCGCTTCCGGCACCAAGTTCATCCACGCGCCCTATACCGGCGCCGGCCAGGTGAAGACCGCGCTCATCGCCGGGCATATCCAGGTCGCCGGCCTCAACCTCGGCGAAATGGGCATCCTCGGCCAGGAACGCGCCCTGGTCCGCCCGATCGCCGCCATGTCGGCCGAACGCTGGACCGAAATGGCCGGGGTGCCGACCTTCCGCGAGCACGGCTTCGACGTGATCATGAGCAGCGAGCGCGGCCTGGCCGCGCCGCGCGACATCCCGGACGAGGTCGCGACCCGCATCGACCGCGCCGTCGCCAAGGTCCTGACCCTGCCGGCCTGGCACGAACAGGCCAAGCGCCTGGAACTGCCGATCGCCTACCTGCCGGGCCCCGAATGGGAAGCCCAGATGCCGGCCCAGGAAGCCCGCTACCGCGGCATCTGGGAAGCCACGCCCTGGCGGTGAGGTCTCAGCCAGGCACGCCCTTGCTGGTCGAGTATTCGAAGTGCAGCGCCTCGCCCGGGAAGACGCGCGGGTGGATCGCGTGGGCGGCCATCGCCGCTTCCGAGAAGCCTTGCAGGATCAGCTTCAGCTTGCCCTGATAGGTCGCGATGTCGCCGATCGCGTGCACGCCCGGGATATTGGTCTCGCAGGTCGCCGCGGTCACCGCGATATGGCTCCGTTCCAGGCCGAGGCCCCAGTCGGCGATCGGGCCGAGTTCCATCGACAGGCCGAAAAAAGCGAGCAGATGGTCGGCGGGGACCAGCTTCTCCTCGCCCTTCAGGGTGGCCAGGCGCACGCCGGTCAGGGTGGTGCCGTCGCCGTCGAGCCCGTGCAACTGGTAGGGGATCGCCATCTCGATCTCGCCGCGGGCGGCGGCGGCCTGCATCTGCGCCACGGTTTCGGGGGCGGCACGGAACTTGTCGCGGCGGTGGACGACGATGACCTGGGCGGCGATGTCCTTCAGGCTCAGCGCCCAGTCGACGGCGCTGTCGCCGCCGCCGGCGATGACCACGCGCTTGCCGCGGAAGGCCTCGCGCCGGGCGACCAGGTACTTCACGCCGCCACCGGCTTCGTAGCCGGCGAGGCCGTCGAGCGGCGGGCGGTTGGGACCGAAGGCGCCGGCGCCGGCGGCGATGATGACCGCCTTGGCGCGCAGCGTGTCACCGGCGGAGGTGGTCAGGGTGAAATGGCCATCCTCCTGGCGCAGCGCCTCCACCCGGCGGCCGAGCAGGTAGACGGGGTCGAAGGGAGCGGCCTGATGCTCGAGCTGGAGGATGAGATCGGCGGCGGCGATCTGCGGATGCGCCGGGATGTCGAAGATGGGCTTTTCCGGGTAGAGGGCGCTGCATTGGCCGCCGATCGCGTCCAGCGCGTCGACCACCACGCATTTCATGCGCAGCATGCCGCATTCGAACACCGCGAAAAGGCCGACGGGCCCCGCGCCGATGATCACGACATCCGTCTCGAGCGTCTCGGGCATGCTGCTCCCCTTGCCTGGGGCGGGGGTGATAGACGACATGGGCCCTCGGATCAAAGTCGGACTCTTGCATGATCGAACGGACCCTGCCCGACCTGGCCGCCACCGAAGCACTGGCGGCCCGCCTGGCAGGCTTGCTGGCGCCCGGCGACGCGGTGCTGCTGGAAGGCCCGCTGGGAGCAGGCAAGAGCGCCTTCGCCCGGGCCCTGCTGCGCGCGGCGGCCGGCGATCCGGGGCTGGAAGTCCCGAGCCCGACCTTCACCCTGGCCCAGGGCTATGACCTGCCGCGCGGCATGGCGCATCATTTCGATCTCTACCGACTCGGCGGCGCGGATGAGGTGCTGGAGCTGGGCTGGGATGAAGCGCGGGAGGGCATCGTGATCGTGGAATGGCCGGACCGGCTGGGCGCGCTGCGCCCGCGCGACGCGCTGACCGTGACGCTGGCGCCCGGCGCCGGGGATGACGCGCGGGTCGCCCGGCTGTCGGGCTGGCCCGCGATGCGGCTGGCAGGATTGGCATGAGCGACACCTTTCTGGATGCGCATGGATTTGCGGCCGCGCGGCAGGTGCCGCTGCCGGGCGATGCCGGGTTCCGCCGCTATGCGCGGCTGATCGGCGGCCCGCGCCCGGCGCTGCTGGTGGAGGATCCGGAGCATCGCGAACCCTTCCTGCGCGTCGCGCGCCACATCGCGGCGATCGGGCTTTCGGCACCGGAGGTGCTGGCGGAGGATCCGGCCCGCAACCTGCTGCTGATCGAGGATCTGGGCGAAGCGACGCATGCCGCGCTGCTCGATGCCGGCACCGATCCGGCACCGCTCTATGCCGAGGCGATCGAGACCCTGGCGGCGCTGCACGCCGCCCCGCCACCGGCCGGGCTGCCGCGCTGGGACGGCGCCGCGATGGCGCGCACCGCGGCGGCGACCTTCCTCGACTGGTGGTGGCCGGCGGCCTTCGGCGCGCAGCCCGATGCGCCGCAGCGCACCGCGCTGGAGCAGGCGCTGCGCCGCATGATGGCGCCCTTCGAGAATGCCGGCGGCTTCGTCCATCGCGACTATTTCCCGGCGAACCTGATCCGCATCCCGGCACGCACGGGTGCGCGGCGCACCGGCATCATCGACTTCCAGGACGCGGCGACCGGCCATTCCGCCTATGACCTGGTCTCGTTGCTCGAGGATGCGCGGCGCGATGTCGCGCCCGCGATCCATGACGCCGGCATCGCGCGCTATCTGGCGCTGCGTCCGGGCATCGACGCGACCGAATTCCGCGCCGCCATGGCCGCCTGCGCGGCGCAGCGGCACCTGCGCGTCGCGGCGCTCTGGGTGCGGCTGGAACGGCGCGACGGCAAGCCGCACTACCTGCAGCACGGGCCGCGCTGCTGGGCCCTGCTCGATGCCGCGCTTCGGCATGACGCGACCGCGCCGCTGCGCGACTTCCTCGACACCCATGTGCCGCGCGCATTGCGCGGCAATCCCCCCGCCCATCGGACCGATGCCGCATGACGCCACTCTCCCACGCCATGGTTCTCGCCGCCGGTCTCGGCACGCGCATGCGGCCATTGACCGACGACCGCCCGAAGCCGCTGCTGCCGCTCGATGGACGCACGCTGCTGGAGCACGCGCTGGACCGCCTCGAGGATGTCGGCGTGGCGGATGCGGTGGTGAATGCGCATTGGCACGCCGCCCAGATCGAATCGCTGCTCGCCGACCGCGTCGCGCCCCGCATCGCGATCCAGCACGAGGCGACGTTGCTGGAGACCGGCGGCGGCGTGAAGCGGGCGCTGCCGCTGCTGGGCGGCGCGCCCTTCGTGGTGGTGAATGGCGATGCCTATTGGCTGAACGGCCCGACCCCGGCGCTGGAACGGCTCGCCGCCGCCTTCGATGCGGCGGAGATGGATGGGCTGTTGCTGCTGATCCGCACCGCGCAGGTGGATGGCGAGGTCGGCTTCGGCGACTTCATGCTGGACCCGCTTGGGCGGCTGCGTCGCCCGAAGGAGCGCGAGATGTCGCCCTACCTCTTCGGCGGGGTGCAGATCCTGCATCCGCGGTTGTTCGACGCCGCGCCGGACGGCGCCTTCAGCCTCAACCGCCTCTATGACCGCGCCATCGAAGACGGGCGCCTGTTCGGCCTGGTGCATGACGGCGTGTGGTTCCACCTCTCGACGCCGCGCGACCTGGAACGCGCGGAGCTCACGCTGCGCACCGGCCTGACCCGCGCGCTGTTCTGAATGCATCTCTTCGACATCCCCGCGCAGCTGCCCTTCCTGGACACGCTGGCCGCCGGCGTGATCGCGCGGGCGGCGGGGGATGGGCCGGAGGTGCTGGCCAGGACCACCATCCTGCTGCCGACGCGGCGCTCCGCCCGCGCGCTGCGCGAAGCCTTCCTGCGCGTCGCCGGCGGCCGCGCCCTGCTGCTGCCGCGCATGCGCGCGCTGGCCGGGCTGTCGACCGAGGATGCGGACGAACTCGCGCTGCCGGTGCTGCTGGATATCCCACCCGCGGTCGATGCGCTGCGTCGCCAGGCGGTGCTGACCGGCCTGGTGCAGCGCCGCCCGCCGCGCCATGGCGGCCCCGCCACGCCGGAACAGGCCTGGATCCTGGCCGGGGAGCTGGCGCGGCTCTTCGACGAGATCGCGCTGGAAGAGCGCGATGCCGCATTGCTGGCGCGGCCGCCGGAGGAATTCGCCGAGACCTGGCTGACGCGCCTGAAGGCGCTGGTGCCGGAGGCGCATGCCCAGCACTGGCAGATCACGCTGATCTTCCTGCGCGGCATCGTCGAGGAATGGAATGCCTGGCTGCGGGATGCCGGGCTGCTCGATATCGGCGTGCGGCGGGTGACTGCGCTGGAAGCGCAGGCCGATGCCTGGCGCGCCGCGCCGCCCGCCGATCCGGTGATCGCCGCCGGCATCGGCATCGGCGGCACGGTGCCGGCCGCGGCGCGGCTGCTCGCGGTCATCGCGCGGCTGCCGCAGGGCGCGGTGGTGCTGCACGGCGTCGACCAGGCGAGCCGGGAAACCCTGTGGGATGCGATCGCGGAAGCACCGACGCACCCCTTTTCCAGCCAGGTGCGGCTGCTGGACGCGATCGGCGCCGCGCGCGCCGACGTCACGCCCTGGCAAGCCGGGCATGCCTCGGCCGTGCCCGAGCGTCGCGCCGCGCTGATCGGCATGGCGCTGCGCCCGCCGGAAGGCCTGGCCGACTGGACGCGCCGCGCCGCCGCGCATTGGCAGGACGGGCTCTGCGGCCTGTCGCTGCTGACCGCACCGGATGCGGGCGTGGAAGCCGCCGCCGTGGCGCTGCTGCTGCGCGAGACGCTGGAGGTGCCCGGCGCCCGCGCCGCGCTGGTGACGCCGGACCGGGAGCTGGCGCGCCGCGTTTCGGCGGAGCTCGTGCGCCACGGCGTCACCGCCGATGACAGCGCTGGCGAGCCGCTCGGCGAAACACCGTCCGGCACCTTCCTGCGCCTGCTCGCACGCTGCGTGGCGGAGGATTTCGCGCCGGTGCCACTGCTGGCACTGGTGAAGCATCCGCTGGCCGCGGCCGGCATGGACCGCGTCGCCTGGCTCTCCGCCTGGCGGTCACTGGAACGCCGCGCCCTGCGCGGGCCACGGCCGGCCCCGGGCCTCGCCGGGCTGCGCGCCGCGGCCGGCGCCGCCTTCCGCGGCGAGCGCGATGCCGAGGCGCTCACGCGCATTCACGGCGCACTCGACGCCTTCATCCAGGCGCTGGGCGATTTCACCAGGCCCGGCCACGCCGTGCGCCCCGCCGCCGACCTGCTCGCGGCGCAGATGCGCGCCGCGGAAGCGCTGGCGACCACGCCCGGCGCCGCCGGCGGCCTTCGCCTCTATGCCGGCGCCGAAGGCGAGCCGCTGGCGCTGCACCTGGCCGCGCTGGAAGACGCGCTGGTCGAATTGCCGCCGATCGCGCCGCGCGACTGGCCTGCCCTGTTCGATGCCGCGCTGGCCCAGGGCGTCGCGCGCAGCGCCCGCGCCAGCCGCGGCCGCGACGGCGCGCCGCATCCACGCGTCGAAATCCTGGGCCTGCTCGAAGCCCGGCTGCTCGCCTTCGACCGTGTGGTGCTGGGCGCGCTGGACGAGACCGTCTGGCCGGTGGCGACCGACCCCGGCCCCTGGATGAGCCGCCCCATGCGCCAGGAATTCGGCCTGCCGGAGCCGGAAGCGCGCATCGGCCGCGTCGCCGCCGATTTCCTGCTGACCGCCTGCGCCGCACCCGACGCCATCCTGACCCGCGCCGCCAAGCGCGGCGGCAGCCCGACCGTGCCAGCCCGCTGGCTGGTACGCCTGGAAACCTTCCTCTCCGGCCAGGGCCTTCGCCTGCCCGAATCCGATGCCGCCGCCTGGGCCGCCCAGCTCGACCAGCCCGCCGATGTCGCCGCTTGCGAGCGCCCGGCCCCCAACCCCGCCATCGCCGCCCGTCCCCTCGCGATCTCCCTCTCCGATATCGCGCTGCTGCTGGCCGACCCCTATGCGCTCTATGCCAAGCGCGTGCTGCGCCTTGCCCCCCTGCCGGCGCTCGACGCCGATATCGGCGCGCCCGAATACGGGGAGCTGGTGCACGAGACCATGGCCCGCTTCGTCCGCGCCCTCGATGCCCGCCCCTGGCCCGGCGAGGAGGCCGCCGGCACCCTGTTCGCCGAGGCGATGGACGAAGCGCTCGCCCTGCACGGTCCCCGCCCGGCCTATGCCGCCTTCTGGCGCCCCCGCCTGCTGCGCATCGGCGCCTTCGCCATCGCCCAGGAAGCCCAGACCCGCGGCCAGGGCGCCATCGCCCGCAGCCATGTCGAGCTCAAGGGCCAGCATCCCCTCGCCACCCAGGACGACCGCACCATCACCCTCACCGCCCGCGCCGACCGCATCGACACGCTGCATGACGGCAGCCTCGCCATCCTCGACTACAAGACCGGCGCCCTGCCCAAGCGCGAGGACTGGGAAAACGGCGCCGCGCCCCAGCTCCCCCTCGAAGCCTGGATGGCACTCGAAGGCGCTTTCGAAGCGTTGCCGCCCGCGCCCGTCACCATCCTCGACTACTGGCGCCTCTCCGGCGGCGACCTGCCCGGCCAGGCGCAGCGCCTGACCAGCGACGAAACCGCGACCGCCCTCCTCGCCGAAGGCAACCGCGAAGCCGCCGCCGCCCTCGTCACCCGCTTCCTGCTGAACCGCACCGCCTTCACCGCCCGCCCCCACCCGCTGCGCGCCGCCCGCGGCGGCGACTACGACCACCTGTCGCGCATCGCCGAATGGGCAGGCGCGGAGGAGGAGGAGTGATGGCTCAGCTGCCGCCCGGGAGGGCTCTGCCCTCCCGGGCCCTCCCGGCAGGAGCCTGCAGGCCCCTGCACCCGGATCATTTTTAGAGCC
>DASYDR010000406.1:0-2058 GCA_036499545.1 Roseomonas sp. | reverse complement strand
ATCGCCGCGGCGATGATGTAGGATGGCGTGGTCGGGATGCCGAGGCCGAGCACCAGCACGGTGAGCGCCAGCAGCACCAGCAGCAGCCCGAGATGGCCGCCCGCCAGTTCCTTGATGATGCCGCCGAAGGCCACGACCATGCCGGTCGCGGTCAGCGCCGAGACGACGATGCCGGCGCCCGCGATCGACACCGCGAGCGGCGCCATGGTCAGCCCGGCATTGGCCAGCGCGTCGAAGATCGCGCGCGGCGACATCCGCGTCCGCCGCCGCAGCATGGCGATGCCGATCATCGCCATGGTGGCGCAGAAGGCGGCGAAATTGCCGCTCCAGCGTTCGCCCATCAGCCAGACCAGCAGGGCTATCGGCAGGACCAGGTGGAGATCGGCCGCGACTTCCCGCAAGGCCGGGATGTCGCTGGCCGGCATCGGCCGCATGCCGGCGCGCTTGGCTTCGAAATGCACCGCCGCCAGGATCGCGAAATAGTAGAGGACAGCGCCGAGCGCGGCCGCGACCACGATCCGGCTGTAGGGGATATTGGTGATCTCGGCCATCACGAAGGCCGCCGCCCCCATCACCGGCGGCATCAGCGCGCCGCCGACCGAGGCCGCGCTTTCGATGCCGCCGGCGACCGCCGGGCTGTAGCCGATGCGCTTCATCAACGGGATGGTCATCGCGCCGGTGGTGATGACGTTGGAGACCGAGCTGCCGCTCATGGTGCCGAACAGGCCGGAGGTGACCACCGCGACCTTGGCCGGCCCGCCGGTGAAGCGCCCGGCGGCGATGGCGCCGAAATTGGAGAACAGCCGGCCGGTGCCGCTGCCCTGCATGAAGGCGCCGAAGATGATGAAGACCGCGATGGTGGTGGCGACGATGCCGGTCAGCGGCCCGTAGACGCCGCCGGCCGTCGGCACCAGCCAGGCGCTCTCGACGATTTCGGGCAGGCTGAACTCCCGCGTGTTCAGCACCCCCGGCAGGTGATGGCCCCACCACATGTAGGCGAGGCAGCCGACCACCATCCAGGCGAGCCCCGGCTCCACCGCGCGCCGCGTCGCCTCCAGCAGCGTGACGACGCAGACGATGCCGAGCACCATCATCCGCGGGGTGAAGGGATCGACGTATTCCATGCGGTCGTTGACCGCGTCGGCGTACCACAGCACCCAGGCATGCGGCGCGGCGGCGGCGGCGGCCCAGAGCCAGTCGCAGACGCTCGGCCAGATGGCGGGCGAACGGCCCGGGAAGGCCGGATACATCAGGAACAGCGGCGGCACGAAGATCAGCAGGTGGAAGCCGCGCATGGTGATCGGCTCGGGGAAGCCGAAGCCGCCGAAATAGAGATGCACCGCGGCGGCGGCCGCCATCAGCGCGAGAATGACGTGGCGCAGCCCGCGCGGCAGGGTGCGCATCAGAGCCTGCCCCGGACTGACGCGACGGTGAGCTGGCGAGGCATTTTTCGTCCCTGGCGTGTCGGCTGACGCAGCCGATGCTGATGGCATCGGGAAGGAAGCCGGCGCGGTGGGGACGGAAAAGGACCGCCAGATCGCCGCCGCGCCAGTCCGGGGCAGGCTCTCAGGCCGGCGGCATCGCGCCGGCTTCACGGAAGGCGCGGGCGGCGCCGGGATGCAGCGGCAGCCCCTGGTAGCGCCAGGAGGTGGCGGGATCCCAGGCCCCCATGCTCGGGTGGATGGTCACCAGCCGCTGGCCCTTGTTGCGGATCAGGGTGCGGGTGACGCGATAGGCGATGTCGTCCGGCAGCGTCTCATGCACCTGGATGACGCTGTCCATGGTGGTCACCGGGACATCGGCGGTCTGCAGCTGCGGATAGGTGCCGGCCGGGATGATCCCCTGGCTATAGGCATAAGTCCGTTCCAGGTGGTCGCGCAGATCCTGCGGGAACGCGACGAGCTGGCTCGTCCGCCGCCCCTGGGAGATCTCGGTCAGCGTCGCGGCCGGCTTGGCCAGCGCGACATAGAGGTAATCGACCTGGCCATCGCCATAGGCGGCGGCGATGTCGCTGTAGCTCCCGTTCAGGTAGCGGCCACCCTCGGCGCGGATCCTGTC
>DASYDR010000405.1:0-11003 GCA_036499545.1 Roseomonas sp. | reverse complement strand
CTGCTGACCCAGCACATGCCCGGCCCCTTCATCCCGAAACTCGCCGAACACCTCTCCCGCCTCGGCCCGGTGCCGGTCGCCGTGGCGCAGGAGGGCGAGGCGATCCTGGCCGGCCGCGCCTATATCGCGCCTGGCGGCTGCCATCTGCTGATTGCGGCCGGCGCTGGCGGCCAGGCGGTGGCGCGGCTCTGGGACGGGCCGCCGGAGCATTCCTGCCGCCCCGCCGTCGATCCCATGCTGCGCAGCCTGCCGGTGGTCTTCGGTGGCCGCGTCGGCGCCGCGATCCTGACCGGCATGGGCCAGGACGGCGCGGCCGGCAGCGGCGCGGTGGTGAAGGCCGGCGGCTCGGTCTTCGCGCAGGATGCCGCCACCTCCGTCGTCTGGGGCATGCCGGGGGCGGTGACCGAAGCCGGCCATGCGCGGGAAGTGCTGCCGCTGCCGGCGCTGGCCGCCCGCATCGCAGAGCTGGTGGGGGCGGCATGAGCGCGTTGCACCATGCCGGCCTTGCGCTGGCGGCACTGGCCCGGCGGCCGGCCTTTCATGTCGAAGGGCGGATCGCCGCCGCCGGTGCGCTAACCCTCGATATCGACGGGCTGCAGGGGCTGGCGGCGCGTGGCGACCGGATCAGCGTCGCGCATCCGGATGGCGCCCTGGTCGGCGAAATCACCGATATCGCCGCCGGCCACCTGCGGGCCGTCGGCTTCGAAGCGCTGGAAGGCGTCGGCCTCGGCGCCGCGGTGCGGCTGGAAGGGGCCGCGACGCTGGCGCCGGATGAGGCCTGGCTCGGCCGGGTGGTGGATCCGCTCGGCCGCCCGATCGACGGCAAGGGTGCGCTGCCGCAAGGCGCACGACCGCGGCCGGTGCGCGCCGCGCCGCCGCCGGCCGGCACCCGCGCCCGGCTCGGGCCGCGGCTCGATCTCGGCGTGCGGGCGCTCGATGCCTTCTGCACCTGCCGGCGCGGCCAGCGCCTGGGCCTGTTCGCGGCATCCGGCGTCGGCAAGTCGACCCTGCTCTCGATGCTGGCGACGGGGGCGGAAGCCGATGTCGCGGTCATCGCCCTGGTCGGTGAGCGCGGGCGGGAGCTGCGCGAATTCATCGAGGACGACCTCGGCCCCGCCGGCCTGGCGCGCAGCGTCGTGGTCTGCGCCACCTCCGACCAGCCGCCGCTGATGCGACGCGAAGCCGCCTTCGCCGCGATGACCGTCGCCGAGCATTTCCGCGACCAGGGCCGGCACGTGCTGCTGATGATGGACAGCGTGACCCGCTTCGCCATGGCGCTGCGCGAGATCGGCCTCGCCGCCGGGGAGCCGCCGGCGACGCGCGGCTATACGCCGACCGTCTTCGCGGAGCTGCCGCGCCTGCTGGAACGCGCCGGCCCGGCCGAAGCCGGCAATCCGGGCGCCATCACCGGCCTCTTCACCGTCCTCGTCGAAGGCGATGATCATGACGAGCCGGTGGCGGATGCGGTGCGCGGCATCCTGGATGGCCATGTCGTGCTCGACCGCCGCATCGGGGAAGGCGGGCGCTACCCGGCCATCGACGTGCTGCGCAGCCTGTCCCGATCCGTCCCCGGCTGCCTGGCGGAGCCGGAGCGGGCCGTGATGTTGCGCGCCCGCCGCCTGCTGGCGCTGCATGCGGAGGTCGCCGACCTGGTGCGCCTCGGCGCCTATCGCGCCGGCACCGATCCCGAGGTCGACCTGGCGGTGCGGCTGGCGCCGCGCATCGAAGCTTTCCTGGCCCAGCGCAAGGAGGAACGCGGCAGCGTCGCCACCGCCTTCGCCCAGCTGGCGGAGGCGCTGGATGGCGCGTGATCCGATCGATGTGCTGATCCGCCTGCGGGCACTGGCCACGCGCGGCGCCAAGCGCGACCTCGGCACCGCCACGCGCGCCCTGGCAATGGCGGAAGGCTTCGCCGCCGAGGCCGCCGCGGCGCCCGCCGCGGAACAGGCGGCCGGCGCCGATCCGCTGCTGCTCACCGGCTGGATGCCGCAGGCGCTGCATCTGCGCGACCGCGCGGCGGCCCGCGCGCGCCAGGCGGAGGCGGCGCGGGATGCCGCCCAAGCCGCGCTGGCGGAAGCGCGGCGGCAGGAACGGGTGCTGGAATTGCTGGCCGAGCGCCGCGCCGCGGAGGCCGCGCGCGCAGCGGCGCGCAAGGCGCAGGCGGCGCTCGACGACCGGGCCCAGCGGCGGCGGGGGGCCTGAACGCCGCCGGCTGATGCAGGCACGGCCGGCTTGCCTCCACCGGCCGTGGCCGCGACACTCCGCGCCGAATAGAAGCCTGGAGGAAACCCATGATCCGTCACCACGCCGGCGGCATCGCGCGCCGCGCGCTGCTGGCCGCCCCGGCGCTCGCGCTGCTGCCGCGCGGCGCCGGCGCCCAGGCCTTCCCGAACCGCGCCGTCACCATCATCGTGCCGAACCCGCCGGGCGGTGGCTCCGACTTCGCGGCGCGGCTCTTCACCGAAGGGCTGTCGCAGGCGCTCGGCCATCCGGTGGTGATCGACAACCGCCCGGGCGCCAACGGCAATATCGGCATCCAGCAGGCGGTGCGCGCGGCACCGGACGGGCACACGCTGCTGATGCAGTATTCCGGCTACCACGCCGGCAATCCGGCGATGATGCGGAGCCTGACCTGGGATCCGATCCGGGACCTGGCGCCGGTCGCGATGGCGACGATGGCGCCGCATGTCATCCTGGGCGCACCCAACCTGCCGGCGAATACCCTGCCGGAACTGATCGCCTATGCCCGCGCCAATCCGGGCCGGCTGAACTTCGCCTCCTCCGGCAATGGCTCGATCCAGCACATCGCCGGCGAGGTCTTCTCGCGCGCCATCGGGGCACCGATGGTCCATGTGCCCTATCGTGGCGCCGCACCCGCGCTGCAGGACGTGGCCGGCGGCCGGGTCGAGATCTTCATCACCACGCCATCTTCCGCCATCGCCCTGGTCCAGGCCGGGCGGATCAAGGCGCTGGCGATGGCGAGCGCCCAGCGCAGCAGCGGGCTGCCGGACGTGCCGACCACGGCGGAGGCGGGACTGCCTGGCTTCACCATGGACGCCTGGTTCGCTTTCTTCGCCCCGGCCGGCGTGCCGCGCCCGATCCTGCAGCGCCTGAATACCGAGATCTGCCGCCTGACGGAAAATCCGGCGATCCGCCAACGGGCCGAGGATGGCGGCACCCGCCTGGCGGCGATGAGCATCGAGGACCTGGATGCCCTGGCGAAGCGGGAGATCGAGACCCTCGGCGCCGTCATTCGTGGCGCCAACATCACGCTGGAGTAAGAGCCCGGCACCGGAACCGCCTCGCCTTGCCGGCGCCCAGCCGGTAGCATCGCGGCCATGCTCGGCACCCCCCCTCCGCGTCGCTTCACCCTGCTGGCCCTCGCGCTGCTCACGGCCTGCGCAGCCGGCGGTTCCCCCGACAGCATTGCCGGCAACGGCGATGCCGGCGTCGCGGCCGCGGCACCCGCCGCCGCCGGACCCAGCCGGTCGGGCGCTTTCGGCTTCTTCCTGGCCGGGCGGCTGGCGATTTCGGACAGCGACACGCGTTATGCCGCCGACAGCCTGCTCGCCGCCCTGCGGCTGGAGCCGGATCAGCCGGAGATCCTGCAGCCCGCCTTCATCGCGACCGTGCTCGATGGCCGTGCCGATGCGGTGCGGCTGGCGCGGCGGCTGCCGGAGAATCCGGTCGCCCAGTTGCTGATCGCCGGCGCCGATGCCCAGGCCGGCCGCTGGGAGCGCGCCGAGCAGCGCTTCCGTGCGTTGCCGCGCCAGGGGGCGGCGCAGCTTCTGCAGCCGCTGCTCATCGCCTGGGCGCAGCAGGGCCGCAACCAGACCGACGCCGCGCTCGCGACCTTGCGGCCGTTGATGGATAGCGGCCGGCTGGCCGGCCTCTATGCCCTGCATGCCGCCCTGATCGCCGATGTCGCCAACCGGCCGCGCGATGCCGAGCGCCATATCCGTCTGGCGCTGACCGCGACCCAGCAGCCGACCGTGCGTCTGATCCAGATCGCCGCCGGCATCCTGGCCCGCGCCGGGCGCGAAGCGGATGCGCAACGTCTGCTGGACGACAATCTGCGCAGCCAGGACGACCTGGCCCTGGTGGTCAGCGACGAGGGGCGACGCCGGCTGCTGACCACCCAGCCGGTCAGTGCCGCGGTCGAAGGCATCGCCGAAGCCGAACTCGCGCTCGCTGCCGCGCTGCGCGGCCAGGGGGCGCCGGAATTCTCGCTGTTGCTGACCCGGCTCGCCATGCGGCTGCGGCCGGGCTTCGCGCCGGCGATGCTGCTCGCCGCCGATGCGCTGACGCAGGAGAACCAGAATGCCGCCGCGCTGCGGCTGATCGACGAAGTGCCGGAGAGCGACCCGCTGGCGCCCGCCGCCGCGCTGCGCCGCGCTGCCCTGCAGGAGCGGCTGGGCCAGGCCGACGACGCCGCGGCGACGCTCCGCCGCCTGGCGGAGACGCGGCCCGCCGCCTGGCAGCCGCTGGCCCGCCTTGGCGACCTCGAGCGCGGCCGCAGCCGCTGGGCGGAATCCGTCGCCGCCTATGACGGGGCCATCGCCAAGCTGACTCAGGTCGGCGCGCAGGACTGGCCGCTGTTCTATGCCCGCGGCATCGCCCAGGAACGGGCCGGCCGCTGGGACCGCGCCGAGGCCGATTTCCGCCATGCGCTGGAGCTCTCGCCCGAGCAGCCCTACGTGCTGAACTATCTGGGCTATACCTGGGTGGACCAGGGCCAGAACCTGGCCGAGGCGCGATCGATGCTGGAACGCGCGGTGGCGGCGCGGCCGACCGACGGCAATATCGCCGACAGCCTGGGCTGGGCGCTGTTCAAGCTGGGTGACATCCCCGGCGCCGTCCGTTGGCTGGAGCGCGCGGTGGAACTGGAATCGCGCAGCAGCGTCATCAACGACCATCTGGGCGATGCGTATTTCGTCGCCGGGCGACGGCATGAGGCGGAGTTCCAGTGGCGCCGCGCGCTCTCGCTCGGCCCCGAGGAAGGCGATGGGCCGCGCATCGAGGCGAAGCTGCGCGACGGGCTGCCGGCCGATGCGCTGCCGCATCCGCGGAACTGAGGGTCCGTTCGGGCTCTCCACCGCAGCATTCTCGAACGGGCTCTGATGCACGAAGCCGCCCCGGCCAAGCTCAACCTCTTTCTGCAGGTCGCCGGCCGCCGTGCGGACGGCTACCACCTGCTCGACAGCCTGGTGGTCTTCGCCGATATCGGCGACGCGCTGGAAGCCCTGCCGGCCGATGCGCTGGGCCTGGCGCTGGACGGGCCGGAAGCGGGCGCGCTGGTGGCCGAGCCCGACAACCTGGTGCTGCGCGCGGCGCGCGCGCTGGCGGACGCCGCCGGCCTGGCGCCACGGGCGGCGTTGCGCCTGACCAAGCATTTGCCCGTCGCCTCCGGCATCGGCGGCGGCAGCGCCGATGCGGCGGCGGCGCTGCGCGCGCTGGCGCGGCTCTGGGGACTGCGCCTGCCGATGGACCGGATGCGGGCCATCGGGCTGGCGCTGGGCGCCGATGTCCCGGTCTGCCTCGCTTCCGCGCCATGCCGGATGCAGGGCGTGGGGGAGGTGCTGGCGGCCGCACCGGCGCTGCCCGGCTTCGGCCTGGTGCTGGCCAACCCGCGTATCGGGGTGGCGACGCCGGCGGTGTTCCGGGCGCTGGCCGGCCGCTGCTCCGGCCCGGCGGCGCTGCCGGATGGCTGGGCCGATGCCCAGGCCATGGCCGCCGATCTGGCCGGGCTAGCCAACGACCTGGAAGCGCCGGCGATCGCGATCTGTCCCGGCATCGCGGAGGTCCTGGCCGCGCTGCGGGCGCTGCCGGGCGCGCTGCTGGCGCGCATGAGCGGATCCGGCGCCACCTGCTTCGCGCTGATGCCCGATGCGGCCAGCGCCGCGCGCGCGGCGGCTTTGCTGCCGGCAGGCTGGTGGCGTTGGGGCGGGGGGCTTGCCCCGGCGGCCCCGCCGCCTTTATGAGGGCGCGCGGCTGGGGCGTCGCCAAGTGGTAAGGCAGCGGTTTTTGGTACCGCCATTCCCAGGTTCGAATCCTGGCGCCCCAACCAGCCTGGTCTTCACGGCAAGATCAGCGACCGAGGCGATATCTCCGTAGCCTCCACCGGGTGACAATCCCTACCGATCTCGCGGCGGTAAACCGTTTGGAAAGCACCAGGCCTTCGAGGAAAGGCTGACCCTCGCGTCGCACGCGAACGGGCGGCGCGGCTGCATGTCCGGCTGCTCGACACTCGGCCCGAGCTCAAGAAGCACGGCCACCCCCCCCATCGTGGGGCAGCCTCTGCGCATTTCACAACTAATGGTGTGCGTGGTGCCCTTATGAACTACCATAAGAGTTCCACAACTTGGCGGACAGGGACCGGCAGATGCATCAGGCGGTTCACCGCGCTGTCGCGGAGCCGTTCAAGGTGACGGTGTGAGCGGCATGCTGCCGCAACAAAGCCAGCGCGGCCAGCGGAAGCCGCCCATCGTAGGCCGGGTGACGTTCGGCCTGGCTGTGGCCTGGCTGGCGTTGGTGGCCGGCACGGGTTGGTGGATGTCGCAGCGGATCGTGACGGCGCATCTGGACAGCCTGGCGGCCAGCGCCGAATACGAGGCCGTCACCACCGCGCGCATCATGGACCGGCTGTTCACCGAGATGGTCAGCGTGGCCAACATGGTGGCGAACCAGGCCCAGGTCATCCAGCTCGCCAGCCGCTATCGCACTGATCCACCCGGCGCTGCCGAGTTGACGCGCCAGCAGCGTGCCGCGGAATTCACGCGCGATCCTTTGGTGCGCAGGGTCGGTGATTTCATGGGCGCACTGGCCAGTGATCTGCGCTATGCCCGAATTTACATGAATAATATGTCGGATAACACGGTGTCGGCCAGCAACTGGGCCGATCCGGACAGCATCGTCGGCATGATCTATTCGGGCCGTCTCTACCTGGCCGACGCGATGCGCGACGGCACGGGTTCGTCATTCGGCATCGCCCGCCTGAACGGAAGCCAATCCTACTTCGTGACCAGCCGCATCGATGACCTGGACGACGTGCCGCAGGGTTCGGTCACGGTGAAGTTCGATGCGCCCGATGTCGCGGCCTACCTGGTAGGACGGCACATTGCGCTGATCGTGAATCGCCAGGGGCGCGTGATCACCACCCCGTCCGAGGCCTTCATGCTCCGCAATGTGGCGGCGCTTCTGCCGCCAGGCATGGTGCTGCCGCCGGGCGACGAAGAAGAGCCGGGCGAACCCATGGACGTCCGCGCGATAGCGGGCCCGACCCAGGCCGACCAATGGCTCATCGACGGCACGCCCTATCTGCTGCGGCGCCAGCCGCTGGCCGGCACGCCGTATCAGCTGTTCACGCTGGCCTCCCTGGAGCAATTGGCGCCCATGCGCCGTCAGCATCTTCTGACGGCGGCGCTGGTGGCGCTGTTCGGCCTCGGTCTCATCCTGCTCGCCGGGCAGGCGGCGGGGCAGATGATCATGCACCGCCAGGCCGAACGCTATGCAGCCAACTATGACCCGCTGACCGACCTGCCGAACCGGCGGGCGGTGCTGATGGAACTCGATCGCTTGTTCGCGCTGGCGAAGCGGACGCAAAGATGGGTCCTGGTGGCGTTCATCGATCTGGACGGTTTCAAGACCATCAACGACACCCATGGGCACGAAGCGGGCGACGAATTCCTGGTCGAAGTGGGGCGACGCCTGTCGGCCGGTCTCCGCGCGAGCGACATGCTGGGCCGGTTTGGTGGCGACGAGTTCGTCGTCATCGGGTTGAGGTCGCAATGCGGGCCCGATGATCCGGGCGAGGCCATCGACGCGATCCGCAGCCGGTTGGCGGCGCTGCTGATCGGCCGCTACAGCTTGGCTGGATGCAGTTTCGACTATCCAGGCGCAAGCTTCGGCATCGCCAGCGTCGATCCCGCCGTCAGTTCGCCGCAGGCCGTGCTCAAGGACGCTGATCGCCTCATGTATGCCGACAAGCAGGCACGACGGGCGTGGGACATGACACAAGGCATGGGCGCTGCCCACGCCCGCGAATCACTTGCCGGCCGGCCTCGGATCTGGACGATGGCTCATGGCGCGAGCTACGACATCTAGAGGCAGACGCCGTACGAGCCCGGCACGGTTGGCGGGCGTGGCGACGGGGCCGGCGCCCGCATCGCCACGCTTCCCGCCGGGACGGTCAGAAAATCCGCTCGACCGGCAGCCCGAGCGCCATGGCGCCGGCATAGCGTGCCTGCGGCCCGTCCTGCAGCGGGTGGAAGCGCGCGCCCTGGATATCGCGGAACAGGCGCTCGAGCCCATGCTTGCGCTGGAAGCCGGTGCCGCCGGCGAGTTCCAGCGCCAGCTCCACCGTCCGGATCGCGTTCTCCGCCACCAGCGAGCGCCCCAGCATGACGTCGTTGACGCTCTCCGCCGACGGCGCGTTCCGCTCCGTCACGCCGATCATCCACTCATGCGCCAGCCGGGCCGCGCGGAGGGCACGGTCCATGCGCCCCGCGAGCTGCAACTGGTCCTCGCCGGCCAGCTTGCCCCGGGCGATGCCGATCGCGATGTCGCGCGCCTTCTCGGCGACGCCGAGATAGGCGGCATAGACCAGCGGGAAGGCGATGGTGGCGATGATCTGGAACACCGGATGCCATTCGCCGGCGCGCCGCTTGAAGGCGACGCCGGCATCGGGGACGAAGAGCCCGTCGAGGACGACATCGTTCGATCCGGTGCCGCGCATGCCGAGTGCCCGCCAATTGTCGAGCACGGTGACTTCCGCTGCCTGCATCGGCGCCGCGAAATGGATCACCTCGTCGCCGTCATCGCCGCGCAGCACCGCGCCGGTCATCAGCAGGTCGCCGAGCGGTGAGCCGGAGGAGAAGCCCTTGCGGCCGGAAATCCGGTAGCCGCCCTCCACCTTCACGGCCTCGCCGGAGCCGCCGACCCAGTCGGAGCCGCCGCTCGAAAGCAGGATGATGCGGTCCCGCGCCACCCGCCGCAGCAGCGGCTCCGCCGCCTGCACCTTCTGATGGCGCCAGCGCCAGGCCGGGATCGCGACCTGATGGGTATGCATGGAAAAGGCGAGCGCGGTGGAGCTGCAGCCATGCGCCAGCAGGCGCAGCATCTCCGCCAGGTCCCGGACCGTGGCGCCGGCGCCGCCGAGCTCCTCCGGCACGCCGGCCTCGATCAGCCCCGCCTGCTTCAGCAGGGCGTAGTTGCCGGCGACGAAACGGTCGGTCTCGTCATGCGCGGCCGCCTCCGCGGCCAATTGTGGAACCAGCCGCCTGGCGCGGTCGGCGATGGCGTCCAGGCTGTGGTCGTTGGGCCCGGCTGTCTGCGCGACACTCATGGTCGTGCCCCCTTTCTGGGTTGGTTGCGACGGGGGACCATCGCGCCGGGGCGCCGGATGTAACCAGTGTAAGAAATGTACCGGGCGGACCTCGACCGCAGGTATTGTGTCCAGGCGCACAGCTCCGCTCGGGGTGTGCCGGGAATGCTGCATTTGGCAGAAGGGCGGTGACAGGGCCGGAAGCCGGCAACGGAGGGTCCCATGAGCGATCAGGGCAGCTATGGCCAGTTCTGTCCGGTGGCGATGACCTCGGAAATCCTGTGCTCGCGCTGGACGGTGCTGGTGATCCGGGAGCTTCTCTGCGGTACCACCCGCTTCAACGACCTGCGCCGGGGCGTGCCGCGGATGTCGCCGACCCTGCTGTCGAAACGCCTGAAGGAGCTGGAGCGCGCGGGTGTCATCGTCACCGCGCCGAACGACAAGGGGCTGCTGGAATACCGCCTGTCCGACGCCGGGGAGGATCTGCGCCCGATCGTGCTCGGCATGGGGAACTGGGGGCAGCGCTGGGTGGAATCCGAACTGTCGCTCAGGAACCTCGACCCATCCCTGTTGATGTGGGACATGCGCCGGCACCTGAACCCGCAGCCACTGCCGCGGCGGCGCTGCACGGTACAGTTCCTGTACCCGGAGCTGCTGCCGGCGCGGCGCGACTGGTGGCTGGTGATCGACCGCGGCGATGTCGATCTGTGCAGCGTCGATCCGGGCTTCGAGGTCGACCTCTTCGTCAGCGGGCCGCTGCGCAGCATGACCGCGGTCTGGATGGGGCTGACGACCGTGCAGCGGGAAGTCGCGGCCGGGCGGCTCGAACTGCTCGGCGACGCGGCCGTCGCGTCCAGCATGCAGCAATGGCTGGGCCTCAGCCCCTTCGCGGGCGAGACGCCGCGGGCAGCAAGCCGGGGCGCGGCCGCCTCAGGCTGAAGCGGCCGGTTCCGGGGGCGGTACCTCCGGCGTTGGATGCATCCATTGCCGGTGCGCGGCGAAGCGTTGCGCCAGCAGGTCGATGAAGCTGCGCACCTTGGTCGAGAGATGGTGGCGGTGTGGATAGATGGCGTTGATCGGGAATTCCGGGGGACGATGCTGCGGCAGCAGCCTGACCAGCCGGCCGCTGGCGATGTCCTCCGCCACCACGAAGCTCGGCGCCAGCCAGATCCCGCGCCCGTTGAGGCACAGCGTGCGCATCGCCTCCGCGCTGTTGGTCAGGAGATTCCCGGAAACCCTTACGGATTCATGCTGCCCGTTCGTGCCCTCGAAGCGCCATTCCTCGCCGTAGGGATAGAAGGCGTATTGCAGGCAGTTGTGATGCGCGAGGTCGGCGAGGCGGGCCGGGGCCGGATAGGTCTCGAGGTAGGATGGCGAGCAGCATAGGATATGGCGCCAGGAGGTGAGGAGCCGGACGACCAGGCTGGAATCCGGTAGCGGTATCGGACGGATCGCCAGGTCGAAGCCATCCTCGACGAGATCGATCATCCGTTCACCGGCCGTCAGGTTCAGCGAAACGGCGGGGAAGAGGGTCACGAACTCGTCGATGACGGGGACCAGGAAGCGGACCAGGGCCGTATTCGCGTAGAGCTTGAGGGTGCCGCGCGGCGTCGCGTGCTGGGCCCCCACCATGCGATCCGCATCCTCGAGGTCGAGGAGGATCTGGCTGGAACGCGCGTAA
>DASYDR010000404.1:0-20385 GCA_036499545.1 Roseomonas sp. | reverse complement strand
CCGACCACACCGGCTTCGTGGGCAATCTGCTGGCGCCGGACAACGACACCATCTTCGGCTACACGCGCTCCACCGCCAACAACGCCACCCGCCGCGCGCAGACCACCGCGGTCGGCGTCTTCGCCAGCGACCGCGTCTGGTTCACGCCGCAGATCTCGGTGCTCGGCGGCCTCCGCTGGAGCCGCTTCCAGACCGACTACCAGCAATTCGGCCCGGGCTTCCCGCAGACCACGCTGAACCCGGACAACAGCTTCGTCGATCCGCGCGCGGCCCTGATCTGGGAGCCGACGCCGAACCAGACCTTCTACTTCTCCTATGCGCAATCGACCTTCGCGCCGGGGTCCAACTTCGCCACCCAGCCAGGTCAGGCGACGACCGCGGCGAATGGCTCACTCGATCCCGAGCGCAACACGATCTATGAACTCGGCACGCATGTGAACGTGCTGGACAGCCGGCTCGGCCTGACCGCGGCGGTCTATCAGATCGAGAAGAACAACGCGACCGAGACGGATCCGATCAGCGGCACCACCTTCAGCAGCGGCGACCGGCAGCGCATCCGCGGCGTCGACCTCGGCGTCACCGGCCGCGTCACCGATGCCTGGACGATCAACGCGCATTACAGCTACCTCGACAGCGACACCACGCGGTCGCTGACGCCGGCCAATGTCGGGCGCGCGGTGGCGCTGGTGCCGCGGCATTCCGCCTCGCTCTGGACCACCTACGACATCAACCGCGACCAGCCCTGGAACCTGACGCTCGGCGGCGGCGTCACCTGGAACAGCAGCATCTGGCTGAACCCGGCGAATACCGCGCGGGTGCCGGAGCTGTTCTCGCTGGATGCGCTGATCTCGCACAAGATCAACGACCACCTGACGGTCAGCATGAACGCCTATAACCTGACCGACCACCGCAACTACACCCAGCTGCAGAACAACCGCGCCGTGCTGGGCGCCGGGCGTACGGTGCTGGTCTCGCTCGCCGCTAGCTTCTGAGGCGGCTTTCGGCCCGGGTCATCCGATCGGCGGATGATCCGGGCCGGGCGATCCCGCCACCGCGAAGCGCTGCGCCGCTTCCATCTGGCGCCACCAGCGGCCCCAGGCGGCATGGCGCGCGGCGAAGAGCTGGTCCGGCACCCTGCCCTGTCCTTCGCACCAGCCCGCCAGCGCTTCGCAACGCGCCGCCTGATCGGCGTAGAGCCGCGCACACGGCAGATGCCGGCCGAGGGCGCGGGTCGCCTGCGCCAGGCTCGGCGCCTCCGGCGGCCGGTCGCAGAGTGCCAGGTATTCCTGCGCCGCCGCCTCGAAGGGATCCGGCGCGCGCATCACGCCGCCCGGGCACGGCGGCGGAGCGCCAGCATGGCGCGGCTATAGGTGAAGGCGCGGCGCACGCAATCGGCGGCAAGCTGGCGCTGGCCATCCACGAGGTGCAGCCGCGCGACGCGCAGCTGATGGTCACGGCAATGGCGCAGCTGGTCGATCCTGCGGGGGTCGGACATCTCGGCGGTCTCCCTGTCGGAGCCGCATAAGTGCATTTATGCATATTCTTGGTCAAGAGCATAAATGCATTAAGCCGCTTGTGCAGGGCTGCATATGGGCCAGCGCGACCATGCCGGCCGCCCCCAAGACGAAAGGAACCCGCCGCGCAGGGGTGGGCGCGGCGGGTTCAGGGGGGATGCGAATGCGCCGCCAGGGGAATGGGGGAGGCGACGCATCCGCTGGGCTAACGTGGCGGCTGGCGGTGGGTTGCCTGCCCGCCAGCCTGCGGTGGCGCACGGGCCGCGCATGCGCCCGCCATGGTTGCGTCATGCTCGCCGAATGTCAGCGGGGCGGTGACAGTTTCGACAAAGCCAGATGATTCACCACTTTCGCTGCGTTGCAGCAATCCCCGGCGCCGCTCCAGCATGGCGCCAACGACGAAAGTCCGGAAGGAGCAGGCCGCGAGGAGGCGGGCGATGTGGGATCATGCGATGCTGCTGCAGGATTGGCTCCGCCCGATCGAGGGCTTTGCCGGGGTCGGGCCGGCCCTGGTCGCGATCGGGGCGGTGCTGCTGGCGCATGGGCTGGGCCGGATGCATGGGCGCCGGGCCGCGCGGCAGCATTTCCTGGCCGAACAGGCGCGCCGCGCCGCGGCACGCGGTCTGCCGGACCGGCGGCGGCACCGGCATCTGGCCTGAGGGTCGTCTGAAAATTCCGGCGGATTGCGGGGCTGATGACCTTCAGCCCGCGGGGCTGCGCGGCGGTTCGGCGATCGGCCCTAAGCCTGGCGCTCCAGATGCCAGACCGGCCGGCTGGCCTGTGCGGGCCGCGGGCCGGGGGCCGGATCCGCGCCGCCAGGCAGTTGCGCGCCGCTCGCGATCGCGCTCTCGAGGCGGCCCTGGAGGATCTGCGCCCGCCGCTCACGTCGGCGCCCGCGGGCGAGGCCAATGCCGTAACCGAGGCTCGCGGCCACCAGCAACCCGGCAATGTAGGACATGCAGGCCAATGACCCCGTCATGCCAGCCTCCAGTTCGAACAGCTAAGGCTCGGCTATATAGGGACCAAGCGTTAATCGAGTTTTGCCGATGGGGCGCAAAAAGTTAATCGAGTTTTGCCGATTGGCCGAAAGAGTTAATCGAATTTTGCCGACATCACCGTCCCCGCTCCAGCCCCGGGACGGTCGGTCCCGGCCCGCCTGGCGCTTCATGGCCGCCACGGGCCTCATCTTCCGGGCCGATGGCGCGGCGTTCCGGCACCGCGTCGGCTTCCAGCACCGCCCGGGCGAAGAGGAGCAGCTTCCGCCGGTCGCGCTCCGCCAGGCGCGGCCAGAGGCGCGCGAGTTCGGCGAAGTCGGCATCCCCTCCCGCGGCCGGGCCCGCTTCCTGCGGGGTCACAGGTAGCCCAGCAGCCACAGCACCAGGATGATCGGCAGCGGAATGCCGACGAGCCAGAGCAGACCACCTCTCAGCATGGGGAAACTCCCTTGGCGCCGCGCCCCGGGGATCGGGACGGCTTCGCTTCGGGAACGTGTCGCTGGCCGGCGCAGTTGCGGGGCGCCGCAATGGCCGCCCCGGAAATCAGCGCCGCGCGGCCCGGATGAAGCCGCGCACCACGAAGCCGGCCGCAATGAGCGGCAGCAGGCCGAGCGGCACCAGCACCAGGATCGTGGTCAGCGCGCCATGGGGATCTTCGCTGAAGGCCGCGGCGGCGAAGATCACGCCCAGGCCGCAGAGGACCGCCATCGGCAGGCCGAACAGCACCAGCACCACCGCCGCCAGCACCAGCATGGCGGCCGGCCCGCCACGCGGGGGCGCCGGCGGCAGCGGGGCGGGCGCGGTGCCGGTCACCCCAGCAACTCCCCCACCCGCATCACCCGGAAGATCTTCTGCACGGCGGCGGTCGGGAATTCCATTTCGCGCGGCGGGTTGTACTGCTTCACCAGGATCCGCTCCGCGCCGCGGCGCACCAGGCGCTTGATATAGGCCTTGGGCGGCCGCCCCGGCTCCGGGCTTTCCAGCAGCAGCACCACATCGTCGCCCGGCCGCACCGGCCGGTTCGGGTCGACCACCACCACCTCCCCCGGCTCGAAGCGCGGCTCCATGCTGTCGCCCTCGACATAGATCGCGAAGGCGTCGCGATTGGCGGCCAGGCCCGGCGGCCGCCGGATACGGTCCACCTGGCCGCCCATGTTGATGATGAAGGCCCCTTCCCCATTGGCGCCCTGCGCGGTGCCGTAGACCGGCAGGTCCTGCGCCATCTCCCCCCGGCGCGGCACCACCAGCGCCTCCGCCGGGCGGGGGGCGGCCACCGCCGCGCCCGGCAGCGAGATCCCCATCGGCACGCCGACACCGGACGCGACGGAGAGCTTGCCGAGCGTGCTCATCGACAGGGTGTGCTTCACGTCCTTGTTCATGAAGCGGGTCAGGGTGGTGGAGGAGACGCCGGCGCGGCGCGCCAGCTCGGTCAGGGTAAGGCCGGTCTCGGCCAGCATCCGCTGCACCAGCTCCCGCACGGCCTTCTGCTGGTCACTGCTCATATCGGCAAACTTGCATATATGCATACACAAGTCAGTGTGCAAATTTCCGCTTGTGCAATTGCATTAATGCACATACACCGATCCCCGACGCGATCGGGAGAACGGATGATGAGCAAGGACGGCCTGTGGCCCTGGCCAGTGCACCACACGCTGCTGCAGCGGCTGCGATCTTCCGAATACCAGCGCCAGAAGAAGACCGGCGCGGTGGTCTGGAAGCGCCGCCACCAGGACCCCTTCGTGCCGGTGCGCTACGCGACCTGCCAATGGCCGCAGGGCGAGCCGAAGGACGAAGGCTTCCATTTCTGCGGCCGGCCGACCCGGCCGGAGCGCCCCTATTGCCCCTTGCACTGCGCCATCGCCTATCTGCCGGAAGGCATGAGCGTGGCCGAGCCGCCGCCCGAGGAGGCACCGCCGGAGGAGCTGGCGCCCGGCGCGCCCGCCCTGCCGGAAGCCGCCCCGCTGCCACTGCAGGAGCCGGAGGAGGAAGAGCCCGGCCTCGCCCCCGAAATCCGGGAGATCCTGGCCGAGGCCGAACCCGCCCGCCGCGACGGCGACGGCGCCTGATGCCGGCCGGCCCTGCCCGCGCCGCCGCCGCGATCGACCACGCGCTGGTGATCGAGCATGCGATGCGGCGCCGGGTGCTGCTGCCGCTGCTGGACAGCATGGGTTTCGAGCGGCTGCTGGGACCGCTGCCGCGCGGCGGCGTGCCCGCCTTCGACGATGGCTACCGCCGCATCCCCGCCGGCCTGCGCGCCCGGCTGGCGCGCGCCTATGGTGACCGCCAGGCGGCCCGCGCGCTGCGGGCGCGGCGGGCGGACGCGGCGGCGGCCAATCGCGGCCTTGCCGGCCACCGGATGCTGCTGCTGGCGCGTGACGCCGCGCCGCGGATCGCCGTCTGGCTCGATATCGACAGCGGCGAATGGCGCGACAGCACGGGCGGCGCCGCGGGGGCGGACATCGTCCGGCTCGGCGCGCTGATGTGGGGCTGCCGCCCCGGCCAGGCCGCCTGGCGCTGCGCCCGCGTCGCGGGCCTGCGCCACCTGCCGCGCCTTCGCCCCGATGCCTGGAGTCTGACCGCCGCAAGTGGAAGCGGTCACACGCCAGGAGTTTTGTCCGGTCGCGTGATTTCCGGTTTTCGGTGATTCCACCGCGACCGATCACGCTCCATTGGCCCGCGGAGCGGATCGCGCATGTCCTTCGCCGATGACGACGACATCGCCGCCGCCTGGGATGTCGCCCGCCGCGCCGGCCCTGCCCTCTTCCCGCAATTCCGCCCGCCCGCGCCGGCGGATGCCGCGGCGCCCGCCGCGCCGCTGCCGCTGCTGTGGTTCGAGGAGATCCGGCCGCAGCTCGACGCGCGCGACTTCGTGGAAGACCTGCTGACCGAGGGCAGCGCCATCGTCGTCTATGGCGAGAGCAATGCCGGCAAGACCTTCTGGGCGAGCGACCTGGCGTTGCATGTCGCGGCCGGGCATGCCTGGTGCGGGCGGCAGGTCGAACAGGGCGGCGTGGTCTATTGCGTGCTGGAAGGCGGCTTCGGCTTCCACAACCGCATCGCCGCATGGCGCCTGCACCATGGGCTGGAGGATGCGCGCATCCCCTTCGCCGCGATCCCTTCCGCGCTGAACCTGCTGGACCCGGAGGCCGATACGCCGCGCCTGATCGCGGCGATCCGCGACGCGGCGGCGGCGCTCGAGCGGCCGGTGAAGCTCGTCGTCATTGACACGCTGGCGCGCGCCTTCGCCGGCGGCGACGAGAATGCGGCGGAGGACATGGGCACCCTGCTGCGCAACATGGATGCGATCCGCGCGGCGACCGGTGCCGCCTTCATGTTCATCCACCACAGCGGCAAGGACCGCGCCCGCGGCGCGCGCGGCCATAGCAGCCTGCGCGCGGCGATCGACACCGAGATCGAGGTGGTGGCGACGGCGGAAGGCGACGGCAAGACCGCGACGGTGGTGAAGCAGCGCGACCTGCGGAAGGGCGATGTCTTCGATTTCGCGCTGCGCGTGGTGACGCTGGGCCTCAATCCGCGCGGCAAGCCGGTGACGAGCTGCGTCGTGATCCCGCCGCCGACGCCGACCGCGCGCGCGGTGCGTGATCCGGATGCGGCGGCGGAGCTGTACAAGATCGCCCGCGTGCTGGGCGAGAACGGCCAGATGACGGCGCCGCTGGTCTGCGCCGCGATCGGCTGGACCAGGGGCGGCCGATCCTATCGCCGCCTGGACCAGCTGGTGCCGCTGGCGCCGGATGCGGTGGACCTGATGCTGGACGACCAGCCCGTGCGGTTGTGGCGGGCACGGGACGGCAGCCGGATCACCTCGCCGATCAAGATCGTGCGGAAGGATATGTGACCCACCGGCGCGCCGGGGAGGCTTGCGGAGCCGGCCCAATGCTGCGATGGGGCCGCATCATCGCCATCGGAGCCCCCTGCCGCAGATGCTGCGCGATATCCTGATCCGGGCTGCCTTGAAGGTTCCGCAGATCCGCGACCTGCACCAGTCGAGGCGACGCCTGCTGGCCGAGCGGGAGGCGTTGCTAAACAGGCTCTCCAACACCGGTACGGACAGCCGGGGCAACGTCTTCTTCCACTATCATTCGCCATTCGATCTGGAAGCGCTGTTGCGCCGCCACGCGCTGCCCCATCCCGAGGCACGCCCCGGATACCTGGTGAACTTCCTCGGCGCCGCGATCGACCCGAAATTCCTGCCGGAGGTGCTGCGCGACCGGGCCGGATCGGTGGAGGGCCCGCCGATTCCGTCGAACTGGCACTCCGACATCGCGGAATGGGGCGCGGTGCTGCGCGCCGTCGATCTCGCGCGCGGCAGCTTTACCGTGATCGAACTCGGTTGCGGCTGGGGATGCTGGCTGGTCAATTCGGGGGTGGCGGCCCGGCGCGCCGGGCTCGACGTGGCATTGATCGGCGTCGAGGGGGATGAAGGCCATCTGGGCTTCGCCCGCGAAGCCGGCGCCGGCAATGGCTTCGCGCCGGAGCAATTGGCGCTGCATCGCGGCGTCGCGGCCGCCGCCGCGGGCATCGCGCTGTTCCCGCGCCAGGACCAGGCCGGCCATCACTGGGGGCTGGAGCCGGTCTTCGGCGCGACCGAAGCGCAGCGCGAGCAGGCGACACGGGCCGGCACCCATGACGCGCTGCCCATGATCCCGCTCGCCGACCTGGCCGCGCCGTACCCGCGCATCGACCTGCTGCATGTCGACATCCAGGGTGGCGAAGCGGCGCTGATCGCGGGCTCGCTCGCCACGCTCGCCGCCAAGGTCGCTTATCTGGTCATCGGCACGCATTCGCGCCCGATCGAAGGCCGGATCATGGACACCCTGATGGATGCCGGCTGGGTGCTGGAAGTGGAACGGCCGGCGCTGCTCACCCTGGACCTGTCGCCGACGGTCCGGGTGGATGGTGTCCAAGGCTGGCGCAACCCCGCGCTGACCACAGCGGCCTGATCATTCCCGCCGCCTCATGCGGCTGGCCGTCCGCAGATCAGCAGCGACATCCTCGTCGAACAGCCGAAGCCCAGCGATGGTCACGGCGTAGTCGAGGTCGGCGAAGCGGACCGTATGGAGATCATGGAGCATGACCTGAAGTCCGGCATCCGGCGGATCGGCCCGCAGCGCCCGCGCTGCGGCGACCAACTGCGCGGCGATCGAGGTGGTGGAGATGGCGAAGAGAGACGGCAAGACCGCGACGGTGGTGAAGCAGCGCGACCTGTGGAAGGTCATTGTCTTCGATTTCGCGCCGCGTGTAGAGGCGACCGGGCTCAATCCGCGCGACAAGCCGGTGACGATCTGTGTAGTGAGCCCGCCGCCGACGCCGACCGCGCGCGATCCGGACGCGGCGGCGGAGTTGCACAAGATCGCCCGCGTGCTGGGCGAGAATGCCAGATGAGGGCGCTGCTGGTCTGCGCCGCGATCGGCTGGAGCAAGGGGTGGGCGATCGTATCAACGCCTGGGCCAACTGATACCGCTGGTGCCAGGTGCTGCGGACCTGCTGCTGGGCTAGCAGCTGAGGCGGTTGTAGCGGGCGCGGGACGGCAGCTGGACCACGTCGCCGACCAAGACTGCACGGAACAAGATGTGAGTCGCCGGCGGAGATCCTGCGCCAATGCTTATCCTGATCAACACCGCCTTAAGGATCTACGCCGATCTCGCCTAGGCTCAGGACCTATTGATTCTGAAGGGGACGGAGGTGCTGCGATGTCCGTCCCATTCCTTCTGCCTGCTGCCCATATGCGTCGGCTCCACCCCTTCTTCCCGCTCTCGCACGGCATCCCACGAGTGGACGACCGGCGGGTGATCAGCGGCATCATCTACGTCATCCGCCACAGGTTGCAGTGGCGTGATGCCCTCACCGACTACGGCCCGTACAAGACGCTATACAACCGCTTCGTGCGCTGGAGCCGGCTCGGCGTGTTCGACCGCATCTTCATGGCCCTCGTCGCCGAGGCCGGCTCGCCCGAGCGGCTCATGGTCGACAGCACCCACCTCAAGGCGCACCGCACCGCGGCCCGCCTGCTCAAAAAGGGGCTTTTCCCCGCTGTATCGGTCGCACCAAGGGCGGCCTGAACTCCAAGCTCCATGCCGCCTGCGACGGCCAAGGCCGGCCCGTGGTCCTGCTGCTGACCGAAGGTCAGGCCAGCGACCATCGCGGCGCGGACATCATGCTCCCGCACCTGCCGCCCGCCCGCGAGTTGATCGCCGACCGCGGCTACGACAGCCGCAGCTTTCGCGACGCCCTCCTATCCAAGGCCATCGCACCCTGCATTCCCTCAACCTGTAGCCGAAAGACGCCGATCCCCCACGACGCTCTCCTCTACCGCCAGCGCTACCGCATCGAGATCATATTCGGCAGGCTCAAGGACTGGCGCCGCATCGCCATGCGCTACGACCGATGCGCACACATCTTCTTCTCAGCCATCACTCTCGCCGCAACCTTCACCTTCTGGATCAATCGATGAGTCCTGAGCCTAATTAGTCAAGGCGGTGCCCGTAATAGCTTCGCGTCAGAGCGATTACCGCCCCCCGCCTGTGATGGCGCCAATTCGAACCAAGTCAGGCCGGCCCTGATGCAGCCGTCATCGCCAGGACGAGGGACACGCACCGACAGATGGGGGTGGGACCCATCCGCGATCAGTGGGTCCCTTTCATCTCACGATTTCGAACGGGATGCCGTCGACATAGCGTGCAGGGCATCATGAGTACTCCCGCACGATAATCAAGCCGCCGCCGCCGCGGCCGCCCAAAGCGCTGCCGCTGGAACTCGGCATCAGGCTTCCGCCCGAACCGCCACCGCCTGGCGTGTTCGAACTGTTGCCGGAGGACGTGCCGCTGGCAGGCACCGCTCCAGGACCGAAAAAGCTTCCACCGCCCTCTCCGCTGGTCGGTGTTGAACCATAGAGCGCGAACTTGCCGTAACCACCGCTGGCGTTGACATCGCCACCAGACCCCATGCCAGCGCCGGCGCCTCCTACTGGATACCACGAGCCAGTGGGTGGAACCTGCGGGGAGCCGGCCAGTCCTGCCGTACCGCCAGTTGCCAAGCAATGAACTCCGAAAGACGATGTATTCCCGAGCGCGCCGCTGTTGCCGCCGGCGCCAACCGTTAAGGTCACGCCCGCGAAACCAGCCGTAACCCGCTTGCGAGTATACCCACCGCCGCCGCCGCCACTGCCGGCCGAAACCTGACCAGCGAGTGTAGGGGCCGCCGGACCGCCACCGCCGCCACCGCCGATCACCTCCACTTCGACAGAGTTTGTCGCTGCGGTTGGGGTGTAAGTGGCGCTGCCTGGCGTCGCGAAGGTACGCACATTCAACAGCCGTCCCGTGCTCGACAGCCCGAACCAAGTGCCCGCACCGTCGCTGACAAGCGTCAGGCGCTCGCCGACTAAGATGGGCCAAGTGGTTTGGCCATTTATCGTATTCGTCCCGGCACCCTGCAGCGTGACGAGGTTCGCGGCATTCGTGTCAGTACGAACGAAGGTAAAACGCAGGGGCCGACCATTGGCGGCTGCCGCCGCGGGCAGGATAACTCCGACATTGCCGCTGGCGGCCGAAGCCATCACGACGCCGGCGTCGTCCGCACTCAGCGTGATGTTGGAGGAGATAGTTCGCACCCCCCCGCCGAACCAGCGGGCAAGGGCCTTTCGGAGCAGCGTGTGATCGCTATGGCTGGGCGCGATACCCAGGTACTCGATGACGCCAAGCGGCTCTTCCTGAACGCCCTCATACCATTCGTAGCCGGGCACGGTCGCCGGCACGCCGGTGAGCGGGTTGCCGCCCGTGAAATGCCCTGGTGCTCCGGGGGCGGCAGGAGGCGCCAGGGGCACGGCGGCGGCCGTGCTGCGGGTCACGCGTTGCATGCATCAACTCCCATAGGTGAAGATCGGAACGGTGTGCGCCGGCGCCAGGCGCCGCACCTGGCACTCGTAGGGACCCGCGACCCAGGACCGCAGCGGCACCTCGCAGCGGTCCTCGCAGGTCTCCTCGCTGATCACGGTGTCCGGACCGTGCATGCGCCAGACATGCACCCAGGCCTCGTCGTTGATCGGCAACTCGCAATCATGTTCGCAGGTGTGCACCTGGAAATCGGTGATGGTCACCGCCGCGCCATAGGATGCGGCGAGCGCCACGAAGAAGGCCGGCGTCGGGCTCCCCTTCTGCGTCAGCTTGGCCACCACCGCCGCGCGGCGGGCGGCGATCAGGTCCGGCACCGGGCCGCATGCATCCGGCAGCCCAGTGAGCCGTTCCCAATCCGCCAGCATCTCGTCGGCGCTGCGCGGATCCATCTCCTCCCGCAGTGCCGCCGCGCGGCCATCGATGCGCGCCAGTTCGGCGGCGACCGGGCCCAGCAGGCGGATCAACGCCGACCCGCCATCCCGCGTCAGCGCATCGCCGGGCGGCAGCAGCGCCTGCAGCTGGGCGAGGTAATCATCGCGGCCCATGCTCAGGCCCACCCGATCGTGCCGGGCACGGCGATGGTGAATTCGGGCAGCACCACGTCACCGGCCGGTGCGATGAGGGTATGCGCATTCTCCCCGGCCGCGGCCGAGATCGCCTCCGACAGGCGCGACCGCCAGATGGTGCCGCCCGGCGCCACTTCCCGCTTGTAGAAGGCCGCGACCTCCGCCTGCACCGCGGCGCGGATCGCCAGGCTGTCCGGGTGCAGCGCGATGGCCAGGTCCTGCGCCGCGGTCGCCAGCGCGAAGACGGTGACGGCGGCGGTCACCGGCCGCAGCAGCGCGATCGCCGCCGCCACATCGGCGATCAGGCCGGCATCCGGCACATCGCCCGCACTGGTCAGGAAAGCGACGCCGACCGTGCCCGGCCCGAGATGATTGGGGTAGACCCAGACGCGGCCGACGCCCGGCACGCCCTGCGCCCATTGCACATAGTCGTCGTGCGCGCCGCCGGCCGGCGGCGACTGGATGCGGGCGATCAGGCGGGCGCGCAGTTCGTCGTCGCTCTCGGCATCGGCGCCGCCACCGATGCCGCCGGCCGCGACCGCGGCATCGCCGGCAATGCCGAGCACCGGTGCCAGGAAGGCCAGCGGCGTCGCCGCCACGGCGTTGCCCGCCGCGCCCGCCAGCAGGGCGGTGACCGTGCCGCCGCCAGTCCCGGCGCCGCCGATCGCGACATCGGCGTCGAGCGTATAGCGTGCGTCATCGGCACGGCGCAGCTCGCTGCCGGCCGGGATGATGGCGCCGGCGACGCCGGTGAAGCCCACCGACCCGCCCGCGGCGGCAGCCTGGCGGCGCGCCACGCCCCAGATCGCGGCGTGCCGCTCCAGCACGTCCTGCTCGGCGCGGTCGGGCAGGATCTGCTGCGCGGTCCAGGCGAGATGGCCGTGCAGCTCATGGCTCGCGACCGCCACCACGCGCACCAGCACCTCCTCGACGGAGCGGCGGGTGCGGGCATCGGCGCCGGGCAGCGCGAGCGCCACCTCGGCGGCCAGGCGATCGCGGATCGATTGCGGCGAAGGACGGTTGAAGGGCATCAGATCCTCATCCCGAAAACCTCGGCCTGGCGGCCGGCATTGCTCTCGATCTCGACACGCAGCCCCAGCAGCCCCATCGCCAGCCAATCGGCGGCGACGGTCACGCGGCGCGCCAGCCCGTCCTCCACCAGCCAGGCCAGGGCTTCGCGCGCGTAGTCCTCGGCGCGGCGCAACGTCTCCGGCAGCTGCTTCTCCCGCCGCAGCAGCCAGAGCCGGGATCCGATGCGGTCGCCGGTCACCGGCGACAGCGCATCGCCGAGCCAGCCGCGTCGGTCGCCATCCTGCGTCGCGTCGTCGCTGCGCGCGCGGCGATCGAGGAACAGGCTGAGGATCACCGCGGTGCGGAGCGAGGGATCATCGGCCAGCCGGCCGCCCGCCTCCCGCGCCAGGTCGCCGGTGAGCGTCGCGGGGTTCCAGTCGAGCGCCAGCATCACGCCACCTGCTGCGGGCTGGGCGGCGACGGTGCCTCGGCATGGCCATGCGCGTTATAGGCCTCGCGCATTGCCCGCATGGTCAGGCCGCCGCCGTCGCAATTGTCGCGGATCTCACCGGTCACCTCGAGCAGCGGCGCCTCGACGCGCAGCGTCTCCACCGCCTTGATGGTGACGGTCTTCGCCGTCACCTCGATGCTCTGGTCCGCCTTCAGCGTGATCTGATGGCCGCCGGCCGCGCCGGCGAGGTTACTGTAGAGCGCGACCTCCCCCGCGCCGAGCACCGGGCGGTGGCGGCGGTCATCGACCGCGATGACGATCGGATGGTCGCGGCTGCCGCCGATGCAGACCACGACGGCATCGGCCCCCGGCAGCGGCGCGGCGCTGAGGCCGTATTGCTGCACGCGCTCGACATCGTCGCGCACCTCATCCTCCAGCAGCGTCACCTGCAGGCGCTGCAGGCCGCCGCCATCGTTCACGGCATTGATCACGGCGCGGCCGATCGCCAGCATCACCCGGTCGTGCAGCGGCGCCATCATGCGCTGGATCTGGTCCCGCATGGTCATCACGAGCTCCCCTGAGGCGCGCGTCCGCGCAGCAAATCCAAAGCGTCCTTCGGCATCATCTCCAGCTCCGTCGTCGAGCCATCGGCGCTGACGGAATAGCTGGCGCCGACGATCAGCAGCTCCTCCCGCAGCGGCAGGTAGCCATCCTCGACCGCCGCCAGGGTATTGATGCGCCAGAGCCTGCCGCTGCCGCCGCGCCAGCCCGGCACGGTGTAGGTCACGCGGCGGCTGCGGGCGCGCTGCGTCATCACCTCCCAGTCGGCGCGCTGCTGCGGCGTGGCGGTGACCGCGGCTTCCGCCAGCAGCACCGTCGGGCGGTAGCGGGTGATCTCCGCATCCGTCGCGCGCGCCGCGCGCTGGCCGGCGGCGGCGCCGCGCGCCGGCTCACGCGATTGCGCGGCATTGGCGCCGCGCGTCACCTCGCTCTGGCCGCGCGCCACCACCAGGCTGTGGCGCGGCTTCCAGTCGAAGCCGGCGCGGGCGTTGCGGATATTGCCGTCGGTGCCGCCGAGCCGGAGATGGCCCGCGGCCTGGCCGGCGGCGCCGGCGGTGGTGAACAGCAAGGTGCCGCGGCCATCGCCGAAAGCCAGCATCGCGCGCTGGCGGCAGCCCCTGCCGATCGCCGCCCAGGCGGTCTCCGCCGGCTGCAGCGCATAGCGCGGGAAGGCCTCGCCTTCCGGCACCTCGGCCCGCACCGTGATGCCATAAGGCTGGCAGATGCGCCGCGCCACCTCCGGCAAGGTGACGTCGCGCCACTCATAGGGGCCGTCGACGGTCGCCACGCAATCGGCCAGGTCGCCGGTCTTCTCGCGGCCCTTGGCGGTCAGCACATGGCTGGCCTTGTCATAGGCGGCATCGACGCTGTCGATATGGCCGGCCAGCATCTCCTCCCCATCCAGGCGGATGGTGCAGGCGGCACCCGGCCGCACCAGGCGCGGCGCATTGTCGGGCGCGCCCGACCAGCGCTCGGCCAGGGTCAGCTCGAAACTCGCGGCGGCGGCGCCGATCGAGAAGCTGAGCTTGCCGGCCCGCCAGCCGCGATGGACCTGCCCGTCGATCAGCAGCTCGAGCCCGCCGGCCGCGGTGCGAAAGCCGCTCACAGCAGCACCTCCAGCGCGCGGCCGGCCGGCAGGAAGCCCGGATGCCGGGCATGGTTGCGCAGCGCCAGGGCGATTCCGCGATCGAAGACATCGGCCAGCCGATCGCCATCCAGCCGATAGGCCAGCAGGCTCGCCGGCAACGGCGCCGGCAGCACGAGCTGCGCGATGCGCGGCAGCGGCGCGGCGCGCTGGGCGATCTCGGCCACGACATCGCCGCGCAGCGCCGACAGCGCGCGCCAGACCTCGTCCCAGCCGGCCTCGCCGGCACGGTCCATGGCGGCGCCGAGCAGGTCGGCCAGCCGGTCGCGCGCGGCGATCGCCTCCTCCCGGCTGGTCCAGGCGACATTGGGCGCGACGCGCGCCGCTTCGGTCGCCAGGGTCACCGCGATCAACGTGCCGAGATCAGTGGCGGCGGCGATCGCCAGCGCCGCGCCCGCGGTGCCGTCATCAACCGGCGGCGGTGGCGGCGCGGCTCCGGCCAGCGCCAGCAGCGCGGCGAAGGCCGCGGCGGGATCGCCGGTCGCCACGCCCGATGCCGCTGCGTCCGGCGCCGCGGTGCCGCCGGCCAGGCCCGCGATCTGCCGCGCCGCGGTGGCGATGGCCACGGCCGCCCTGGCGGGGTCGGCGGCATCGGCACCCAGGCTGCCCAGCGCATCGATCGCGCGCTGCACCGGTGCGATGGTACCAAGGCCGGCACCAGCCAGTGCCGATCGCATGGCGCCGGCCAGGCCGGCAACGATGCCGGTCGCGGTGCCGACCAGGTAATCGGCGGCGCCGACCAGGCCGCGCAAGCGCTGCACCTGGGCCAGCACCGTCGCGGTGACGCCACCGATCGCGCGGCTCACCTGCTGCGCCAGGTCGGCGAACAGGTCCGGCGCCGGCAGGGGCCCGGCCTTGGCGAGCGTCAGCGACAGCCGCGCGATGCGTCCCTTGCCCTGATCGAAGCGGATCTTGCAGGCGATGACGGTGACGTCGAGCTCGCCATACCAGGGATGCACCAGCCGCGCCGGCTCCGCCACCTCGACCGCGTCGCGGAAGGCCTGCGCCTGCTGCACGACATCGTCGCCGATCAGCAGCCCCTCGATGGCGAAGTCGTGGCTGCGCTTGCCGAGATCCTCGTGCCAGGGCTGGTCGCGGCCGGGAAATTCATGCGCGACCCAGCGGCGGCCCGGCTGATCCTCCGAACTGTCGATCCAGAAACCCTGGCCGCGCAGCGAGGCGGGGCGGAGGAAGCGTTCCGCGAAGCCGCCGCCGATCGGGCCGCCGCCGGTGAGAGCGCCGAGGATGCCGCTCATGGGGTCAGGTCTCCGAGCCCGAGTTCGTAGCGCATGGACGGATCATCGGCCCGGCCGGCCAGGGTGATGCGGTCGTCGCTGACGCTGATGCGCAGCACGCCGCCGGTCTCGACACGCTGGGTGGCGGCGCCGGTGGTCAGGATGGACGCCGCCGCCGGCAGCGCCGCCGCGGCGCCGAGGGCCGGCGCCAGCAGCGCCTGGTCGAGCGTGTCCAGGGCCGGGTAATAGGGCAGCCGCGGCAGGGCGTTGCGCTGGGGGCGCGGCGCGGTCGCGGGGGCCGCTGCGGCCGGCGGCGCCGCCTCATCCGGCGCATCCTCGAGCGGCGCATAGAGCGGCTGCCGCAGCCGCAGGGTGCCATGGCGGCGGGGATCCGGCGGCCCCTGGACGGTGGCCGGGTCCGGCGGCGGCGCATGGCTGAAGAACCTGGCGGTGGCATCCCGGGTCACCGGCCAGGCGGGGTTGAGCATGGTCAGCACCCGGTCGACGGTGCGCAGCAGGCCGGCGAAGAAATCCTTGATCGGCGTCCAGTAGCGCCAGACCGCATAGGCGGCGGCGCCGATCAGCACCAGGCCGCCCACGATCCAGCCGACCGGCGTGGTCAGCAACGCGACGCCGAGGCCCCAGACGGCGGCGGTCAGGACGGCGAGCGACGCGACGACCGGCCCCACGATCACCAGCGCCAGCGCGCCGCAGGCCAGCCCCACCCCGCCGAAGATGTCGACCAGCGGCGACAGCACGTCGCGCACCGTCCGCGCGACATCCTGGATGCGCTGCAGGGCGCCAGGCACCTCGTCGGTACCGAGCAGGAAGCGCTCGATCGCCTGCAGCACCTGGATGATCGCCTGGCCGGTCTCGCTCGCCCAGCGCTGCAGGCTGCCGTCCCGCTGCATGCGGGAGATCCAGTCGAGCAGCGACGCCAGGCGCCCTTCCAGCCAGCCCATGACGCCGGAGGCCATGACCATCTCGGCGAAGCGGTTCCAGGCGCCCGACAGTTCGGCCAGCATCCCGGACCAGGTGGTGGAAAGCCGCGCCGTGGCGCCCGCGAAGCGCCCGCCCAGCGCATCCGCGGTGGCGCCGAGGACGGCGGCGCTGTCATCGGCGCGGACGCTGCGCGTCATCTCCGCGCCGCCCTGCCGCCAGCGCAGCACGGTGTTGTCGCCGTCACGCCTGCCGGTGATGCCGAAGCGCTTCAGCGGGTCGAAATTACCGCCGGCCGCGGCGGTGATCGCGGCCGCCGCATCGGCATAGCTGGCGTTCATGCCGGCCGCGGCGTCACCGGCCGCCGCCAGCAGCTGCCGCGTCGGATCGATGCCCTCGCCCCGCATGGCGATGAAGGCGCGCGTCACCTCGGCCGTGCTGAATGGCGTGCCCGCGGTGAAGTCCCGCACCCGCTGCAGCGCGCTGTCCGCGCCGGCGGCGGAGCCCTGCAGCACCTCCAGCGTCAGCCGGAAGCGCTCCATCTCTGCCGCCGGCGTGATGAAGCGCCGGTTGAAGACGCTGACGACGCCGCCGATCGCACCGATCGCGGTCTTGGCGATCTCCTGCGCCGCGACCACCGCCTCCGCGAAACGGGTGCCGGCCTCGGCGGCACGGATACTGGCCTCGGCGAAGCGCGATGTGGCGCCACCGGCATTCTCCGTCGCCTCCGACAGGCGGCGAAGGGGGTTCACGTCGCCGAACAGATTGATGCGCGCCCGCAGGCATTCGAGCGGCGCGAGGAAGGACGCATCGGGAAGCACGAGATCGGCCACGTGAACACCTCTTCCGGGTTACCCCTGTTGGCGCCGCTGCCACGCCACCGCGCGGCCCGCCCAGAACTTCAGGTCGGCTGAACCCCATTGGCGCCAATCGGCGGCAAGGCCGAAGACGCCGGCGACGATGGCGCACCATTCGTGCCAGTCTGGAGGCCAGCCGGCATAAAACCCTGCATCGCCTCCATCACCGCCATGCCGTCCCCGATGCCGAGGCCGGCGAGATCCTCGGCGGCGATGCCGGCGCTGCGCGCCGCCAGCTGCAGCATCAGCGCGCCCTGGTTGCCCGCCCCCGCCGCATCCAGCGCGGCGGTCAGGTCCCCCAGCAGCAGCGGGCGGAAGCGCAGCTCCGCGATGCGGTCGACCACCGCGCCGGTGCGCGCCGAACGCCGTTCGATCGGCGTGCCCAGGACCAGCGTGACCGGCTCCGTCACAGCACCTCCTCCGCGCCGGGGCCGGCGAATTTCAGGGTGACGTTGCCGCCCTCCCCGTCCTTCATGGTCGGCGTATCGGTGACGAAGGCATCGGCGATGACGTAGCGCTGGCCGGTGTCGCATTCGAAGGTGATGGTGGCGCCGGTCAGGTTGCGCAGCGCGTCGATCGCCATGCCGGCGCGGAGCGAGGTCTCGCAGGCGACCGTCGCCGCCACCGTCTCCTCGGCATAGCCGACGAGGCGGCCGGAGATCACCGGCGAGCGTTTGACGCCGCCGACATCGAGCGTGGCGCCCTTGGCGGTCTCGATCACGGTACCGTTCACGCGAATGGTCGCGCGGCCCAGGAACTGCGGCATTGTGCTCTCCCCGCCCTTACAGGATGAACTGGATCTGCGCCGCGAAGACGCGGAACTGGTTGACCAGGTCGGGCGGCAGCAGCGCGTCGACGCGGTTCGGGTCGCTGGCGCTGCGCTGCACGATCAGCTCCGCCTTGAACTGGTCGACGCCTTCGACCAGGCCGTTCGCTTCCCATTGCTTGAAGCGGGCGACGATCTCGGCGCGGATGGTGCCGGGCGTCACCACCGCCTGGCCGCGCGCGAAATCGGTGCCGTCATCCGCGAGCTTGAAGCGCGGGAAGCGCAGCGCGATCAGCGACCGCAGGTCGTAGCGCAGGAAGGCCAGCGTCTTCATGGTCTCGACATCGAGGAAGCTGGCATCCGCGGCACCCGATGCCGAAGTCTGGTAGGTGGTGATCACCCGTTCCACGAAGACCTGGCCGGCATCGTTCACGGTCACCGTGCTGATGCCGTTGCGCAGCAGCAGTTCGCGTTCCGCCGCCACGAAGCGGTCGGCGATCGCCGGCGCGACCAGGCCCGGCAGCGCCAGGGTCTGCACCGGCCGCGCCGGGTCGATGGCGAGCGCCGGGATGCAGGCGGCGGCCAGCGTCGCGGCCCATTCCCAGGGCGGATTCACCGCACCGCGAATGCCGAGGATGGTCGAGAACTGGCTGTTGCGCGCCGCGCCGGCCGCGGTCAGCGCCGCATGCGTGCCGTCGAGCGCCGTCCAGCCATGGCCGTCCCGCATCACCGACGGTCCGGCATTGACCGCCAGCTTCGCCTCCAGCGCGGCGAGGTTGGTGGCATCGGTCCAGGGATGGACGATGTCGGTGAACCACATCTCGGCCACGGCATCGAGCGCGTCGGCGATGTCCGGGTTCAGCGTGCCCGGCGTGCCGGCGGCGATGGCCAGGCCGATGCCGGCCGGCAGCGCTTCCCCGGCGTGGAAGCTGTGCCGCACCGGGATGGCATTGCCGATCTCGCCCTTGTGCCGCGCGGTCAGGGTCACGACGGCACCGGCCGCATCGGCGGTGACGGCGAGGTCGGGCTCGGCCATGACGGCGGCCTGCAGCGCGGTGGCGACCGCGGTCGCGGCCTGGCCGGCGCTGACCGCGACCTCGACACGGCGGCCGCCGATCAGCAGCGCGATGGCGCCGGCGGCGGTCGCCGGGCCGGTCAGGGTCAGCGTCGTCGTCGCGGCGGCGCCTTCCGGATCGGCGAGGCCGAGGCCCCAGATCTCGGTCGGCGGATTGGCGCGGAACCAGGCCTCGAAGGCCTGCGCGAGCGCGGAACCGCGGCCGAAGGCGCGCCGTGCCTGGTCGGCATCGACGATGCGCTGCGGCACCAGCGGCGCGGCGGTACCGGCCGCGAGCCGCTGGCCGAGCAGCAGCACGCGCGCCGGCCAGGTGGTCAGGCCGCGCAGCGCGCGGGTGTTGCTGATCTCGATATAGCTGCCCGGCACGCGGATCGAGGCCGGGATCTGGTCGAAGCTGATGGCGCCGCTCATCGGCGGTTACTCCCTCTGCGGAAGGTTGACGATCCGAGGTCTGACGGCCGGGGGCCGATGCTCAGCCCTGCGGCAGCGTGACCGTGTCGGCCGCATCGGGTGCGGCGGCCGGCAAGGGCGGCGTGACGTTGCCGAAGACCGGCACGTCCCAATCGGCATGGAAGGTGACGAAGGGATCGACCGACAGCGGCGGCCCGGCATCGGGTCCGGTCAGCAGCAGCGGCACGGCCAGCGTCAGCAGATAGGCGCTGCGCCCGGTGCTCACGGGCGATGCCACATCGAGGGCGAGGTGCAGGCTGGCGGGATCGAGCATGTCCGCGCGCAGGACGCTGGCGGCGCCGGCCGCCGCCGCCGGCAGCCAGCGGTCCAGGCTGCGGGCAGTGACTTCCAGCATCTCATAGGCGCCGATGGTGGCGGCGTCGCCGCGCCGGCGCGCGGCTTCGCCGCTGGCATTGGTCGCGATCAGGTAGATGGTCCAGCTGGCCGTGACCGCCGCGTCCGCGCGCGCGCTTGCCTGCCAGCCGAGGAAGGTGACGCAGATGCCGGGCGCGCGGAGCAGGCTGCGCACCACGGCGCCATTGTCGATGCCGGCGGGCCGGTGTTCCACCGCGCAGAGCCGGCCATCGAAGGCGGTGGCGAGCCGGGCGATGATCTGGTCCTCGACCGCGGCGATCGTCATGCGCCGGCGCCCGTGACGGGGATGCCGAAATCGACCAGGCCCTGGGCCTCGTCCTTCAGCAGGGCGATGGCGGCGTCACGTTCGCCGATCGCCTGCTCGGTCGCCTGGCGCCCGCTGCCGAGATGCAGCTCATGCCGGGCGATCGCCGCGGTCAGCCGCACCAGCAACGCCGGCGTCGCGGCCAGCGGCAGGGTGTGGCGCAGCCGCAGATAGGCGTCCGCGAAGCCCGCGGCGTCGGCGATGGCGAGGTCGACACGGGCGGCATCGATCG
>DASYDR010000403.1:0-11318 GCA_036499545.1 Roseomonas sp. | reverse complement strand
TGCGCGAGATCCGCCTGGACCATGCTGCGGTCCCGGAGGGCCGCGATCATCTGCGGCGAGGCATCTTCACGGCCAGGAGTGAGCCTGCCGCTATGGACGGCCATCGTGGCGTCGGGAGCCACCTCACGGATTGGCCGGGCCCTTTGCCAGATAGATGATGAGCGTCGGCGAGACGCCCGCGATTCCCGGCAGCGGCTCGGCCCGCACTTCGCCATGGAGGAGCATCAAAGCTGCGACAAGGAAAACGCGCAATGTCATGGAAATGTCGTGATATGGGGAATGCCCGATCCGCAAACGCAGGAGCAACTCAAGCAAGGCTAAACAAGGAATCACGGCATCGCAACCTCTGATAGAGGATAGCTGGCTTCCACCCGGGGGCGCGTTTGCGAGCGCCTTCGAAAGCCTGGCTTTCGCGGTTGCAACACCCGAATCCCCTGCTATACCGCTGTTTCCCGCTTACCTGCGCTCGTTCGCAGGAGTGAGCATTAGGAGAAGACAATGTCTGACAACAATACGCCCGCATCCGGATTCCAGTTTGGTCTCGCGAATTTGAAACCGGCCGCGGAGCCCAACACGATCGCCCTCACCTTTCCCGACGGCGCCAAGCGCGAATTCCCCAGGGAAATTACCGGCTTCGATATCGCCAAGGGCATCTCGCCGTCGCTGGCCAAGCGCACGGTGGCGATGGCGCTGGATGGCGTGGTCACCGATCTCAACGATCCGATCGCGCGGGACGCGAAAATCGAATTCATCGCCCGCGAGGACGCTCGCGCGCTGGAGTTGATCCGGCATGACGCCGCCCACGTGCTCGCCGAAGCGGTGCAGGCGCTGTGGCCGGGCACTCAGGTCACGATCGGCCCGGTGATTGAGAACGGCTTCTATTACGACTTCGCCCGCAACGAGCCGTTCAAGCCCGAGGATTTCCCGGCCATCGAGGCGAAGATGCGGGAGATCATCGCCCGCAACGCGCCCTTCGCGCGCCGCGCGGTCAGCCGCGAGGAAGCGACCGCGCTCTTCAAGGCCAAGGGCGAGGCCTACAAGGTCGAGCTGATCGAGAGCCTGCCGGCCGACCAGGAGATCAGCCTCTATACCCAGGGCGACTGGGTCGATCTCTGCCGCGGCCCGCATATGCGCGGCACCGGCGATATCGGCACCGCCTTCAAGCTGACCAAGGTCGCGGGCGCCTATTGGCGGGGCGATCACCGCAACGCCATGCTGTCGCGCATCTACGGCACCGCCTGGCGCGACCAGAAGGAACTCGACGCCTATCTCCAGCAGCTGGAGGAGGCGGAGAAGCGCGACCATCGCCGCATCGGCAAGGAAATGGGCCTGTTCCACCTGCAGGAGGAAGCGGTCGGCAGCGTCTTCTGGCACCCGAAGGGCTGGCGCCTCTACACCGTGCTGCAGGACTACATGCGCCGCCGCCTGGAAGCCGACTACCAGGAAGTCCGCACGCCCCAACTCGTCGACCGCAAGCTCTGGGAGGCTTCCGGCCACTGGGAGAAGTACCGGGAGCACATGTTCCTGGCGACCGTCGACGACGAGTCGGAGAAGGACCGGCTGCTGGCGCTGAAGCCGATGAACTGCCCCTGCCATGTGCAGATCTTCAACCATGGCCTGCGCAGCTACCGCGAGCTGCCGCTGCGCATGGCGGAATTCGGCGCCTGCCACCGCTACGAGCCCTCGGGCGCGCTGCACGGCATCATGCGCGTGCGCGCCTTCACCCAGGACGACGCGCATATCTTCTGCACCGAGGACCAGGTCCCGGCCGAGACCGCGCGCTTCGTGGAACTGCTGGCCTCGGTCTATCGCGACCTCGGCTTCGACAGCTTCCGGGTGAAGTTCAGCGACCGCCCGGCCCAGCGCGCCGGCAGCGAGGAAAGCTGGGACAAGGCCGAGGCCGGCCTCAAGGAAGCCTGCCGCCTGGCCGGCGTCGAATACGAGTTGAACCCGGGGGAGGGCGCCTTCTATGGCCCGAAGCTGGAATTCGTGCTGCGCGACGCGATCGGCCGCGACTGGCAATGCGGCACCCTGCAGGTCGACTACGTGCTGCCCGAGCGGCTGGATGCCGAATACGTGGCCGAGGACAGCAGCCGCAAGCGCCCCGTGATGCTGCACCGCGCCATCCTCGGCAGCTTCGAGCGCTTCCTCGGCATCCTGATCGAACAGCATGCCGGCCGCTTCCCGCTCTGGCTCGCGCCGGTGCAGGTGGTGATCGCGACCATCGTCGACGACGCGATCCCCTTCGCCGAACAGGCGGCGGAAGCCTTGCGCAAGGCCGGCATCCGGGTGGCGCTCGACATCCGCAACGAGAAGATCAACCGCAAGGTCCCCGACCATATCGAGCAGCGGGTGCCGGTGCTGGCCGTGGTCGGCCGCCGCGAGGCGGAGGAGGGCAGCCTGGTGCTGCGCCGCCTGCCAGGGCGCGAGCAGGAGACCCTGACGCTGGCCGAAGCGGTCGCCCGCCTTGTCACGGAGGCAACGCCACCCGATCTTCGGGTTGCGGAGACCCCCCTTTCCGCCGCATAGAGCGTCTCTTGTGAGCAGAGTCACGTCTTCGGGCGTTCCCGCCCAGGGGCGGCTGCTCTAAGCTGCACTTTCCAGACACATCGATAGGAGATCGACGATCTCACGCGCTCCGCTTCCCGCTCAGCAACTGCCTTCCCGGGACGGCCCCCGGGTCAACGAGGAAATTCGCGTCCCTCAGGTCCGCCTGATCGACAAGGACGGCGAGATGCTCGGCGTCATGACCGCGCGCGAGGCGCTGATGCGCGCCTATGACGTGGGTCTCGATCTCCTGGAGATCTCCCCCAACGCCGTTCCGCCGGTCTGCAAGATCCTCGACTACGGCAAGTATAAATACGAGCAGCAGAAGAAGGCCAACGAGGCCCGAAAGAAGCAGAAGGTCGTCGAGATCAAGGAAATCAAGGTCCGTCCGAATATCGACGACCATGACTACGAGACCAAGATGAAGCAGATGAAGGGCTTCATCACCGAAGGCGACAAGGTGAAGGTCACGCTGCGCTTCCGTGGCCGTGAAATGGCTCACCAGGACCTTGGCGTGAAAGTCCTGGAACGGATCCGCACCGATCTTGGCGAGATCATCAAGGTGGAGCAGATGCCCCGCCTGGAGAACCGCCAGATGATCATGGTGCTGTCGCCGAAGTAGGGCTGTTGCCGGGGGAGGCCCTGCCTTCCCCGGATCGTCCGGGCCTGGCCTGCTACATCGCCGTTGTCCGGTATCGCGCGGCGGCGCGCAGACCCAGCAGCATTCCCTGGAAGCGGCGGGCGAGGTCGTCCCAGGCACGCTCCGCCAGCCAGGCGCTGGCGCGTTCCTGCTGCCTGGCGCGCAGGGCCCGGTCGCTGAGGAGGGTATCCATTCCCGCCACGACCGCCGCCACGCTCAGGTCGCTGAAGCGATGGAGCGCATCCTCCATTTCCGCGAAAATCGCGACCGGGGTCACGGCCACCGGCGCGCCGCTGGCCAGGGCGACACGGACTGCCCCGCTGGCCGATTCCTTGCTCTCGTCATAGGGCTTGCTCTCGTCATAGGGCAGGACAACCAGATCGCATTCGGACAGCTTCCGCAGGGCCTCCTCCACGGGCTGGAAATCGGTCTCCCAGGCGATGATGTCCATGATGCCCAGTGATGCCGCCAGTGCCTGGCAGCGCTGGACTTCCCCATCGCGGTGAACCGGGTGGACGGCGTTCATCAGCCGCAGCGTCACGCGGGGCCAGCGTGCCCGCAAGGCCGCGACCGCTTCGATCAGCCGGCCCACCCCTTTCCCCGGCACCAGGAAGCCGAAGCAGCCGATCACCGGCCCGTCATCCGGGGTCAGCGGCCTGGCCGGCGCGGCCGCATGGCGCTTCGGCGCGCCATGCGGGAACAGCGTCACATTCGCGGTCAACCCGAGGCGCTTCAGCAGGTTCAGATCCGCGATCGTATGCACGACGATGCGGGCTACGGTGCCCAGCGCCGCGACCGTCATCGCACGCTCATCCGCATCGGCATCCATCAGGCGCGCCGTCGCGTGCGACGTGACCACCACGGAGCGGCCGGCGACACGGCGGTCGTTGATCAGGCAGGCCAGCTGGCCCCATCCGATCAGCGATGGCTGATGCTGGATGACGACCACCTCGGGATCCTCGACCGAAATCGCCCGCGCGAGGGTTTCGGGCGTGTCGTCGACGCGCAGGGTCCAGCCGGTCCGGACCGTCCGGTTGCCTGCCGGCATCGGCGCGGTCCTGCTGTCGCAGAGGATCAGCATCTCGACGGCGGCGGCGTCATCCTCCGCGAGGTCGAGCAGGTGGCGCGAATATTCCGCAATCCCGCACCGCACATCCCAGGGGGAAATCCAGGCCAGCCGCATGGGCGGCAGCGGCTCGGCGATCACCGCATCCGCCATCATTCTCCAGGCCCGATCGGCCCAGGCCGTGGTCCGCAACCGTCGCGACGCGGCTTCACGGGCGCGTTCGGCCATGGCCGCGCAAGGCCCGGTGCCGGCGCGGCGGTCGGACAGGGCTTCGCGCATCGCAAGGGCGAGGTCATCGCCATCCGGTTCGATCCAGACCGAGCCGGGCGGCGCCACATGGCTGCGGGATGGCGCGAACCGGTAGTCGATGAAGCGCGCCTCCGCCGGCGTGCAGAAATCGAGATGCCCGCCATGACCCGTGACGATCAGGGGGATGCGCGCGGCCATGGCTTCCGCCGCCGGCATGTTGAACCCTTCCCCCCGGCTGGGCAGCACCATGGCATCGGCGGTGCGGTAGAGGTCGATCAGCGCGTCTTCCACCAGCTCCGCGTTGATGAAGACGATCTCCGCCAGGTCCGGATCCCGGGCGCGGAGGGCTTCGATCTGCGCCGCCACGTCATTGTGCGGATTGGGAAAGCCCTTGATCACGAGCCGGACCGGATCGGATCGCCGGAACGCCCGCGCATAGGCGGCGAGCAGCAGGTCGACGCCCTTGCGGGGAAAGCAGGAGGAGACATGCAGGAAGGTGAAGGGCGCCCCGGCCGCGGATGCCTGGGCGCGCCGTTGATCGCCCAGGCGGAAAAAGGCATCGAGCGACAAGGCATTCCCGAGCGGCCGGACAGGGATCACGGCCCCTGAATCGATCAACGCCCGGGCGGTGAAGGAGGAGGTGGCCAGCACCGCCTCGAAGCCGGCATTGATGACCGCGACGATCGCCGCCGGCACGAGTGATTCCTCCCAGGCGAACAGGGCCAGCGCAGCATCGCGGGGATCCGGGGGCACCAGGACCGGGTAGTGCTGGCTCAGCACGATTGCCGGGCCGGTGGCCGCCGGCGGTCGCGCGGCGAGGGCCACGATCGCGTCCTTCTCCGCCGCGGGCAGCCCCCATGACGCGGCGGCGGGGCCGGCTTCCCAGGGCAGGATGCGGACCGAACCCGGTTGCCGGGCTTCCAGCGCCAGGGCCGCCGCGCGATTGACGGCCGCGAGGCTGTAGGTCCCGTTGACATGCCCGGTGACGGTGACCTGGAGCTTCGCGGCGATGGCGCTCCGCGTGCCGCCATCCTCGGGCGATATGCCGGCGGCCCTGAGGGCCCGCGCAAGCGCCGGCGCATGCCGTTCGAACCGGAGCGCATCGATCATCCCGGCCTGCCGGGCGGCGATCCGGGCACGCCGGTCCGGGTTCCGCGCCAGATCCAGCAGCGCCGCGCCGACCGCGGCCGGCGACCGGTCCGGCAGCGCGACGCCGGCATCGCCAAGGACGCAGGGCATGGCACCGGCCGGCCAGGCCAGCACGGGCACGCCGTGGCCGACCGCTTCCATCAGGGGCATCCCGAAGCCCTCGTCGGGGCCGAGCGGCACATAAAGATCGGCGGTCCGGAACCAGCCGCGCAGCGCATCATCGGGGACCGCGCCGGCCAGAAGCACCTTCTCCTGCAGCCCGTGCTGCGTGATCCGGTGATGGATCGCCGCCGGATAGGGCAGATCCTCCGCATCCGGCGGCCCGGCCAGCACCAGGCGGCAGGCTTCGCCCCAGCCGGCGCTGAACGCCGCGAAGGCATCCAGCAGGTCGACCTGTGCCGGCGAAGGGCCGATGCGCCCGACGAACAGGATCGTGAAGACGCCCCCTTCGACCGGTGCCGCGGCCGCGCGCGGGAGCGATGCCTCCGCCTCCCGGAGGAAGGGGAGAGGCGCCGGCGGATCGTATCCGAGGGAACGAAGCGCCCGCGCGCCGCAGCCGCTGACGGCCAGCGCCGCCGCCATGTGCGGCCGCAGGGCGGCCAGCTGCTCCCGCCCGGCCGCGGTCGCATGCGCGCGGACGGGCGCGTCATGGTGCAGCAGTATCTTGTGTGCCGGCAGGCGCAGCACCGCTTCCGGCACGCTACGGCCTGCCGCGTGATGGAGGATGATCGCGCAGTCGCCATGCCGGGGCAGGTCTTCGAGCATGAGGCATTCGCCATCCAGCGCCGGATGCCGCTCCGCGACGAAGATCTCGCTCGCATGGCCGAGGCGGCGCAGCCAGGCCCGCATGAGCAGCATGGTGCCGGTGACGGCGCCGGCATGGACCTGGTGCACGGCGCGCATGCGCCGGGCAGCCGGCGCCGAAGGACTGGCGGGCGCCGGCGCCTGCGCCACGGGTTCCGCCGGGGGCGGGGATGCCGCGGCTTCGGCCCGGGCCGCCGCGATCAGATAGGCGGCATCATGCCGCCGCAGCCAGTCCCAGGGGCTTGGCGCGGCTGCCTCCAGCCATCGCCTGGCCCATCCTGCGCCGGGCAGGCGTGAAACGGCGCGCGCGGTGAGATAGAACGCGAGCCGCCCGGTCTTCCTGGCCCGCCCGCCGGCATCGCCGGAGACCTGCTTCAGGCGTTGCACCCGGGACTGCGCCATGCCGGCTTCGTACAGGGCGAGGCCCGGATGCCGGCGCATCAGCTCGCGGACCGCGCGGGCAGGGGCGGTGGCGCGCCAGGAGGTGCTGGCGCGAATCCAGGCGAGGCGCGCCTCCGACGCCTCGGCCCGGGCCATGGCCGCTGCGGCCTGGGCTTCGGCGCGCGCGACAGCCTGCCTGGCTTCCGCTTCGATCCGGTCGGCGCGCATCTCCGCCTGTGCGGCATGGGCCTCCGCGCGCCTGGCGTCGGCTTCGGCATGGCTGGCGCGCAGCTCCGTCTCCAGCATCCGGGCCTCCGCCTGCCCGGCCTGCGCGCCGGCAGCAACAAGCTGGTCCGGATGCAGGGAATCCTCGGCCCGAGCGAAACCACCGGATGCAAAGGTCACGAACGCCTCGTCGATATCGGCACAGGATCGAATGGAAGGACGGAACAAGTCCTGGTCATATTTTATGAGTTATGTTGCATGATCTTCCGTCTTCGTACCTGAACGTCTTCATGCGATTTCGTTGCGGAGCATGCCACGGCCGGGTGGGGATCACTAGCCACCGCCCCTGCCGGGCCGGCAGCCCGGTTGCGCGCCGTGACCGTGTCGGGGCAGGCCTTTCCTGGAATGCTTGACCTGCGGCGGCCGGCGCCGTATCTCCCCGCGTCTCTGGGCCATGCCCCGAAACCGGTCACCCCCATGGGCGGGGTGGCTCCGCCGCTCCGCGAAGGCTCGCGCAGCGGCGCGAAATGTTTTGGGGCGCCCGCAACGGGTTTGGGATTACGGGCTGCCACGATGTTCGAGGCGCTGTCGAGCAAGCTGAACGGGGTTTTCGATCGGTTGCGCCGCCGTGGCGCGCTGAACGAGACCGACGTGGCCGAGGCGCTGCGCGAAGTGCGGGTGGCGCTGCTCGAGGCCGATGTCGCCCTGCCGGTGGTCAAGGAGCTGACCAACAAGGTCCGCGACCGGGCGATCGGGCAGGAGGTGATCCGCTCGGTCTCCCCGGCGCAGCAGGTCATCAAGATCGTCAATGACGCGCTGGTCGAGGCGCTGGGCGGTGGCGAGGGCGATACCGGGCAGCGCGGGCTGGATCTGAACGCGCCGTCGCCGGTGCCGATCCTGGTGGTCGGCCTGCAGGGTTCGGGCAAGACGACGACCTCCGGCAAGATCGCGCTCAGGCTTCGCGCGCGGGACCGGAAGAAGGTGCTGCTGGCGTCGCTCGACGTGCACCGCCCGGCGGCGCAGCTGCAGCTCGAGCAGCTGGCGGGCCGTGCCGAGGTGACGAGCCTGCCGATCGTGGCCGGCCAGACCCCGCTCGAGATCGCGGCGCGCGCCATGGATGTGGCGCGGCGCGAGCTCTATGACGTCGTCATCCTCGACACCGCCGGCCGGCTCGCGATCGACGAGGCGCTGATGGCGGAGGTCGCCGCCGTGAAGGCCGCGACCAACCCGCACGAGACGCTGCTGGTCGTCGATGCGATGACCGGCCAGGACGCGGTGCATACCGCGCGCGCCTTCCAGGACAAGGTGGGCGTCACCGGCATCGTCATGACGCGGGTGGATGGCGATGCGCGCGGCGGCGCGGCACTGTCGATGCGCGCGGTCACCGGCGCGCCGATCAAGCTGCTCGGCGCCGGCGAGAAGCTGGATGCGCTGGAGGATTTCCACCCCGATCGCATCGCGTCGCGCATCCTCGGCATGGGCGACATCGTCTCGCTGGTCGAGAAGGCAGCGGAGACGATCGACAGGGCGGAGGCGGAGAAGCTCGCCGCCAAGATGCAGAAGGGTCAGTTCGACCTGGAAGACTACGCCAAGCAGCTGCAGCAGATCGGCAAGATGGGCTCGCTGTCCGGCATTCTCGGCATGCTGCCGGGGGTGGGGAAGATCAAGGCGCAGCTCGAGGACGCCAATCTCGACACCAAGATCCTGAAGCGCCAGGCGGCCATCATCGGCAGCATGACGCCGAAGGAGCGCCACAAGCCCGAGATCATCAAGGCGTCGCGCAAGCGGCGCATCGCGGTGGGGTCCGGTGCCACGGTGCAGGAGGTGAACCGCCTCCTGAAGCAGTTCGACGACATGTCCGCGATGATGAAGCGGATGAGCAAGCTCGGCCAGAAGGGGATGATGCGCGGCGGTCTCGCCGGGCTGCTGCCCCCTGGCATGCGGGGCGGCGGACGCCCCTTCTGAGATTTTCCTATTTCGATCGGAGCAGAGAGAAGAACCGATGGCACTGAAGATTCGCCTTGCGCGCGCCGGCGCGAAGAAGCGCCCCTACTACCACATCGTGGTGGCGGACAGCCGCAGCCCGCGCGACGGCCGTTTCATCGAGAAGGTGGGCAGCTACAACCCGATGCTGCCGTCCGACCATGTTGACCGCATCCACCTGTCCGATGACCGCATCGTGCATTGGCTGAGCGAGGGCGCGACCGCGACCGACCGCGTCGCCAAGTTCCTCGGCAAGGCCGGCCTGGCGCCGATGCCGGAATTCCGTGAGCAGCCGAAGCAGTCCGCGCCGAAGAAGAAGGCGCAGGAACGCGCCGCGGCCGCCGCGGCGGGCTGACGCGCGAAGGCATCGGCTGAATGGCCCAGAAGCGCATCCTGGTGGGAGAGATCGGCAGGCCGCACGGTGTGCGCGGCCTGGTGAAGCTGCGCAGCTTCACCGCCGATCCGGCCGCCATCGGAACGCTCGGGCCGTTGACCGATGCCGCGGGCACGCATCGCTATGCGATCGTGCTGAAGACCGAAGGCCTGGCGCAGATCGAGGGCGTCGCCGATCGCGACGCCGCGGCGAAGCTGGCCGGCACCAGGCTCTACGCCGATCGCGCCCAGCTTCCGGAGCCGGAGGCGGAGGAGTTCTACCTCGTCGACCTGATCGGCCTTTCGGCCGTGACGGCAGCGGGGGAGAGCCTCGGCATGGTGCGCGATGTGGCGGAACATGGCGCCGGCGCGTTCCTGGTGGTGGGGGAAGGGCGCGGCGAGCGCCTGCTGCCCTTCACCCGGGCGGTGGTGCCGGTGGTCGATATCGCCGGCGGGCGCATCACCGTGGTGCCGCCCGAGGAAATCGTCGCGCCGCCGCCGGCCGGCGAGCCGCCTTCCGGCGGGGAGGCGGCGGCCTGATGACGTGGCATGCCTCCGTCCTGACCCTGTTCCCGGAGATGTTTCCGGGGCCGCTCGGCCTGTCGCTGGCGGGCAAGGCTTTGCGCGATGCGCGCTGGCGCTGCGATGCGCGGGATATCCGTGCCTTCGCGACCGACCGGCACCGCAGCGTGGATGACACGCCCTGCGGCGGCGGTGCCGGCCTGGTGCTGCGCCCGGATGTGGTGGATGCGGCGATCGGCGCGGCGCTGGCGGAAGGGGATGCGACACGGCCGGCGATCTACCTGACGCCGCGCGGGCGGCTGCTGGACCAGGCGCTGGTGCGGCAACTCACCGCCGGTCCCGGCGTGGTGCTGCTCTGCGGCCGGTTCGAGGGGGTCGACCAGCGCGTCATCGAGGCGCGGGCGATGACCGAGGTCTCGATCGGCGACTATGTGCTGTCGGGCGGGGAAGTGGCGGCGCTGGCGCTGCTCGACGCCTGCGTGCGGCTGCTGCCCGGCGTCATGGGCGCGGCCGAAAGCGCGGAGGAGGAAAGCCACGGCGCCTCCGGCCTGCTCGAATATCCGCAGTATACGCGGCCGGCGGAATGGCAGGGGCGCGGCGTGCCGCCCGTGCTGCTGTCCGGCCATCACGCCGAGGTGGCGCGCTGGCGCCAGGCCGAGGCGGAACAGATCACGCGCGAAAGGCGGCCCGATCTCTGGGCCCGCCATTCGGGCCAGGAAAACGCGGCGGGGCGGGCCATTGCCGGCCGGCCTGACGCCGCTTAAGACATCGGACGAAAGGATAATTCCATGAACCTGCTGCAGCAGTTCGAGGCCGAGCAGCTCTCCCGCCTCGCCGCCACCCGCGCCACCCCGGAATTCGCCGCCGGCGACACCGTCCGCGTGATGGTGAAGGTGCAGGAAGGCGAGCGCATCCGCACCCAGGCCTATGAAGGCGTGGTGATCGCGCGGTCGAACCGTGGCGTGAACAGCAACTTCACGGTCCGCAAGCTGTCCTATGGCGAGGGCGTCGAGCGCGTCTTCCCGCTCTATTCCCCGAACGTCGCCGAGATCCTGGTGGTCCGGCGCGGCAAGGTGCGGCGGGCGAAGCTGTATTACCTGCGCGGGCGCACCGGCAAGTCGGCCCGCATCCAGGAGCGGCTGGCGGTCCGGCCGGGAGCGGCCGCCGCGGCGGCTCCGGCCGCGACCCCGGCCCCGGCGGCGGTTGCCGAAGGCAACCAGGAGTAACCATATCAGCGGTGGCCGGGGATCCCGGCCACCGTTCTGGTTTCATGGGGTCGAGGCGAGCAGGATCCTGCCGGCGGGCGTCCCGCCCTCCGGCGATCCGCATGTCGAGTAAGCCGGGCAGGTCCACGCCCATGGGCGCTTCCGTCCTTCGGCG
>DASYDR010000402.1:0-42293 GCA_036499545.1 Roseomonas sp. | reverse complement strand
CGTCAGGGCGACCAGCACAGGAAATTGCCGAGGATGCGGATGCCGACCTCCTGACTTTTTTCAACGTGGAACTGCGTACCGGCTCGGTTGCCGGACGCGACCATCGCCACAACTGGGCCGCCGTAGTCGGTACTGGCGATCGCTTCGCTCGGATTACCGCTAACAAGGGCATAGCTGTGCACGAAGTACACGTGGTCCCCCGGGGTCACACCATCAAGGAGTTTGTGGTGCCCCGGAACGAAATCCAGTGCGTTCCAGCCCATCTGCGGCAGGGGCAGCGGTTTGCCGTCCTTGTCCTTCGGGTCCATCGGCGCGACCTGGCCCTGGAACCAGCCCAGGCCGAAGCTGACGCCGTGTTCCAGCCCGCGCTCGAACAGGATCTGCATGCCGACGCAGATGCCGAAGAAGGGCACGCCTTCGGCGCGGACCCGGACATCCAGCGCGTCCTGCATGTCCGGCAATGCGTCCAGCCCGCGCTTCACGGCGGCGAAGGCGCCCTGGCCGGGCAGGATGATGCGATCGGCCGCGCGCACATCGGCGACCGAGGTGGTGACCACGGCGCGCACCGCGATCTCCGCGTTCTCCGCGGCCTTCTCGACCGCCTGCAGGACGGAAGCGAGATTGCCCGAACCGGTATCCACGATTGCGATCCGCATCACGCCCGTCCCCCTTGCACCGCGCGCGCCGCCTCGGCGCACAAAGCTTCGTCCTGGGACAATGCGCGCAGAAGTGCCGCGTCCTCGTCCATGCCGAAGATCACGGCGCGGGTGCCGCGCCCTTGCCGCGCCAGCCTGCCGCGCCACAGGTCGCGCGCCTCGAACCCCGCCAGCAAGTGCAGCGCCAGCAGGGCGAGGCCGCGCCAGCCCGGCGGCACCACCAGGATGATCGCGGCGAAGCCCAGCAGATAGGCCAGCAGTCCGAGCCAGATCGCGTGTCGCAGCAGCCAGAAGGGCGCCAGGACGAAGGCACCCCAGCAGAATCCCTCGCGGAGCAGCAGCGGCGGGTATCCGGGGGCGGCGTGCAGGGTGAAGGCGCGCATCACGCCTCCAGCACACCCTTGGTGGAGGGGATGGCGCCGGCGGCGCGGGGGTCCGGCTCCACCGCCGCGCGCAGCGCGCGGGCCAGCGCCTTGAAGGCGCCTTCGGCGACGTGGTGCGCGTTGCTGCCGGCCTTCTGGATGACGTGCAGGGTGATCCCGGCATTGAAGGCGAAGGCGCGGAAGAATTCCTCGAACAGCTCGGTGTCCATCTCGCCGATCTTGTCGCGCGCGAAGGTCACGTTCCAGGCCAGGAAGGGACGGCCGGAGATGTCGATCGCGGCTTCCACCAGCGCCTCGTCCATCGGCACCACGGCATGGCCGTAGCGGCGGATGCCGCGCTTGTCGCCGAGCGCCGCCTTCACCGCCTGGCCGAGCACGATGCCCACATCCTCGGTGGTGTGGTGGAAGTCGATATGCAGGTCGCCCTGGGCTTCGACCGTCAGGTCGAGCAGGCCGTGACGCGCGAGCGCGGTCAGCATGTGGTCCAGGAAGCCGATGCCGGTCGCGGTCGTGCAGGCGCCCGAGCCGTCGAGGTCGATCGCCACGCGGATGCGCGTCTCGCTGGTTTCCCGGGCTATCTCGGCCCGACGGGGGGTCTCTGTGCCGTCCATGGGCGCCTCTCTACGCCGGGCCCGGGCGTGCCACAACCGGGAGGCGGGCCGCCGTCAGCTTCGACCGGCGCGGCCCGGCATGTCCATGACGAAGCGCGGGCCCGGCCCCGGACCCCAAGCTTGAGCATGGCAGCCCCCACCCCCCGTTGTCTGGCGCCGGGGGCGATGCCATCTGCGCGATCATGCAATCCTCTCATGATCCTCTGGGCTGGCACGGCACCACCATCCTCTGCGTCCGCAAGGGCAATGAGGTGGCGATGGCCGGCGACGGCCAGGTCTCGATCGGCGCCACGGTGGTCAAGGGCAATGCCCGCAAGGTCCGCCGGATCGCCAATGGCCGCGTCCTCGCCGGGTTCGCCGGCGCCACGGCCGATGCCTTCACCCTGCTCGAGCGGCTTGAAGCCAAGCTCGAGCGTTTCCCCGACCAGCTCGAGCGCGCCGCGGTCGAGCTCGCCAAGGACTGGCGCACGGACCGCTACCTGCGCCGCCTCGAAGCCCTGCTGGCGGTCGCCGACCGCAGCCGGTCCCTGCTGATCACCGGCCAGGGCGACGTGCTGGAGCCGGAGGATGCCGTCATCGGCATCGGCTCCGGCGGCAATTACGCGCTGTCCGCCGCCCGGGCGCTGCTGCCGGTCGAGGGCATCACCGCCAGCGAGATCTGCCGGCGGTCGATGAAGATCGCGGCCGATATCTGTGTCTACACCAACGGCAACATGATCCTCGAAACCCTCGAAGCTGCCGGGCATGGTCCCGCATCGATCGGACCGGAGGCCGCCCAATGAGCGAGGCCGTCAACCTGTCGCCGCGGGAGATCGTCTCCGAACTCGACCGCCACATCGTGGGCCAGCAGGACGCCAAGCGCGCGGTGGCCATCGCGCTGCGCAACCGCTGGCGCCGCCAGCAGCTTCCCCCCGGCCTGCGGGAGGAGGTGGTGCCGAAGAACATCCTGATGATCGGCCCGACCGGCTGCGGCAAGACGGAGATCGCCCGCCGGCTGGCCAAGCTGGCCAATGCCCCCTTCCTCAAGATCGAGGCGACCAAGTTCACCGAGGTCGGCTATGTCGGCCGCGACGTGGACAGCATCGTCCGCGACCTGGTCGAGACCGCCATCACCATGCTGCGGGAGCAGGCGCGCCACGGCGTGCAGGCCAAGGCGGAACTGGCGGCGGAGGAGCGTCTGGTCACCGCGCTGGTGGGCGAAGGTGCCTCCGGCGAGACCCGGATGAAGTTCCGCCGCATGCTGCGCGAAGGCAGCATCGAAGCGCGGGAGGTCGAGGTCGCGGTCGCCGATACCGGCGGCACGCCGATCGGCATGATGGACCTGCCGGGCGCCCAGGGTGCCCAGATGCAGAACATGCAGGACATGCTCGGCAAGATGTTCGGCGGCCGCACCAAGCCGCGGAAGATGACCGTCGCCGAGGCCCGCATCGTCCTGACGCGGGAAGAGGCGGACAAGCTGGTCGACGGCGACACGCTGACGCGTGACGCGGTCGCCTATGCGGAGGCCAACGGCATCGTCTTCATCGACGAGATCGACAAGGTCTGCGCGCGCACCAGCGAAGGCGGCTTCCGCGGCGGCGACGTCTCCCGCGAAGGCGTGCAGCGCGACCTGCTGCCGCTGATCGAAGGCACGACGGTGAATACCAAGCATGGGCCGGTGAAGACCGACCACATCCTGTTCATCGCTTCCGGCGCCTTCCACCTGGCCAAGCCGTCCGACCTGCTGCCGGAGCTGCAGGGCCGCCTGCCGATCCGGGTGGAACTGTCGGCGCTGACCCGGGATGATTTCCGCCGGATCCTGACCGAGCCCGAGCACAGCCTGGTCAAGCAGTATGTGGCGCTGCTGGGCACCGAGGGGCTGACGCTGAACATCGCGACGGACGCGGTGGACGCGATCGCCGACATCGCCGCCGAGATCAACGCCAGCGTCGAGAATATCGGCGCCCGGCGCCTGGCGACGGTGCTGGAGCGGCTGCTGGAGGAGGTATCCTTCACCGCCTCCGACCGCCGGGGTGAGACGGTGGCGGTGGACGGGGCCCTGGTCCGCACCAAGGTCGGGCCGCTGGCCGCCAGCGCGGATCTCTCGCGCTACATCCTGTAGAACGGGCAAGGGCCTCCGTGTTATAACAGTCGTGGATACGGAGGCCCGGCCATGGCGACCTTGAAGCTGCGTGCGATCGGCAATTCGGTGGGCGTGGTCCTGCCGAAGGAACTGCTCGCGCGGTTGAAACTGAATGAAGGAGATGTGTTGCATCTGGTGGAGGCGCCGGACGGCTTCCGCCTGAAGCGGCACAACCCGGAATTCGAGCGACAGATGGAAGTGGCGCGGCGGGTCATGCACGAACGCCGGGCGGTGTTGCGCGAACTCGCCAAGTGACGGTTTGGCTCGGCCTTGACCTCCTCCTCGCCGTGCACGACGCGCAGATCGCCGAGCACGGCGGCGGAGAAGGGGTGCGCGACCTGGGGCTGTTGGAAAGTGCCGTGGCCCGGCCGCTGAATCTTGCCGCTTATGGTGACCCGGATCTCGCAGCCCTGGCGGCGGCGCTCGGCTTCGGCATCGCGCGCAATCATCCTTTCGTCGATGGCAACAAGCGCACTGCCTATGTCGCGGTCGAGACATTCATAGCGCTCAATGGGTTGCAGGTGACTGCGAGTGATGCCGATTGTGTGGTGACCTTCCTGTCCCTTGCCGCTGGCGAGTTGTCGGAGGAAATGCTCGCCGCTTGGCTGCGCGATCACAGCACACCGGCCCGGGGCTGACACGGGCACTGGGCATCGCCATGTCGGTTGCATGAGCGACCTTGCCGCCCCTCTCGAACCCGCCCTGCTGCCCGATGCCGCGCATGCGGAGGTCGCGGCGGCCTTCGATGTGCTGGAAGGCTCCTCCTTCGCCGCCCGCCTTGCCGCGATGGCCGGCACGCCGATTGAGGCGCTCAGGGCCGCCCTGCCGAAATTCGTGCAGTCCCGGCTGGACGGCGCGGTGCGCGGCGCGCTGACCACCGCGATGTCGGTGGCGCTGCGCAGCGATCCCGCCACCACCCCGCCCCTGATCGGGCAAAGCTGGTTCCACCGCGGCTTGGCCACGGCGTCCGGCGTGGCCGGCGGCTTCTTCGGCCTGCCGGGGACGCTGCTGGAACTGCCGGTCTCCACCACCCTGCTGCTGCGCCAGATCGCGGCCGAGGCGGCCGGCCAGGGCGAGGATCTCGATGCCCCTGGTGCCGCGGCGGAGTGCCTGCAGGTCTTCGCCCTGGGCGGCCGCTCGCCCTCCGACGACGCGGCGGAAAGCGGCTATTTCGCGGTGCGGCTCGGCCTGGCGCAGACGCTGAAGGGCGCGATCGGCGTCAATCTGGTGCCGGGCTTCATCGGCGCCATCGCGGCGCGCTTCGGCGGGCCGGTGGCGCTGAAGCTCGGCGCCCAGGCGGCACCGGTGCTGGGCGCCGCCGCCGGGGCGGCGGTCAACCTCGCTTTCCTCGAGCATTTCCGCGGCATCGCACGGGCGCATTTCACCCTGCGGCGCCTGGAACGCGGCCATGGCGAAGCCTCGGTGCGCCAGGCCTATGAGGCGCTGGAAGCGGCCCGCGACGCCCGTTTCGTGAACTGATCCGGCCCGCCTTGCCCGCAGCGCCGTCCGGGGCGACCTTGGAGCTGCAAGCCGAACCGGAGGAAACCATGGCACGCGTCCCCTACCGCACCGTCGACGACCTGGCGCCCGAGAACAAGGACCTGCTGAAGCGCGGCATCGCGCTGCACCGCGGGCTGGTCAACAGCCCGGGCGGCGCCCGCGCCTTCCAGGGTCTCGGCCAATATATCCGTTATGGCAGCAAGCTGGACCCGCGCCTGCGGGAGATCGCGATCCTGCAGGTCGGCTGGATGGCGCAGAGCGCCTATGAGTGGTCGCACCACGTCAAGATCGGCATGGATTTCGGCGTCCAGGAAAGCGATATCCGCGCCATTGTCAGCGGCGACCACAGCGGACTCGAGCCTCGGGCCCGGCTCGTGCTGCGCGCGGCGCAGGAGATGGTCGAAGGTCCCGGCACCAGCCAGGCGACGCATGATGCGCTGGCCGCCGAATTCAATACCGAGCACCTGACCGACCTGGTCCTGGTCATCGGCTTCTACTGCGCCGTGGTGCGCGTGCTGGCGTCGCTCGCGATCGACGTCGAACCCGAATACCAGCCCTATCTCGATAAGTTCCCTCTGAAGGGTTGAGTCCTCCCTGAAAGGCTGAGAATGCGACGCGTCGCCTCGCTTGCGCTGCTGTTTCCCTATCTGCGTGCGCATGCGGGGCGGGTCGCGATCGCGGCCATCGCGCTGCTCCTCGCGTCCGGCATGGTCCTGGCGCTCGGCCAGGGCCTCCGGCACCTGATCGACGAAGGCTTCGGGACCGGCAGCGCGGTGCGGCTGGACCAGACCGCGCTCGCGGTCTTCGGGCTGATCGCGGCGCTCTCGGTCGCGACCGGCATCCGCTATTACTTCGTCACTTGGCTCGGGGAACGCATCGCCGCCGATATCCGGCGCGATGCCTTCGCCCGGGTGCTGTCGCTCTCCCCCGCTTATTTCGAGACGGCGCGGGCAGGTGACATCCTGTCCCGCCTCACGGCCGATGTCGCGCTGCTGCAGTCCCTGATCGGCTCCGCGATCTCGATGGGCATCCGCAATGCGCTGATGTGCGTCGGCGCCTTCGGCCTGCTGGTGTTGACCAGCGCCAAGCTCGCCCTGCTGGTGGCGCTCGTGGTGCCGCCGGTGGTGCTGCCGATGATCCTGTTCGGCCGGCGTGAACGCCAGCTTTCCCGCAGTACCCAGGAACGGGTGGCCGATCTGGGCCACCAGGCCGAGGAGACCATCGCCGGCATCCGCACCGTGCAGGCCTTCACCCGGGAAGCGGCGGAGCGCGCCCGTTTCGACGTGGCGGCGGAAGCTTCGGTCACCGCGGCGCTGCGCCGGGTCCGCATCCGTGCCATGCTGATCGTGACCGTGATCCTGTTCGGCTTCGGTGCCGTCACCTTCAGCCTCTGGGTCGGCGGGCGGGATGTGGTGGCCGGGCAGATGACCGGCGGCCAGCTTTCGGCCTTCGTGCTCTATGCCGTGCTGATGGCGACCTCCGGTGCCGCCCTGGCCGAGGTCTGGGGTGAGGTGCAGCGCGCCGCCGGTGCCGCGGAACGGCTGCAGGAGGTGTTGGACGCGCCGCCGGCCATCACCGCGCCCGCCGCGCCAATGATCCTGCCGAGCCCGGTGCGTGGCCGCATCGCCTTCGAAGACGTGACCTTCCGCTATCCGACGCGCCCGGCGCAGCCGGCGCTCGATCACTTCTCCCTGGTGCTGGAACCGGGTGAGACGGTGGCGCTGGTCGGCCCTTCGGGCGCCGGCAAGACCACGGTGCTGCAATTGCTGCTGCGCTTCTACGATCCGCAATCGGGCGTGGTACGCCTGGACGGCATCGATATCGCGCAGCTCGATCCCGCGGCGCTGCGCGCGCAGCTCGGCCTGGTGCCGCAGGACCCGGTCATCTTCAGCGCCGATGCGGCGGAGAACATCCGCTTCGGCCGCCCCGGTGCGACCGAAGCCGAGGTGCGCGCCGCCGCCGAGGCCGCGGCGGCCGCACCTTTCCTGGATGCGCTGCCGCAGGGCTTCTCGACGCATCTCGGTGCCAAGGGCGTGACGCTCTCCGGCGGCCAGCGCCAGCGCGTCGCCATCGCGCGCGCCATCCTGCGCGATCCGCGGGTGCTGCTGCTGGACGAAGCGACCAGCGCGCTCGACGCCGAGAGCGAACAGGCGGTGCAGCGCGCATTGGCGACGCTGTCGCAGGGCCGCACCACCTTGGTGGTGGCGCATCGCCTGGCCACGGTGCGGCGCGCCGACCGCATCGTGGTGATGGAAGCCGGCCGCATCGTGGCGACCGGCACCCATGCCAGCCTGCTGCGCGACGGTGGCCTGTACGGCCGCTTCGCCGCGCTGCAGTTCACCGAAGCCTGAGCGTCCGATGACCGGAGGGCCGGATGGCCTGGAGGTCTGAATCGGCCGCTCCAGCTGCGGGGATCACCCGCCCGCGACACCCTGCGTGTTCACGTAGACCGAAAACAGCGACTGCGCCGCCGACATGAACAGCCGGTTGCGGTGCCGGCCGCCGAAGCAGAGATTGGCGCAGCGTTCCGGCAGATGGATATGCCCGATCGGCGCGCCGCTGCTGTTGTAGATGCGCACGCCGTCGAAGGCCGGCGTCATGCCCCAGCCGCACCAGAGATTGCCGTCGGTGTCGATGCGGAAGCCGTCCGGCGTCTCGCCCGTCTCCGTCTTGATGAAGATGCGGCGGTTGCGCAGCGTCCTGCCATCCGGCGCCACGTCATAAGCCAGGATGTTGCGCGGCTCGCCGCGGCTTTCGATGACGTAGAGGATGCCCTCGTCCGGGCTGAAGGCCAGGCCGTTCGGATGGTCGATATCGTCGGCCGCCAGCGTGATCTCGCCGCTGTGCCCATCGATGCGATAGACGTTGGTGTGTGGCAGCTCCGGCTGCACGCGCTCGCCTTCGTAGAAGCTCATCAGGCCGAAGGGCGGGTCGGTGAACCAGACTGAACCGTCACTCTTTACCACCACGTCGTTCGGGCTGTTCAGGCGCTTGCCCTGGAAGCTGTCGGCCAGCACCGTCATGGAGCCATCATACTCGAAGCGCACCACGCGGCGGCCGCGATGCTCGCAGGCGATCAGCCGGCCCTGGCGGTCGCGGGTATGGCCATTGGCGTTGTTCGACGGCTTCTGAAAGACGGAGACGGCGCCGGTCTCCTCTTCCCATTTCAGGACGCGGTCGTTCGGGATGTCGGACCACAGCAGGAAGCGGCCATCGCCGAACCAGACCGGGCCTTCGCCCCAGCGCGATCCGGTCCACAGCTGCTCCACGGCGGACAGCGCCAGGTGGTAGCGTTTGAAGGACGGGTCGAGGGCCACGATGCTCGGGTCGGGGTAGCGCGCGCTCTGCTGCCAGGATGCTTCGGCCAAGTCTCTGTCCTCCCCTGCGGTTCTCCGCAGAATGAGCCCCGTTTCCGGAAGCGGGCAAGGCGCGGCGGAGAAGGCCCGGCGCGGATCGTCGACGCGCCGCCGCCCGTCGAAGCGTTGGCGCGGCCACCGCGCATCTGGCCGAATCATTGCAAAACGGTCATCATGGCGGTGCCAGGAGAAACCCGATGACCCTATTGCGCCGCCCGTTCCTCGCCGCCGCCCTGCTCGCGCCCGTCGCCGCGCGCGCCCAGGGCGCCTGGACGCCGACGCGCCCGATCCGCCTGGTCGTGCCCTTCGCGGCCGGTGGCAGCACCGATGTCGCGGCCCGCATCGTCGCGGAGCGGATGGCCGAAACCCTCGGTCAGCCGGTGGTGGTGGAGAACCGCACCGGCTCCTCCGGCTTCATCGGCACCGACAACGTGGTCCGGAGCCCGGCCGATGGCTATTCCGTCGTGATGGCGGTGACCGGCACCACCACCATCGCGCCGCATCTCTACGCCAACATGCCCTTCAACCCGCAGCGCGACCTGACGCCGGTCTCGCTTGCCTTCGCCTCCGACCTCGTCATCAGCGTGACCAACAGCCATCCGGCGCGGACGCTGGCCGATCTGGTCGGCGCGGCGAAAGCGCGGCCGGATGCGCTGTCTTATGCCTCCTCCGGCGCCGGCACGACGACGCATGTGGCGACCGAGCTGTTCCGCCTGGCCGCCGGGATCGAGATGCTGCATGTGCCCTATCGCGGCACCGGCCAGGCGATGAACGACATGGTCGCCGGCAATGTGCATGTGATGGTGGACCAGATCTCCGGCTCCATCGGCCAGATCCGTGACGGCCGCGTCCGGGCGCTGGCGGTCACCGGTGCCGCGCGCCACGCGCTGCTGCCGGATGTGCCGACCGTGGCCGAAGCCGGCCTGCCCGCGGCGCAATGCACCAGCTGGGGCGGCATCATGATGCCCGCCAATGCGCCGGCGCCGATCGTGGCCCGCCTGAATGCCGCGGTGCGCGAAGCCACCCTGCATGCGCCGGTGCGCAGCCGCATGGCCGCGGCCGGCGCCGATCCGGCGAATTCGACGCCGGAGGAATTCGCCGCCTTCATTGCCAGCGAGACGGAAAAATGGGGCCGGGTCGTCAGGGAAGCCCGGATCACGGTAAGCTGAGAACGGTCAAGGCCAGCCGCCCCTTCGCGACCGTGAAGGGGCGGTACTTGTGAGGGGAGCTTCATGATCCGTCGTCGTACACTGGTCGTCGCCGGCCTTTTCGCGCCCGTCGTCGCGCGGGCTCAGTCCGCCTGGGCACCCAACCGCGCGCTGCGCTTCGTGGTGCCCTATGTCGCCGGCGGCAGCACCGACATCGCCGCCCGCATCATCGCGGAACGCATGACGGAAAGCCTCGGCCAGGCGGTGGTGGTGGAGAACCGTGGCGGTTCCGGCGGCAATATCGGCGGCGACCTGGTCGCCAAGGCGCCGGCCGACGGCCATACCCTGCTGATGGGCACCACCGGGCTGCTGACCACCAACCAGCACATCTACGCCGCGATGCCCTTCGATCCGGTGCGGGACCTGGCGCCGGTCTCCATGGCCTATACCAGCGACATGGTGATCGTGGTCACCAACCGCCTGCCGGTGCGCACGCTGGCGGATTTCGTGGCCCTGGCGAAGCAGCGGCCGGGCGCCTTCTCCTTCGGCTCCTCCGGCCATGGCGCCTCGACCCATACGGCGGCGGAGCTGTTCAAGATCCAAGCCGGGATCGATGTCGTGCACGTGCCCTATCGCGGCTCGGGCGCCGCGATGAACGACCTGGTCGCCGGCAATATCGAGATGATGCTGGTGCAGATCGCGGCCACCACCGGCAATATCGGCGCCGGCCAGATCCGCGCGCTGGCGGTCACCGGCCCGCAGCGCCATCCGCTGCTGCCCCAGATCGAGACCGTGACGGAAGCCGGCTACCCCGGCGCCACGGCGACGAGCTGGGGCTGCGTGATGGCGACGGGCGGCACGCCGCCGGCGGCGATCGCGCGGCTGAACCAGGCGGTGCGCGCCGCCGTGGCCGACCCGGCGGCGCAGACCCGCATGGCCAATGCCGGTGTCGATGGCGCGTCATCCTCGGTCGAGGAGCTGACCGGCTTCCTGCGCAGCGAAACCGAGAAATGGGGCCGCGTGGTGCGCGAGGCGCATATCAGGGTGGAGTGACGCCGCTCCCGGTCACGGCGGCGGCGCGAGTACCCGCACCGCCTCGTCGACACTGTGGAACAGGTGATCCGGCCCGAGCGCCGCCAGGACGCCGAGACGGCTGAGCGCCGCCGCCGCGCGGACGGATTCGAGCCGCGCGATGGCGAAGCGGATGCCGCTCGCCCGGCAATGGCCGATGAGCCCGGTCAGTGCCTGCGCCGCCGTGAAGTCGATATCGGCGATGCCGCTGGCTTCGAGTATCAGCAGGGCTGGCGGCGTGTCCTCGGCATCGATCATCGCGACCACGCCGTGCTTGAAGCTATCCGCATTGGCGAAGAGAAGCGGCGCCTGGAAAGCGACGACCATCACGCCCTGGTGGAGTTCACCGGTGCCGCCATCGCCGGCCGGCCACCATACCGTGGTGCCTGGCAGCTTCCGGAGGGTGACCGGGCGGGTGTGCATCGTCATCCAGACGGCATGCAGCAGGGACAGGCCGATCCCGATCGCCACGCCGACCTGGATCGGCAAGGCGATGATGGCGATCGCGGTCAGCAGGACCAGCAAGCCTTCGGTGGTGGCCTGCCGGGCGATCCGCAGCATGGTGCCGAGGCGGAAGATCCGCTGCGCGACGAACAGCAGGACACCGGCCAGCGCCGCCTGAGGCACATGGGCCAGCAATGAGCCGCCCCAGCCCGCCAGCAGCAGCACGATCGCGGCGGCGGTCAGCGCGCCGAACTGGGATGTGCCGCCGGCCTCCGCCACCACCGCGGTGCGCGGCGGGCTGGCATTGACCGGAAAGGCACCGCACAGGGCGGCAGCGAGGTTGCCGGCGCCGAGGCCGAGAAAGTCGCGGTCGACATCGGGCTCGCGCCCGGCCGGATCCCCGAAGGAATGGCTGACCGTGGCGGTCTGCATCATGATGACGAGGGTAATGAGCAGCGCCAGCGGCACAAGCTGGCGCAGATCATCGAATGTCGGCATCGCCGGATGGGAGAGGCCGGCCGGCAGGGTACCGAGGACGGCGACGCCGCGGGCTTCCAGATCGCATGTCAGCACGCCGAGCGTCGCGAGTGCCACACCGGCGAGCGCGCCTGGTATCCGGGCGCTGATCCGTTCGGAGATGAGCATGATCGCGAGGACGCCGAAGCCGATCGCCGCCGAAAAGGGGTTCAAGGCCGGCAGCTGCGTGGCGATCGCGGCGATGCGCCCGGGCAGCGTGTCCCCGCCGCCGGCGATGCCAAGCAGTGCCGGCAGCTGCGACACCAGGATATGCAGGGCGATGCCCGCCAGGAAGCCGGTGATCACCGGCGTCGACAACAGGTTGGCGAGCCAGCCGAGCCGCAGGGTGCCGCCGATCAGCAGCATGGCGCCGACCAGGAAGGCGAGGGCGACCGCCATGGTGCCGAGGGAATGGCCGCCGGATGCGGCGAGGGCGGCGAGTGCCCCCGCGAAGATCGGCGTGATGGTGGAATCGGCGCCCGCGGTCAGGACGCGGCTGGCGCCCAGGATCGCGAAGCCGATCGTCGCGCCGATGAAGGCGTAGAAGCCGATCTGCGGTTCGAAGCCGCCGAGACGGGCGGTCGCCATCTGCTCGGGGATGGTGATCGCGGCAAGGGTCAGTCCGGCGAGGACATCGCGCGCGAGAGACGCCGCGGTTCCACCGCGGAGCGCCCGGAACAGGCCCGGCTGCCGGATGGTCCTGCGATCTTCGGTCGCGCGCATGCCTTCTCCCTTCTGCCCGGCGTCGCGATCGCTTCACAAAGTGGCAATGCCGCGGAGGATGACAGGGAACAGCGGCGATGGCCGTCCCTCCAGCACCGCGTTGCGCAGGATGCCGTGGGGCACGAAGGGCTGCGCGGGGGGCGGGCCGGGCTGATCAGGCGCGCCCGGCAGGGTGGGCGCATTCGGCCGGGCGCGTCGCGGCAGCGTCGCCAGGAACATGCCCGTGCCATCCGCGCCCACCGACAGGCCGAAGGTCCAATCCGGCGCCGGCATCCGCGCCGCATTGCCGGTCGACTGCACGCGGTAATAGACCTGCGATGTCGTACCAGGGGGGCTGGCCATCGCCACCGGCAAGACGCGTGATCCGTCGCGCGTCCATGTCAGCGCCATCCCCGACAGCAGCGCCATCGCCAGATTGGTGTCGGGTCGCCCCAGGACCACCGCGCAGCCATCGGCCTGCTGGTTGATGAGGAGCCCGATCAGGATCGCACCGCTGGGCGCGCGAATGCCGTAGAGCCGTATCGGCCCCGTCGCGGAACCCTGCCTTCCGACATCCTCACGGATGAGTTGCAGGTTACGCTCACCGGCGCGGCGCAGCAGGGGCTCGGCATGGCCGAGATTGCGCACGCAGACATCCACGAAGAGGGCGTGCCCCAGGGCGGTGACCTGAAGCTGCCCGATCTGCGGCGTCACCAGTGGGGGGCCGTCGCCCGCCGCGATCTGGGGTTCGGAAGCCTGTCCGCCGTCCAGCTCCGTCTTGGTGCCGCGATTGCAGCCGCTCAGCAAGGCGAGCGCCACAACGGCGATGATGAATGATCGGCTCATGCACGGGCTCCCTGCCGGTCCGCATGCTACGGGTTCCGATGGATCGCTTTCAATCGCGGCTCCAGGCGGCGCGCGGCATGGCGTCCATGGCTGCGCCATCCGGCAGCACGGCGGCGCCAATGCCCGGCGCGTCGACGATGGTGCCGATCTCCAGCATGCCATCGCGGATCGCCAGGCGATTGCCGGGCCCATAGAGATCCGGATGCGCGGCCCGGAACCGCGTCGCCTCCGCGCCGGGCCTGCCGTTGAAGCCGTCGACGAAATGATGCCCGTTGCGCTCGGCATGGGTCAGGCCGAGCGCCGCGACCAGTGCCAGGTCCTGCTGCACCGACAGCCCGGCCAGCGTCGTCAGATCCTCGCCGCTCAGAAAGAAGCGGCCGCCTTCCGCGTTCCAGGCGGTGCAGCGGGCGTGGTTGGCGAAGCTGCGCCAGATGCCCTTGCAGGCCTTGCTGGACACGCCGGCATAGCCCAACGCCCTGGCCGTGACGAAGGCATCGAGATCGCCGTCGCTTTCGTCGATGATCACCGGCCGCGCCGCGGCCAGCGCCGCCATGCCGGCGTCCAGCGCCCGCGCCCGCTTCACCGGCTGCTCGATATAGAGGACGGATGCGCGCAGCCGCGCCAGGCGCGGTTCCGCCTCCATCGCACGCCACAGCGCCAGCGCGCCTTCGGCATCCGCGTATTGCTCATTGCCATCGAGGCTCGCGTGGTAGCCATGCAGCCGGTCGAGCACGGATGCGATGCGGCAGAGGCGGTCGATATCTGCGGCGACATCGCCCGCGACCTTCAGCTTCCACCAGCCATGGCGATAGGTGGCGACAACCTCCTCCAGTGTCTCCGGAAGGCCGTCATCGACGCGGGTCGCCTGGTCGGCGGCGGTGATCGGATCGACCAGGCCGACCGTGTGCCGGGCGGCGATGCGGCGCGGCGGGTCGATGTGCGCGAGCATCGCCGCATGGTCGAAGCCAGCCAGGTCCGGCGCTACCGCATGCGGCGCCATGGCCCCGAGATTGGCGCGCATGCCCTGTGCGAAGGACAGCCCCTCGATGCGCAGCAACGCGTCGAAGGCAGCGCGATCGAGCAGGGACGCGCCGAAGGCGGCGACCAGCGGATTCAGCGCTTCGGCGGCGCAGGCCGCGACATGGGGCGCGTAACGGTCCGCCCAATGGCCGAAGGCCGTATTGGCCCCGGCGGAAAGCGATGCGGCGCAGGCAAGCTCCAGCGCGCGCCGCAACTGGTCCAGATTCCGCGCATCGCTTAGCGCCGGATCCTTGTCGAACCATTTGGCGGCCAGGCTCTCCGCGGCGATGCCCCAGCCTTCCCGTCCATCCTCGGTGCGGATGCGCGCGCGCAGCACCGCCTGGCGGCCCTCCGTCACCGTGATGACGCCGAAGCGGAAGGGCAGGCGCAGCCTGAAGGGCCATTCGAAGGCCGCGGTCTCCAGGATGCGGAAGCGGGTCAACCCAGTGCTTCCTCGATCCCGCGCAGATACCCGATGGTGCGCGCCGCGCTGGTCGGGCCGTCGGGGACGTATTCGAAGGGCTCCAACCCGCAGAGCCCCTCATATCCCGTTGCCCGCAGCGCGCGCAGGATCGGCCCGAAGCGGTCCTCGCCCTGGCCCGGCGCGCGGCGATTGCGGTCGTTCAGATGCACATGCGCCAGCACGCCGCGCGGCATCCAGTGCTCGATCAGCGCCGCCGCGCTGTCGCTCTCGCCGAGGCCGGCGGCGCAGGTGTCGATCATGGTGCGCAGATGCGGGTTGCCAATGCGGGATGTGATGGCGGCGGCTTCGGCGATGGTCGTCGCCCAGTTGGTCTGCTCGCCGGCCAGCGGTTCCAGGCAATAGGTCACGCCGGCATCCGCGGCCCAGGCACCGGCCAGCGCCATCGCCTCCTCCGCCCGCGCGGCGTCGCCATCGGCTTCGACGGCACGTTGATACGGGGATCCATGCACAAGGTAGCGGCCGCCGAGATCGGCGCAGAGCGCGATGAGGCGCTGCATGAAATCCAGCGTGCGCGCCCGCACCGCGGTCTCACCGCTGGTGATGGACAGCCCCTTCGGTGCCAGCAGCAGCCAGTGCAGCCCGGTGATCGCGACACCTTCTTCCTGTGCCGTCGCCCGCAGCATGCCGCGCAGGCTGTCCGGCAACAGGTGCGGCGCTTCGGCGTCCAGCGTGAAAGGCGCGACTTCCAGCCCTTCGTAGCCGAGCCCGGCGGCCAGCGCGCATTGGTTCGCGAAGGGCAGGCCGCCCACCACTTCGTTGCAGAGCGTGTAGCGCAGCGTCATGGCCGGATCCCCTTCGCCGCCAGGCGCCGCGCCGCCTCCGGGTTCACCGCCCCTTCCGGCCAGCGGCCCGCGGCGAGGGCCGCCACCTGGCGCACCGTGTCCATCGCCTGGTGTTCCGCGGCTTCGCGGGTCAGCCCGGCGATATGCGGCGTCGCGATGACGTCGCGCCGCTGTGCCAGCCGCAAGGCCGGCCGCTGGTCCTGGGCGCGGCCGACATCCAGCGCCGCGCCGGCCAGGTGCCGGCTGTCCAGCGCCGCTTCCAGCGCCGCATCGTCGACGAGCTGGCCGCGCGCGAGATTCACGAAATAGGCGCCACGCTTCATGCCGGCGAAGGCGGCCGCGCCGAACAGGTTCTCCGTCTCCGGTATCGCCGGTGCCAGGCAGACCACGATCTCGCTCTGCGCCAGCAGGGCGGGCAGCGGCAGGCCGTCCGGCGCCGCCGGGTCGCTGACCAGCACGCGCATGCCGATCGCCCGGGCGATTTCCGCCAGGCGCCGGCCGATGCGGCCATGGCCGACGATGCCGAGCGTCGCCTGGGACAATTGCAGCCCCATCCGGCCTTCCGGCGTGGTGCCGGCGCGATAGGTGCCGGCGGCATCGGTGATGCCGCGCGCCAGGTCGACGATCAGCCCGATCCCGAGCTCCGCCACCGCATCGACGAATCCCGGCGTCGCGCGCGTCACCAGCACGCCGGCCGCGGATGCGGCGTCGACATCGATGGTGCTGATATCGACGGCGCAGCGATGGAAGGACAGCAGCTCCGGTGCCTGCGCGAAGGTCTCGGCAAGCCCCGGCGTCGCACGGTCGGCGATGATCGCGTCACACCCGGCCGCGGCTTCGGCCAGGGCGCGCCCGGTCAACACCGCGCCGGTCGCGTTGCGCACCACCGTCGCGTGGCGGGTCAGCTCCGCCAATGCGCGGTCGCCGTAATAGCCGGCGAACATCTCCCCGGTATGGGCCAGCAGGACGCGGAAACTCATGGCTTGTCCTCCAGCGCGGCGGCGAGCCGCGCGATCGTGTCCGGCTTCAGCGTGCGGATGCGGAGCGCCAGCCGGTTGGCGAATTCGGTGGCCTCCGGCGACAGGCCGGAGGTGTCGAGCGTGACGCGTGGATGCGAGATGCGCGCGAGGCGCGCCACTTCTTCCGCATCGTCCCAGATCAGGCCGAAGAACTCATTCACCTGGTGCACCAGCCCGACCGAGGGCCGGCCGCGCTTGCCGTGCTCCAGCGCCGAGAGGTAGGCGGCGGAGACCTGCAGCTGGGTCGCCAGCTCCGCCAGGGTGACGTTGCGCTTCTCGCGCAGCGCGCGCAGCCGGGCGCCGAAGGGCGTCATGCCAGGGGCCTCATCCGCGTGCCCGCCGCAGCAGCAGATGCACCGACCCGGCATTGGCGCGGTGGGGGTGTGCGGCACCCAGCAGCAGGCCGCGCAGTTCGGGCGCGTTCAGCCAATGCGGCAATTCCCGCCGCAGCACGCCGCCTTCGGCGGTGCTGCCCTTGCCGGTCACGATGGCGACGCAGCGCACCCCATCCGCCACTGCTTCGCTGAGGAAGCCGCGCACCGCGCCATGCGCTTCCTGCGCGCGCTTGCCGTGCAGGTCGAGCGTGCGTTCCGGCCGCAGCTTGCCGCGCCGCAGCGCGGTCCAGCGCTTGGCATCCAGCCCCGCCGGCGCGATGCCGACCGCGATCGGCATGGCCGGCAGCCGGGCGGCCAGCAGCACCGGCGCCGGCGGCTGCGGGGCCGAAGGCGGGGCGGGTGGCGGCGTCACGGTGATCGCCGGCGATGCCGGCATGGCGCGGCCCTTCAGCGGCGCCACGCGCGCGGCATAGGCTGCCCAGACGGCCCGGTCCTCCTCCGTCAATCCGCGCGGGCGGCGGCGGGGGGGCATGTCAGCGGGCTTCGGGATCGTCGTCCAGCAGGACGATGTGCAGCCGTCGCGGTCCATGCGCGCCGAGCTCGAGCGTCTGCTCGATATCCGCGCTGCGCGATGGGCCGGTGACGAACATGACGTTGCGCGGCATCGGCCCGGTGGCGCGCAGCCGGTCCCAGGCTTCCTCATAGGCGCCGACGATCGCCGAGGCGCGCAGCAGCACAATCTCGGTATCGGCCAGGATGTTCAGCGTCGTCGGTCGGGCGGGATCGGAGGGCAGCATCAGCGTGCCGGTCTCGGCGATGCCGGCGAAGCCATGCTGGACGGAGACCAGGTCGGTCGCCTCGGCGCGGCGCGCCTCCCGCATCAGCATCGGCATGCGGTCCCAGGGCAGGGCCTGCAGCTCGGGATGCGGCGCCATGACGAAGCGGGAGGGCAGGTTCTGGCCGCTGAGATACTGCGCGATGGCGGCCGGCACTTCCCCCGGGTCGGCGACGCGCTCGACCGTGCCGAATTCCTTCTCCACGTTGCGGACGAACAGCGCGAGCTGGTCCGGCCGCGGCACGCGCGACCGCGCCGGGATCAGGTGGCGTGGATGCGCCGCCATGCGGGCGCGCAGCATCGCCTGCTGGTCCTCCGGCAACGGGCCGCGCTTCAGGCCGCGCCGGATGGCGGAGAGGATGGCGTCCTTGCTCATGCCGCGCGTTCCGCCAGCAGGGCTAGGGCGCGGGCGCGCAGCGCCGCGTATTGCCGCGGCGAGGTATCGGTCATGGCGTCGGTCCAATCGGTGGCGACGTCGTCATAGGCGATGGGCGCCGCGAACTGACTTTCGGTCAGGTCATGCCGCCGGCCATCCAGCCGGTTGTAGAAATGCCAGGCGCTGCCGAGGCGGGTCTTCAGGATCTCGCCGCCGAGCAGATCCTGCACCAGGAGTGCTGTGACGCCGCATTGTCCGGCGGCAGGATTCTTCAGCTGCCACTGGCTGCTGCTGTCGCGGGACCAAGCCTGCGGCAGCAGCGCGACGAGCGTTTCGACGGTCACCGCCATCAGCCCTTCGCCTTCCGCTGCTGCGCCCGGTAGCGCGCCATGAAGGTGCTGCCTTCCGGCACCGGCAGGTCGCGCCCTTCGGTCCAGCCGCCGGCCAGCGGCAGCGAGCGGAACGCGCCCTTGCCGCGGCCGAGCAACCGGAGCGCGCCGATGCCGAGGCGGGTCGCCATGCGATAGGCACCCGGGCGCCGCGCGAACCAGGCCCAGAGGCCGAGGCCGCGCCGTACCGAGGCGGGCGTCAGGTGCCGTTCGAACTCCCGTTCCCGCCAATGCCGCATCATCTTCGGCAGCGGGATCTTCACCGGGCAGACGCTCTCGCACTTGCCGCAGAAGGTCGACGCGTTGGGCAGATGCCCGGTCTTCGCGACGCCCACCAGCGACGGCGTCAGCACGCTGCCCATCGGGCCCGGATAAACCCAGCCATAGGCATGCCCGCCGACCGTGCCATAGACCGGGCAATGGTTCATGCAGGCGGCGCAGCGGATGCAGCGCAGCATCTCCTGGAATTCGGTGCCCATCATGTTGCTGCGGCCATTGTCCAGCAGCACGACATGGTAGGCCTGCGGGCCGTCGAGGTCGGGTGCCCGCTTCGGCCCGGTCGAGAAGGTGGTGTAGACGGAAAAATCCTGGCCGGTCGCGCTGCGCGCCAGCAGGCGCAGCAGCGAACAGCAATCCTCGAGCGTCGGCACCATCTTCTCGATCGAGGCGAGTGCGATATGCACGCGCGGCAGGGTCTGGGTCAGGTCGCCATTGCCCTCATTGGTGACGATGACGCTGCTGCCGGTCTCGGCCACCAGGAAATTGGCGCCGGTGATGCCGACATCGGCCTCCAGGAATTTTTCTCTCAGCCGTGTGCGCGCCTCCGCCAGGATGTCGCGCCGCTCGGCGAAGACGCGATCCGGCGGCAGGTCGGTGTGCATGCGGCGGAAATCCGCCTCCCAATCCTCCCGGTTCAGGTGGAAGGCGGGCGCGATGATGTGCGACGGGTGTTCGCCGCGCAGCTGCAGGATGTACTCGCCGAGATCGGTCTCGACCGGCTGGATGCCATGCGCCTCCAGGTGGTCGTTGATCCCGAGCTCCTCGGAGATCATCGACTTGCCCTTGGTGACGGTCTTCGCCCCCTCGTCCTGGCAGATCTTCAGGACCGTGGCGCGGGCTTCCTCCGCGGTGCTGCACCAATGCACGGTGCCGCCGGCGCGCTCCACATTGGCGGCGAAGGTCTCGAGGTAGAAATCGAGATGCGCCAGGGTGTGGTTCTTGATCTCCCGGCCGATGTCGCGCAGCGCCTCGAACTCCGGCAGCCCGGCGACGGCGGCGGCGCGGCGTTGCAGGAAGGCGCCCTTGGCGGTGCCCAACGCCTTCTGCAGCCCCGGATCGCGGATGGCGCGCGCGGCATTGGTCTTGAAGGCGGGCGAGGTCAGATGCACCACGGGTCGATCGGTCCTGCGACAACGTCGGCGCGCAATGTAGCCGGAACCGGCGGCGCCGCGAGGGGTGGTGAACCGATTGCAGCCCGCGATCGCCCGGCGTAGCGTTCCGCGCAACGAAATATAGGGGAAACCGGCCATGACCTTCACCCGCCGCGCGGCCCTGGCCGCGGCGCTCGCCTTGCCGGCCCTGCCAGGGCGGGCGCGGGCCCAGGCACCAGCGATCAGGCTCGGCGTGTTGTCCGACATGTCCGGCCCCTATGCCGACAATACCGGCGCCGGATCGGTGGTCGGTGCCCGGCTGGCGATCGAGGATTTCCAGCGCACCCGCCCGGGCTTGCGGGTGGAACTGGTCTCGGCCGATATGCAGAACCGTGCCGATGTCGGGTTGAACCTGGCGCGCGGCTGGTACGACCGCGACGGCGTCGACGCCATCCTGGACGTGCCACTTTCCGCCCTCGCCTTGGCGCTGGCGGATCTGACGCGGGAGAAGAACAAGGTCGCGCTCTTCACCGGCCCGGCCGCCTCGGACCTGACCGGCCGCGCCTGCACCGCGAATACCATCCACTGGACCTACGACACCTGGGCGCTGGCGCATGGCACCGGCACGGCGCTGGTCGCGGAAGGCGGGGATTCGTGGTTCTTCCTGACCGCGGACTATGCCTTCGGCCATGCGCTGGAGCGTGACACCGGCGGCTTCGTCGCCCAGGCCGGCGGCCGCGTTCTGGGCCAGGCGCGCTATCCTTTCCCGGGCACCACCGATTTTTCCTCCTTCCTGCTGGCGGCCCGCGCCTCCCGTGCCAAGGTGCTCGGCCTTGCCAATGCCGGCGCCGATACCATCAACGCCATCAAGCAGGCGGCCGAATTCGGCCTGACGCGGCAGGGCGGCATGCGGCTGGCGGGGCTGCTGCTGCAGATCCCGGACGTGCATGGCGTCGGCCTCGCCGCCGCCCAGGGGCTGGTGATGACCGACAGCTTCTACTGGGACCTGACCGATGGCACCCGCGCTTTCACCGAGCGCTTCCACCCGCTGAACCGCGGCATCCGCCCGACCCAGATCCACGCCGGCACCTACTCCGCCACGCTGCATTACCTGAAGGCGGTCGAGAGCCTGGGCGTCGCGGAGGCCCGGGCGAATGGCGCCGCGGTGGTCGCCCGCATGAAGGCGATGCCGACCGAGGATCCGCTGTTCGGGAGCGGCTCGATCCGCGCCGATGGCCGCAAGATCCACGACATGCACCTGTTCCAGGTGAAGGCGCCGGAAGAGAGCCGCGCGCCCTGGGACTATTACAGGCAGCTCCGCGTCATACCGGCGGCGGAGGCCTTCCGGCCCCTGGCCGGGGGCGGCTGCGCCCTGGTGCGGCCATGAGCGCGGCGGACGATGCGATCGCGGGGCTGCCGGGGCTGGCCGCCGCGGCACCCGCCCTCTCCGGCCGGCCAGGCCCGACCGTCGATGTCCTGTTGCGCATCGGGGCGGCGGCGCATCTGCTGCGCATCCGCGACGGCGCGCTGCTGGCGGCCGATCCCGCCCCGGCGCTGATGCCGCGGTACGACCTGCTGCTCACCGCCGATGCGGCGGCCTGGGCGCGTTTCACCAGCGCCGCACCTCCGCCCGGCTGGCATGACCTGATGGCGCTGGTGCGCCAGGGCGCCCTGCGGGCGGAGGGCGACCTGCAGCCCTTCATGGCGCATCTCGCCTGGTTCAAGGCGCTGTTCGCGCTGCTGCGCCCGCCGGCGTCGCCCCTGGTCGCGGTGCCGCCCGCGGCGGTCGCCGAGCCTTTCTTCGAACCGATCACCGGCCGCTACCTGCACCTGATGCTCGATGCCAGGCCGCATCGCCTCTATGTCGAGGAGGCGGGGCAGGGCATTCCGCTGATCCTGCTCCACACCGCCGGCAGCGACGGGCGGCAGTGGCGCGGGCTGATGAACGATGCCGCGGTCACGCGGCATTTCCGCTGCATCGCCTTCGACATGCCCTGGCATGGCAAATCCTCTCCGCCCGAGGGTTTCGTCGCCGGCACCTATCGCCTGACCACCGCCGCCTATACCGGCATGATCATGGCGGTCGCCGCGGCGCTGCGGCTGGACCGGCCGGTGGTGATGGGCTGCTCCATCGGCGGGCGCATCGTGCTGGACCTGGCGGCCGAGCATGCCGATGCGCTGCGTGCCGTGATCGGCCTGCAGTCCAGCGCCTTCGTCGCCCCTTATTACGACATCGCCTGGCTCGACCATCCGGAGGTGCATGGCGGCGAGGTCTGCGCGGCCATCGTCTCCGGCCTGGTCGGCCCCGCGGCACCGGAGGCCGGGCGGGCGGAGACGCTCTGGCATTATCGCCAGGGCGGGCCGGGCGTCTTCCGCGGCGACCTGCATTTCTACAAGGGGGAAGGGGACCTCCGCCCCAAGCTCGCCCGCATCGATACCGCGCGTTGCCCGGTGCACCTGCTGACCGGCGATTACGACTATTCCTGCCGGCCGGAGGATACGCTGGCGACCGCGGCGGCGATCCCGGGAGCCGAGGCGGCGATCATGCCTGGACTTGGCCATTTCCCGATGAGCGAGGATTGGCCAGGACTGCGGTCCCATCTTCTTCCGGTTCTTGAGCGCATCCGCGCAACCGGTTGAAACAAGGCGTGTTGCTGTCGATGCCGGCGCGCGATGAAGTTATGCCGAGGCGCCCCTCATCAGCCCTTGCGGCGCGGGGCCGGGCGGTGGACAAGGCATCGGTGGGCGTCTCCGGCTATCGGGGATCCCGAATCCAATGTCATTTTCGGGAGAGATCGCCCGTGCTGCTTACCCGACGCTTCGCGCTCATCACCAGTGGCGCGGCCGCTTTCCTGGCGGCCTGCACCACCGAGCAGATCCGTGCCGACGGCTCCTATCCGCTGCTGACGGTGCTCGGCGCCCAGCCGGACCTGAGCGAGTTCCGCCGCGCCCTGACCCGCGCGAACCTGGACCAGATGCTGGAAGGCGACGGCCCCTTCACGGTCATCGCGCCGACCAATGCCGCCTGGGCCCAGGCGCCGCAGGCGATGAAGGACGGCAACGCGGATGCGCTGCGCAACCTGATCGCGCGCGGCCGGCTGCGCCGCAACGACATCCAGGCGCGCGAAGGCCGCATCCGCATGCTGGGCGGCATCGATGTGCGCGTCGTCGGCGGCACGCCGCAGCAGCCGCGCATCCAGGCGGCGCGGGCCGGCGGCAATCCCTCCGGCGCCTCCGGCACCATCACCCGTCCCGACCTGCTCTGCCGTAACGGCGTGATCCAGGTCGTCGACGCCGTCCTGGTGCCTGCGGCGTAATTCTGTCCTCAAGCGCCGGCGCGCGCATCCGCGCGCTTGGCTGCCGCGCTGTCAGGTTGCATCGGCGGCGGCTGTCGGTCGCGCGCGGGGCCGCGTGCGCGGCCCCGGTCTGCATCGGCTGACGCCTCGCAGCCCGCCGAGGCTGGTGGTGGCCTTTGGCCGCTTCATCACTTTGGCAATGCGGCGGCAGGCCGCGACCGGTTCCAGCAGGGCGAGCGTAGCGATGCCCTGGGGCCGCGCACCCGGTCCCGCGCGCAACCGACAGTCGCCGTCAGTGCGCCCCGACAGCTCGGAAGCCAGGCGGCCGGAGGCCGCGCCGGCGCCTGTGGTCAACTAAAACGGCTTCACGATCACCATGATCACGATGATGACCAGGAGCAGCGTCGGCACCTCATTGAGGGCGCGCCAATAGCGTTCGGTTTTCGGCCGCTCCCCGGCCGCGAAGCGTCGCCGCGCTGCCGAGAGATGGCCGTGCAGGCCGCTCATCGCGATCACGCTGGCGAATTTCAGGTGCCACCAGCCGGCATGCCAGTCGACGACGCCTGGCGTCAGGATCAGCGTGATCCCCAGGATCCAGGCGGCGATCATCGCCGGGTTCATGATTGCGCGCAGCAACCGCCGCTCCATCACCACGAACAGGTCGGAGGTCGCCGATCCGGGCGCCACCTGCATGTGGTAGACATAGAGGCGCGGCAGGTAGAACTGCCCGGCCATCCAGGCGAAGACCGCGATCAGGTGCAGCGCCTTGGTCCAGGGATAGAGCGGGGCGAGCGCATCGATGGTCGGCATGCGCCGATCCTACCCCGCGCGCCCCGCACGGGGTAGCCGCCGGCCTTCCGTTATTCGTGCGCCAGGCCGAGATCGCGCAGCATCGTGCGGTTGGCGTCGCTCTCCGCCTGGAATCGGGCCCGGAATTCGGCGCCCGGCAGGTAGCGCGGCACGGCGTTCAGCCGCTCCGCCGCCGCTCGGAAGCTGTCGCTCGCGACCGCGGTGGCGCAGGCGCGCTCGATCGCCTGCGCCGCGGCCTCCGGGATGCCGGCGGGGGCGATCACCCCGCCCGCCGAGGTGCCGTCGACCTGGTAGCCGAGTTCGCTGGTCGAGGGCACGGCAGGCAGGGAGGGGATGCGCTCCCGCCCGACCACCGCCAGCACCGGCAGGCCGGTGGATGCGGGGATGGAGGGGCTTTCGACGAAGACATGGATCTGCCCGCCGAGCGCGGCCGTGGCCATCGGGCCGGCGCCGGTGAAGGGCACGTGCAGGCCTTCGACACCGCCTGCCCGCAGCAGCCCGGCCAGCAGGATGTGCTGCGTGCTGCCCTGGCCCGGTGTGCCGAAGATCAGCGCCTCCCGCGCCGTGCGGCCGAAGGCGATCATGCCGGCCACGTCCTGGAAGGGCATGTCGCGGCTGCCGACCAGGACCTGCGGATTGTCATAGACCAGGCAGAGCAGGCGGAAGCTGTCGAGGCTGTAGGACAGGCGCTGCAGATGCGGCTGCGCGGTCAGCGGGTTGTTCGGGGACATGCCGATGGTGAGCCCGTCCGGCCGGGCGCGCGCCAGTTCCGCGTCGCCGATGGTGCCCGCGGCGCCGCCGCGATTGACCACGACGACCGTCTGGCCCAGGGCGCGCGAGAGTTCGGTCTGCAGGGCGCGGGCCATCAGGTCGGTGTTCCCGCCGGGCGGATAGGGCACGATCATCTGGATCGTCTGCGCCTGCGCACCGCAGGTCAGCAGCGCGAAGACGGCGGCGAGGAGATGACGCATCCCGGTGTTTCCTTCCCGATCGATTGGACGGGAAGCTAGAGCAGATCGCCGGAGGGCGGAATCGCCCGGAGGCGTGAATCTGCTCGCCCGACACCGGAGCAGATCGCCGGAGGGCGGAATCGCCTGGAGGCGTGAATCTGCTCGTCCAGCACCGGCGCAGATCGCCGGAGGGCGGAATCGCCCGGAGGCGTGAATCTGCGCGGCTAGCGGATACCGAGCAGGCCCGGCAGGTCGGCCATCGCCGAAAACGGCTCCGCCCCATGCGCCGCCAGCAAGGCCGCCGGCGTCTCGTGCGCGAAGCCCAGCACGCGGCAGCCCGCGGCGCGGCCGGCGCGGGTGCCGGGGACGCTGTCCTCCACGACCACGCAGGCCCGCGGATCGGCATCGCAACTCCCGGCGGCGGCGATATAGATGTCAGGCCAGGGCTTGGCCCGGGCCACATCCTCGAAGCTGAAGGTCCGCGCGCCAAAAATTTCCGCCAGCCCCAGGCCGCGCAGTTTCGCGGCCAGTTCCGCCCGCGCCGAATTCGACGCGCAGGCGACCGGTACGCCGGCGGCGGCGATCGCCCGCACCGCGGCGATGGCACCGGGGATCGCCATGGTGCGCTCCGTCATCGCCGCCGCGATCAGGCGCGACAGATCGGCGCCCCAGGCGAAGGGCAGCGGGCCGACCCGCGCCTCGATGCGCGGGATCATGTCCGGCAGCGCCATGCCGAGGAAGGCGGCCTGCGCCTCGGCCGCGGTCATCGGCCAGCCGCGGCCGGTCAGATCCTCCGCGACGATCGCGTTCACCACCGCCTCGCTGTCCGCCAGCACGCCGTCGCAATCGAACAGCACCGCTGCGGGGCGCATCAGGCGGCATCCTTCGCGCGCGCCGCGCCAGGCTGGCGCCCATGCGGGCAGTCGCCATGCCGCTTCGGGCATTGCCGCGCGCCGGCGAAGGAGCAGAGCGCGCGGCCGCCCGCTTCCGCGCCCCGCACCAGCTTCGCCAGCGCGGCGATGAAGCCAGGATCGCTGTTCTGCGCCGGCACCCGGAAATAGCCGGGCAGGCCGAGATGCTGCGCCACCTCCCGGTATTCGATGTCGAGCTCGACCAGCGTCTCCGAATGCTCGGACACGAAGGCGATCGGGCAGATCAGTAGCGCCACCTTCTCGGCCGCCGCGCGGGCGATCTCGGCTTCGGTGGACGGCCCGATCCAGGCCTGCGGCGTCACCCGCGACTGGTAGCAGATGGCATGGTCCAGCCCATCGATCGCCAGCCGGTCCAGCACCGCCGCGGCCGTGCGCTCCACCTGCCACTGGTAGGGATCGCCCGCCTTGACGATGCTCTCCGGCAGGCCGTGCGCGGAAAACAGCAGCCGCAGCTTCGTCTCGGCCGGCAGCGCCGCCCGCGCCTCCTGCCAGGCGCGCCGCACAGCCGCCGCGGTCGCCTGCGCGAAATCCGGATCGGAATGATAGCAGCAGAGCGTGCGGGTCGGCACATCGAGCCCGGCGCGGCGTGCGGCGGCGTCCCATTCCGTCACGCTGCTGCCGGTGGTCGTGCTGGAATACTGCGGATAGAGCGGCAGCAGCAGCACCCGGTCCGGCGCCCAATCCCGCACCGCCTGCACCGTGGCGTCGCTCATCGGGTGCCAGTAGCGCATGGCGACGAAGCAGCGCGCCTCGAAGGCGTCATCCGTCAGCGCCGCTTCCAGCGCCTGGCCCTGCGCCTCGGTCAGCTCCCGCAGCGGCGAACGGCCGCCGATCAGGGCGTAATTCGCCTGCGCCGCCCGGGTCCGCCGCCAGGCGATCAGCCGCCCGAGCCAGGGCCGCACGAAGCCCGGGACCCGCAGGATCGCCGGGTCGGTGAACAGGTTCACCAGGAAGGGCCGCACCGCCGCCGGCGCATCGGGTCCGCCGAGGTTCAGCAGCACGATGGCGAGGCGGGGGCGCGGCGCCCCCTGGGCGGTCGTCATCAGGCGTTGGCGATGGGTGCCGTGGCCTGGCCGCGGCGGTTCTGCCACAGGGCCACGAAGTCGATCGGGTTCAGCAGCACGGGCGGGAAGCCGCCATCGCGGCTGACCTCGGCCAGGATATTGCGCGCGAAGGGGAAGAGCAGGCGCGGGCATTCGACCAGCAGCATCGGCTCCAGCATCTCAGGCGCCATGTTCACGGTGAAGATGCCGCAATAGGTCAGCTCCGCGATGAAGGCGTTGCGCCCATCCGAGAGCTTGGCGTCAACGCGGATCTGCAACGCCACCTCATAGACCGGCTGGCCCTCCTGCAAGTGGCGGGCATTGACGTCGAGCTGGACGTCCAGACGCGGCTGCTCCTGCAGGTTCAGGAAGATGTCGGGCGCGCCCGGCACCTCGAAGGACAGGTCCTTCGTGTATTGCAGGTTCATCACCAGCGGACCGGGCTGGATGGGCTGCGCCCCGTTGATCCCGTTCTCGGCGGGCTGCTGCTCGGACATGACGGAAAACCCCTGATCTCGCGTGGCGCCGCCCTAGCATGGGCCTGTGAGGTGGGCCAGGGGGCGCGCCGCCCCCCGATCCACCCTCAATGCTTCCAGCGGATCTCGGCGGGGGCCGGCTGGGTCGGATCGTAGCGGATCCAGGTGCCGTTCTGCACGCTGGTCCCGGTCAGGGCCAGGATGAAGCCCCAGTGGGACACCATCAGCGCCCGCCGCCAGCTATCGCCGAGGGCGGCCATTTCCCCCCGGAACAGCGCGGCGCGGGCGATCACCTGTTCCGCCGGCTCCTCGATCGCCGGCCACCACACTTCCTCGATATGCGCCAGGTCGTGCTCGGGCCAGGCGTAGCGCAGCTCGGTCGCCGGGGAGCCGACATCGCAGACGAAGGCATAGCGTTCGCCGACCAGGGGGGTCACGGTTACCGGGAGGCCGAGCCGCCTGGCGACCGGCGCCGCGGTCTGCAGCGCGCGGGTATAGGGGCTGGCGATGATGCGCTCGATCCCCTCATGGGCCAGCGCCTCGGCGGCGGCTTCGGCCTGGGCATGGCCCAGATCGGTCAGTTTCGGGTCCTTAATGCCAGGATCCCGGCGGGTCGCGGTAAAGTGCAGGTTGAACTCGCTCTGGCCGTGGCGGAGCAGGATCATGGCGTGTCGTCCCTGGCGTTTCAGCATCCAGGGGGTAGCGGCCCCCGGGCGACCCCGCAATCCGGTTGCAGCGGGGCTCCGCCGCGCTTAAGTGACAGGGCTGACAGGAGCGCGACATGCAAGGCGGCTTTCCTATTGAACTGATCCTCTTTGCGATGGTGGCGCTGTTCCTGGTGCTGCGCCTGCGGAGCGTGCTCGGCCGGCGTCAGGGCTTCGAACGGCAGCAGCAACCCGAACAGGCGCCGCCGGCCTATGATCCGCGCGGTCCCCGCGCGGCGGAGGTCGATCCCGCCCTGCCGCCGCCGCCGGCCACCACGCGGCGCGGCGTTCCCGACCCGAATACCACCGTCGGCCAGGCCCTGGCCCGGATCCGGGCGGCCGATCCGGCCTTCGATCCGGCGGGCTTCCTGGGTGGGGCCGAAGGCGCTTTCCGCATGATCGTGACGGCCTTCGCCGCCGGCGATCGCGCGACGCTGCGCAACCTGCTCGGCGACGATACCTATGCCGGCTTCGAGGGCGCCATCGCGGCGCGCGAGCAGGCGGGGGAGACGCAGCGCACCGAGGTCCGCGGCCTGCACGAGATCGCCATCGACAATGCCGAGCTGCGCGGCCGCACCGCCAGCGTCACCGTGCGCTTCGTGTCCGACCAGGTGAACCTGACGCTCGCCCGGGACGGGTCCATCGCCTCGGGCGCCGAAGCGGTGGTGGAACTGACCGATGTCTGGACCTTCCAGCGCGAAACCGGCTCCAGCGACCCCACCTGGAAGCTGGCCGCGACCGGCGCCGGCTGACCGTCATTCCCGGTTCGGCATGACGCGCATGTAATCTCCGCCGCGCCGCCGGGGATCGACCCTGCTTGCCGGCGCCGGCCGATGCCGCCATGCATCGGCCCTGGCCCGGGCGGGCCGGATATCAGCGGCTCTTCCGCGTGTGGCGGGAGGCAGGAGATGACGGTTGCGGGCTCATGCACGCCTGGCGGCGATGGCGATCAATCGCGCCCGGCTTTTCGTCCGCGCGCGGCCCGGGCTGAAGCGCCGGCTGCTGCCGATCATCCGCCCTCTCCTGCCATTGCTGCGCGCCCGCGGCGTCGGCATGACGCCGCGGCAGTACCGGCGCTGGATCGCCCGGTTCGACGCACTGTCTGCCGCGGATCGTGCCGCCATCGGCCGTCAGATCGCCGCCCTGCCGGACTGCCCGGTCTTTTCCGTGGTGATGCCGGCCTATGGAACGCCGGAGCATTTCCTGCGGCAGGCGATCGCCTCGGTCCAGGCCCAGCTCTACCCGCATTGGGAACTCTGCATCGCCGATGACGCTTCGCCCACGCCCACCGTGGCCCGGGTGCTGGCCGAGGCCGCCGCGGCGGATCCGCGCATCCGCTGGATCAGGCGGCCGGTGAATGGCCATATCTCGGCCGCTTCGAACAGCGCCCTGGGCCTGGCGCGCGGTGCCTGGGTGGTGCTGATGGACCATGACGACCTGCTGGCGCCGGAAGCGCTGCATGAACTGGCGGTGGCGATCGCAGCCCATCCCGACGTGCAGGTCATCTACAGCGACGAAGACAAGGTGGATGGCGCGGGGCGGCGCTACGGTCCGTATTTCAAGCCGGATTTCGACCCGGACCTGCTGCTCGGCCAGAACATGATCAGTCATCTCGGCGCCTATCGCCGTGACCTGCTGGACCGGATCGGCGGCTTCCGGGAAGGGTTCGAGGGCAGCCAGGACCATGATCTGGCGCTGCGCGCGACGGCGGCCTGCGGGCCGGCGGCGGTGCGCCATATCCCGCGCGTGCTCTATCACTGGCGCCAGGATGCCGGGCCGGCATCCTTCTCCGAATCATCGCTGGAACGCTGCATCCTGGCCTCCCGCCGGGCGGTGACGGAGCATCTGGCGGGGCAGGGCGTCGCGGCCACGGTCTCGGCCGCGCCGCTGGCGGCGTTGCACAGCCGGGTCGCCTTTCCGCTGCCGGCGCCAGCGCCGCTGGTATCCGTCATCGTGCCGACCCGCGACAGGGCACCGCTGCTGCGAGCCTGCCTGGACGGCGTCCTGCGGCGCACGGACTACCCGGCGATCGAGGTGCTGGTTGCGGATAATGGCAGCGTCGAGCCCGCGACCTTCGCGCTGTTCGAGGCGCTTCGCGAGGATCCCCGGGTACGCATCCTGCCGATGCCGGGGCCGTTCAACTACAGCCACCTCAACAACCGCGCCGCCGCCGAGGCGCGGGGCGAGGTCCTGGTGCTGCTGAACAACGACATCGACGTGATCGGCCCCGACTGGCTCGGCGAAATGGTGTCGCAGGCGGTGCGGCCAGGGGTGGGCGCGGTCGGGGCCAAGCTGCTCTACGCTGATGGCCGGCTCCAGCATGGCGGGATCCTGCTCGGCCTCGGCTGGCCGACGGGGGTGGCGGGGCATTTCGCCACCGGTGCGCCCGGTGGCGATGCCGGCCCCTTCGGATGGCTCGCCCTGCTGCGCGGTGCCTCGGCGGTGACCGGGGCTTGCCTGGCGGTGCGGCGCGAGGTCTTCAATGCGGTGGGCGGCCTCGACGAGGTGAACCTGCCGGTCGCCTTCAACGATGTGGATTTCTGCCTGCGACTGCGGGAAGCGGGGTATCGCAATCTCTGGACCCCCTTCGCCGAACTGCATCACCTGGAATCGGCATCGCGGGGCGATGATCATGGTCGCGGCAACGCGGAGCGGGCATCGCGCGAGATGATCTACATGCATGCCCGCTGGGGGGCATTGCTGCACGAGGATCCGCATTGGAATCCCAACCTGTCGCTGGTCAGCGGCGGGATGGACCTGGCAGGGACGCCGCGGCGGGACAAGAGCTGGGCCGGGTTCCTGGCGGGCGGGACATAGAGGGGAAGCATGCGGCGCGGCATCGGACGGGCCCTGTCGCACGGGCTGTGCGCGGGGCTGCTCGCTCTCTCCGCCGCATGGGCTGCCGAGCCCGAGGCCTTCGGCCCGCCCTTTCCGCCGCCGGTGACCTATGCCGCCCTGCCGGGCTGGCGCGGCGATGCGCCGACCCTGGCCCTGCCGGCGCTGCTCGCGAGCTGCGCCGCGCTCCGACAGCCCGCCACCGGCCTCGCCGCCCTGCCACCGGAAGCCTGGGCCGGCCCCTGCGCCGCGCTGCGCGCCGTCGCGGCACGGCTGCCGCGGCTGCGGCCGGCGCTCCGCGAAACCGCGCTGCGCGCCGTCATCGAAGCGCAGTTCACCCCGCATGTCATGGGGACCGGCTTGCTCACCGGTTACTACGAGCCGCAGGTCGTGGGCCGTCTCGGCCCTGACGATCATTTCCGCACGCCGCTGCATGCCCGCCCGCCGGAACTGGTGGAGTTTGCCGCCGCCACGCCGCCGCCTGGATCACCGCCGCGCCGCATCTCCGGCGTCTGGCGCGACGGCCGGCTGATTCCGGCGCCGCCGCGCGCCGCGATCGAGGCCGGGGCGCTGTTCGGCCGCGGGCTCGAGCTCGCCTGGGTCGCCGATCCGGCGGATGCCTTCTTTCTGCAGATCCAGGGCTCCGGCCGGGTGATCCTGGAGGATGGCCGCGTGCTGCGCCTCGGCTATGCGGCGCAGAACGGCCAGCCCTATACGCCGATCGGCCGGCTGCTGATCGAACGCGGGGAGATCCCGCGCGAGCAGATGTCGATGCAGGCGATCCGGGCCTGGATGCGCAGCCATGGGCCGGCGGCGGCGGCCGCGCTGATGCGGGAGAATGCCAGCTACGTCTTCTTCCGCCCGATGCCCGATCTGCCGCCGGACCAGGGGCCGCCTGGCGCTCTCGGCGTGCCGTTGACCCCGCGCCGGTCGGTCGCCGTCGATCCGGATTTCGTCCCGCTCGGCGCGCCGGTCTATATCGCGACCACCGATGGCGGCTGGCGCCGCCTGGCCGCGGCGCAGGATGTGGGCGGCGCCATCCGCGGCCCGGCGCGTGCCGACCTCTTCCACGGCTGGGATGCCGACGCACCGGATCTGGCCGGCCGCCAGCGCGACCCGATGATGCTCTACGTGCTGCTGCCGCGATCACCCACCGACCCGACCGACGCCCCCGTCACGGCAAGCCGCCGCCGAGGCCGATAATCCCCGCAGCCGGGGGCCGCGCCCGGCTTGAGGGGGGAAACTAAGCTTCCACTCCGACAACCCGGTAGTCGCGGGGTGCATCGCCCGGCTCGATCAGCGTGATGTAGCTGCCGGGCCGGATCGCGCCGCCATCCGGCGCCAGCAGCGGCACCGAAGGGACGTCGGCGCGGTCTTCGGCATCGCCGAAGAAGCGCAGCGACCAGCCGGCATCGGGATCATGCTGGACATCGCCGGCACGGATGGGCGCGCCGGGGCGGATTCGCTGCGCCGGCCAGGGCGCGGGATCGGTGGCCCAGGCGGCCATGTCCGGGCGCCCCTCGGCATCGAGCGCCAGGCGCAGCACGTAGCGATGCTCGGGGCTGCCGGCGGGGAAGCCAGGCCCTGGGCCCATCGCCAAGATCACCGTCACAAGCGCCATCGCGGCTGTCCTTCCGGGAGGATCAGATGGCCACCCGCACGCCGAGCTCCACCACGCGATCCGAAGGGATACGGAAGAACTCCGTGGCGGGCACCGCGTTGCGGCTCATCGCACCATAAAGATACTGCCGCCAGCGTGACATCTTCGGCACCACGGCCGCCACCAGCTGCTCGCGGCCAAGGAAGTAGCTGGCCTGCATCGGCTCGAAGGCGACGCCGAATTCGCCGAGGGATTCCAGCTCGCGCGGGATGTTCGGGCTTTCCTGAAAGCCGTAGCGGATCAGGATGCGGTGGATGCCGGGTGCCAGCTCGCTGACTTCCCGCCGGCGGTCGCGCGCGACTTCCGGCTCGTCCTCGTTCAGCACGGTGACGAACAACACCCGCTCGTGCAGCACCTTGTTGTGCTTCAGGTTGTGCAGCAGCGCGCCGGGCACGTAATCGGCCTGGCCGGTCATGAACACCGCGATGCCCGGGATGCGGATGGTGCGGGATTGCGGCAGCCGCGCGATGAAGGATTTCAGCGGCAGGCTGTCCTGGCGGAAGCGGGCGAAGAGAAGCTGGCGCCCGCGCTGCCAGGTCGTCATCAGCACGAAGAGGAGACTGCCGAGCAGCAGCGGCACGTAGCCGCCATGCGGGATCTTCAGCACATTGGCGATGAAGAACACCAGGTCGAGCAGGAGCAGCGGCACGAAGACCGCGGCCACCAGCGGCGCCGCCCAGCGGAACTGGCGGCGGAACACCACGATCGCCAGGATCGAGGTGCAGACGAAGGTGCCGGTGACCGCCAGGCCATAGGCGGCGGCCAGCGCGTCCGAATTCTTGAAGGACACGGTCAGGATCAGCACGCCGATCAGCAGCATCGCGTTGACCTGGGGCATGTAGATCTGCCCTTCCTCGGTTTCGCTCGTGTGCTTGACCGACAGGCGCGGCAGGAAGCCGAGTTGCACGCATTGGCGGGCGATGGTGTAGGCGCCGGAGATCATCGACTGGCTGGCGATCACCGTCGCGGCGGCGGCCAGGATGACCAGCGGCAGCCGCAGCCAGTCCGGTGCCAGAAGGTAGAACGGGTTCTCCAGCGCCGACTGATCCTGCAGCAACAGCGCGCCCTGGCCCATGTAGCTGAGTGCCAGCGACGGCAGGACGAAGAAGTTCCACGCCATGCGGATCGGGCGCCGGCCGAAATGGCCCATATCGGCATAGAGCGCTTCGCCGCCGGTCACCGCCAGCACGACCGAGCCCATCGCGACGAAGGCCGCCAGATGATACTCAATGACGAAATGGATGGCGTAATGCGGTGACAGCGCGGCCAGGACCGCGGGGTTGCGGATCGTCTCGATGAGGCCGAGCAGGCCGATGGTGGCGAACCACAGCGCGCAGACCGGGCCGAAGACGGCGCCGATCCGCGCGGTGCCGCGGAACTGCACGACGAACAGCCCGGTCAGGATCGCGACCGAAAGCGGCACCACCACATCCTCGAAGGCAGGGGAGACGTATTTCAGCCCCTCGATCGCCGACAGGACGGAGATCGCCGGCGTGATGGTGCCGTCGGCGAAGAACAGGCAGGCGCCGGCGATGCCGATCATCACGACGATCCCGCGTGAGCGTTCGCCCTTCATCTGGCGCTGGGCCAGCGTCATCAGCGCCAGGATGCCGCCTTCACCCTTGTTGTCGGCGCGCATCACGAAGGCGATGTACTTCACCGTGACCGTCAGGATCAGCGACCAGATGATCAGGGAGAGGATGCCGAGCGTCTCCCACGCTTCAACCCCGTCGGAGGCGAAGTGCAGCAGGGACGCACGCATGGCGTAGAGCGGGCTGGTGCCGATATCGCCATAGACGACACCGAGAACGCCCAGGAGCAGCGCCGGTGTCAGGGGCCGACGATCGCCGTTGCCGGCAGACGAGGTAGTGGTCAAGCGGGTCACGCTCCGGCTGCGGAACGCGCAAGGCTTACGCGGGTGCGGCCCTCAAGATCAAGGGCGCCCCGTGGTCAGCACCGCGGCGCCCGGCAAACCCTGACGTCGGAATTACAAAAAAGGCGGCCGAAGGCCGCCAATAATCTCAACGGGGTGAGCGAAGCGACGCCCCGGGGCCGCGACTGCGGCCCTGCGCGCGACCAGCAGTCGCCGCCGGAGCCCACCTGACAGCGCGAAAGCCAGGCGCGCGGAGCGCGCGCCCGGCGTTTGAGGGCAGGAAAAACTCAATGCCCTCTCAGGATCTGGCTGAGGAACAGCTTCAGGCGATCGGTCTGCGGGGTGTTGAACATCGCGTCGGGTGTGCCGCTCTCCACGATCTCACCGCGGTCCATGAACACGACGCGATCGGCGACCTGGCGCGCGAAGCCCATCTCGTGCGTCACGCAGATCATGGTCATGCCGGTGTCGGCGAGCGCCACCATGGTGTCCAGGACCTCCTTGATCATCTCGGGATCGAGCGCGGAGGTGGGTTCGTCGAACAGCATGATCTTGGGCTTCATGCAGAGCGCGCGGGCGATTGCCACGCGTTGCTGCTGGCCGCCCGAGAGCTGGCCAGGATACTTCTTCGCCTGCTCAGGGATCTTCACCTTGGTGAGGTATTCCATCGCCAGCGCCTCGGCTTCCTTCTTCGGAATCCGGCGCACCCAGATCGGTGCCAGGGTGCAGTTTTCCAGCACCGTCAGGTGCGGGAAAAGGTTGAAGGACTGGAACACCATGCCAACCTCGCGGCGGATGGCGTCGAGTGCCCGGACATCGTCCGTCAGCTCCTTGCCGTCCACCAGGATGTGGCCGTCCTGATGGGTTTCCAGCCGGTTGATGCAGCGGATCATGGTGGACTTGCCGGAGCCTGACGGCCCGCAGACCACCACGCGCTCACCAAGGGCGACTTCCAGGGAGACGTCGCGCAGGACGTGCAGCGCGCCGTACCACTTGTTGACGCGGTCCAGGGTGATGGCGGGCGGCGCATCCGTGCGGGCGGCGGAGGCGACGGTTTCGATGGCAGCGCTCATGGGTTGTTGTTCCCCCGGTCCGGTTCAGCGGGCACGGTGGCGGTTCAGCTCCGCCTCCAGACCCTGGCTGTATTTCGACATCGCGAAGCAGAAGCAGAAGTAGATCAGGCCGATGGTGATGTAGACCTCGACGCCGAAGCCCTGCCAGGCGGGCTCCACGATCGCCGTCTTGCCCGCGGTCAGCAGGTCGAAGATGCCGATGATCAGCACCAGCGACGTATCCTTGAAGAAGCCGATGAAGGTGTTCACCAGCGGCGGGATCACCAGGCGCAGCGCCTGCGGCAGAATGATGAAGCTGGTCTTGTGCAAGTAGGAAAGGCCGAGCGCCTCGGCCGCTTCGTACTGCCCCTTGGGCAGCGCCTGCAGGCCGCCGCGCACCACTTCCGCCAGGTAGGCGCCGGCGAAGAGGATGATCGCGATCTGTGCGCGCAGCAGCTTGTCGATGTTCATCCCTTCCGGGAGGAAGAGCGGGAACATCACGCTCGCCATGAACAGTAGGGAGATCAGCGGCACGCCGCGGATGAGCTCGACATAGAGCACGCAGATCGCCTTGATCGCCGGCATCTTCGAACGCCGCCCGAGCGCCACCAGGATGGCGAGCGGGAAGGCGAAGGCAAGGCCGAAGGTCGACAGGATCAGGGTGATCGGCAGGCCACCCCAGCGCTCCTGCGGGACATAGGGCATGCCGAGGATGCCGCCCCACATCAGGATGCCGATGGCGGTCAGCGCCAGGATCCAGACCAGCGCCAGCTCCTTGCGCCAGAAGCGGCGCATGGCGGAGACGATATAGAGCGCCACGAAGATCACGCAGGCCAGCGCCGGGCGCCAGTGTTCCTCATACGGGTAGGTGCCGAAGAGGATGAAGCGATGCTTCTCGGTCACCACCGCCCAGCAGGCGCCGACACCGCGCAGGTCGCGGCAGGCCTGGGTCTGGTTGTTCGGGACCGACCAGATGGCGTTGATGAAGGCCCAGTCGACGAAGCCGATCACCCAGCGGATGATCAGATAGGCGAGCACCAGGGTGACGGCGGTCGAGAGCCAGCCGGAGAAGAGATTGGTGCGCACCCAGGCGACGGGACCGACCACGGAGATCGGCGGGCTGCGCGGTGCGGCCTCGGGCGCGGCGGTCGCCGCGGCCAGCTGCGTGGTGGTGGTGTCGGATGCCATGGCTCAGCGCTCCACCAAAGCGATTTTCGCATTGTACCAGTTCATGAAGAGACTGATCGACAGGCTGATCGACAGATAGACCAGCATGATGATCGCGATGCCTTCGATCGCCTGGCCCGTTTGGTTCAGCGTCGTATTGGCGATCGAGACGATGTCCTGGTAGCCGATCGCGACCGCGAGCGAGCTGTTCTTGGTCAGGTTCAGATACTGGCTGGTCATCGGCGGCACGATCACGCGCAGCGCCTGCGGCAGCACGATCTGCTTCAGCACCGTGCCGGGCTTGAGCCCGAGCGCCTGCGCCGCTTCCCACTGGCCATGGCTGACCGACAGGATGCCGGCGCGCACGATTTCCGCGACGAAGCCCGAGGTGTAGGTGACGAGGCCCACCAGCAGCGCGAAGTATTCCGGGCTGACGACGAAGCCGCCGCGGAAGTTGAAGCCGCGCAGCGCCGGGACGTCGGGCGTGAAGGGCGCGCCGAGCGCCGCCCAGACCGCGATCGGCAGGCCGATGATCAGCAGCAGCGCCAGCGGCCAGATGCGGCGGGGCTGGCCGTCCTGCATCTGCCGCGCGCGCATCGCCTTGGCGTACACCCAGGTCAGCACCACGCCGGCCAACATCGCGAGCAGTGCCGTGCTGTGCGTACCGGTCCATTCGAACCAGGGCAGCAACAGGCCGCGGTTGGACAGGAAGACGCCGGGCACCGGGTTCATGGCATTGCGCGGATTGGGCAGGCCCTGCAGCACAGTGTACCAGAACAGCAGCTGCAGCAGCAGCGGCAGGTCTCGGATCACCTCGACGTAGACACCGGCGATCCTGGACACCAGCCAGTTCTTCGACAGCCGCGCGATGCCGATCAGCGTGCCGAAGATGGTGGCCAGGATGATGCCGATGACCGCGACCTTCAGCGTGTTCAGCACACCGACGATCAGCGCCCGCAGATAGGTATTGGTCGGGCTGTAGTCGATCACGTGCTCGGCGATCGGCAGCCCGGCCTCCCGGTTCAGGAAGCCGAAGCCGGTCGCGATGCGCCGCACCTCGAGGTTGTGCTGGGTGTTGCGCACCAGCCACCAGACGATGGCGACGATGATCCCCACCACGAGCACCTGCCAGACGATGGCGCGCACGCGTTCGTCGGACCAGGAGAGCCGGATGGGGCGCCTCGGCGGTTTCCGCCGATATCGTGGATCGACCGTTGCTTCGGACATTTCTTGTTAAGCCTCTGCTGTCAGGCGGCCCGGAGGGGCGGGCGAAAGGGGCGCGGCGCCCGGGCGGGCGCCGCGCCGTCAGATCAACGGAAGGGCGGCGCGTATTGCAGCCCGCCCGGCGTGGTCCAGAGCGCGTTCGGGCCGCGCTGCAGGCCGATCGGCGTCAGGTTGCGGTTGAACACCTCGCCGTAGTTGCCCAGCGTGCGGATGATGCTGACCATGAAGGCATTGTCGACGCCGAGCATGCCGCCCAGTTCGCCGGTGCGGCCGAGCAGGCGCCGTGCATCCGGGCGCTGGTCGTTGGCCACCGCCTGCATGACGTTCTCGCTGGTGATGCCGAGCTCCTCGGCGGTGAGCAGGCCGAAATGGATCCAGCGCACCAGATCGGTGAACCGCTGATCGCCATGGCGGACGGCCGGCGCCAGCGGCTCCTTGCTGATCACTTCCGGCAGGATGACGTGGTCATTCGGGTTGGCCAGCGCCGCGCGGGAAGCGGCGAGGCCGGAGGCGTCGGTCGTGAAGGCGTCGCAACGTCCGGCGAGATAGGCGGAGAGGTTATCCTCCAGCCGCTCGATCACCACTGGCGTGAAGCGGAGGTTGTTGGCGCGCGCCCAGTCGGCCAGGTTCTGCTCGGTGGTGGTGCCCGGCTGCACACAGATGGTGGCGCCGTCCAGCTCCCGCGCATGGTTCACATTGGCGCTGCGCTTCACGATGAAGCCCTGGCCGTCATAGAAGGTGGTGGCCGCGAAATCGAGGCCGAGTGAGGTGTCGCGCGACAGCGTCCAGGTCGTGTTGCGCGCCAGCATGTCGACTTCACCGGATTGCAGGGCGGTAATGCGATTCTGCGCGGTGGTCGGGATGTAGCGGACCTTGCTGGCATCGTTGAACAGCGCGATCGCGACGGCGCGGCAGTAGTCGACATCGAAGCCCCGCCAAACACCCTGGCTGTCCGGCTGGGCGAAGCCAGCCAGGCCGGTGTTCACGCCGCAGACCAGCGTGCCGCGGGCGCGGATGGCATCGATGGTGGACGCGGCCTGCTGCGGCGCGGGCTGCTGGGCAAGCGCGGGGGTGCCGAGGCTGGCGCCACCGATGACGAAGGCGGTCAACGCGGCGGCCCGGACTGCGCCACCCAAGGAACTCCGGAAATTGGACATTCAGGTCTCCTTATTTATTTGTGCTTAGCAGCAATCATACGCAACCCAGCCATTCCAGCAACGCGATGCTGCGCCAGCCGCACTTACGGATCAACGTGCCTGATGTCGAGCCTAGCCTTGCGGTCGCTACGGACGCCTAACAAAGCGGCAATGTCGGCGCGCCATGGGCAAGCAATTGGCGGCTGGCGAGGGGGCGGCTGCTGCGCGGCCGGCCGGGGCGATTGTATGCAACGGCGATCGTTCGCGCCGAAGAACCATCGGCCGTCATGCGCTTCGGATGGTGCGGGCGGGCCGAACCATGCGGTGCGGCGCGCGACTGGCCCGGACAGAGCAGCCGGATCTTCGCCACGGGGTGACGGAATGACGCGGCGCCCGGGGAATGGGCGCCGCGCCTGACGGGAAATCAGCGGAAGGGCGGCGCGTACATCAGGCCGCCCGGCGTTGTCCAAAGCGCGTTGGGGCCGCGCTGCAGGCCGATCGGCGCCAGGTTGCGCGCATAGATCTCGCCATAATTGCCGACAGCGCGGATGATGTTGACCATCCACGCATTGTCGACGCCGAGCATGGCGCCGAGTTCGCCGGTGCGGCCAAGCAGGCGCTGCGCTTCAGGCCGGGCATCGCCCGTCACCGCCTGGGCGACGTTGGCGCTGGTGATGTTCAGCTCCTCCGCCACCACCAGGCCGAAATGCACCCAGCGCACCAGGTCGGTGAAGCGCTGGTCGCCATGCCGCACGGACGGGCCAAGCGGTTCCTTGCTGATCACTTCCGGCAGGATCACATGCTCCTCCGGATTGGCCTGCGCCGCGCGGGTGGCGGCCAGGCCGGAGACGTCGGTGGTGAAGGCGTCGCAACGGCCGGCCAGGTAGGCGGCCACATTGTCTTCTAGCCGCTCGATCACCAGCGGCGTGAAGCGGATGTTGTTGGCGCGCGCCCAGTCACCCAGGTTCTGCTCCGTCGTGCTGCCGGGCTGCACGCAGATGGTGGCCCCCTCCAGCTCCCGCGCGTGGTTCACGCCGGCGCTGCGCCGGACCATGAAGCCCTGGCCGTCGAAGAAATTGATGGCCGCGAAATCGAGGCCGAGCGCGGTGTCGCGCGACAGCGTCCAGGTGATGTTGCGCGCCAGGATGTCGACTTCGCCCGATTGCAGCGCGGTGAAGCGGGTCTGCGCCGTCAGCGGCACGAAGCGCACCTTAGACCGGTCATTGAACAGCGCGATCGCGACCGCCTGGCAGTAATCGATGTCGAAGCCCCGCCACACGCCCTGGCTGTCGGGCTGGGCGAAGCCGGCCAGGCCCGTATTCACGCCGCAGACCAGCGCGCCGCGTGCCCGGATGGCATCGATCGTGGCGGCGCCGGTCTGCTGTGCGGAAGCCGGTGTCGCCACGGCGATGGTGCCGGCCGTGGCGACGGACAGCAGGGCAGCCCGGACCGTGGCTGTGAGAAAGCGGCCAATACGCGACATTCGGTTCTCCTCATATGCCCCGGTCTGGGCTGCGAAACCCCGCGGCCGAGCCTTCCCGCAGCGCCATGCCGGCCCGGACGGCTTGCATGGGGTGGCTCGATCTCACGCCGCGGAGTGATAGACAAACAGCCACGCACGCTTCGGAGAAAGAATGGTGATACCGATGTTGGACGCGGCCGAGGTCGCCGCCCGCCTGCCCTGGCCGGAGCTGGTCGACGCATTGGCCGCCATGTTCCGGGAAGGCTGTGACGCACCTCTCCGCCATCGCCACGCCGTGCCGCAGGCCGGCGGCGCGGAAACCTCCCTCCTGCTGATGCCCGCCTGGCAGGCGGGCCGCTACACCGGCGTGAAGATCGTGCATGTCGCCCCGGACAATGCCAGCCGCGGCCTGCCGGCGGTCCACGCCGCCTACCTGCTCTCCAGCGGCGAAACCGGTGCCCCGCTCGCGCTCCTGGACGGTGGCATGCTGACCGACCGCCGCACCGCTGCCGCCAGCCTGCTGGCGGCCCGCCACCTGGCCCGGCCGGACTCCACCCGCCTGCTGTTGATGGGCAGCGGCAAGGTCGCGCACGCCCTGGCCGAGGCCTACCGCGCGCTGCTCCCGATCACCGACATCGCGATCTGGAGCCGTCGCCCGGACAGCGCCGAAGCCCTGGCGCGCAAACTCACCGCCCATGGCCACCCCGCCCGTGCCGTCGCCCGGCCGGATCCTGGCCGGGCCGACATCATCGCCTGCGCCACGCTTTCGACCGAAGCCCTGATCCACGGCAATGACCTCGCGCCCGGCACCCATCTCGACCTGGTGGGCGCCTATCGTCCCATCATGCGGGAAGCCGATGCGGCCGCCATCGCCCGCGCCACCCTGGCCGTCGACACCCGCGCCGGCGCCCTGGCCGAAGCCGGCGATATCGTCCAGGCCATTGCCGAAGGCGCCATCAGCGAAGACCATATCGCGACGGACCTGGCCGCGCTCTGCGCCGGCGCCCATCCCGGCCGCAGCCGGGCGGAGGAGATCACCGTCTTCAAATCCGTGGGCTGGGCGGGGGAGGATCTGGCGGCCGCGGTGCTGGCCTATCAGTTTCCGTCCGGAAGCGGCGGCGGGCCGGTCTGACGCACGGCGCGCAGGCGTGATCGATGGCGGCCGGAATCGCCGTTCGGTCCTCGCTTTTCCAATGGCGGGCAAGGAATCGTTGCGCGATCCTGCCTCCGCGCCTCATGCGCAGGGGAAATCGCTGATGATGATGTTCCGCAACTTGCTCGGTGCCGCCTTCCTGGCCCTCGGGCTGGCTGCCTGCGCCGATACGGCCCAGCAGGCACAGCCCGCCCCGGCGCCCCTTCCGCCGCCGGTCGCGGCACCCGCCCCGCCGGCCGCCCCGGATGTGTCGGACCTGGTCGGCACCCGGGCGGTGCCGGCGATGCGCCAGATCACCGCGCGCGGCTACCGCATGGCGCGGGTTCGCGGCCTGACGCGCTACTACTGGCACGGCGATACGCGGACCTGCATCCGCGTGGCGGTCGCCCACGGCCGCATCGGCACGGTGGAGCAGGATCAGCCGGCCAGCTGCCGCCGCTGAGGCAGGACCGGGCGCCCGCGAGGGCGCCCGCACGCGGGGGCTCGGCTCAGGCCGCCTTGCGCACCGCCGGGACGGCCCGCAGCCGGCCGCCCGGCACCGCGCCGGGTACCGCC
>DASYDR010000401.1:0-4018 GCA_036499545.1 Roseomonas sp. | reverse complement strand
GGGTCCGCCCGGCGCCGGCAAATCCATGCTCGCCGCCCGCATCCCCGGCCTGCTGCCGGACCTGACGCCCGCCGAGGCGCTGGAGGTCAGCATGGTGCACAGCGTCGCCGGCCTGCTTGAAGGCGGGCGGCTGGTGCAGCGCCCGCCCTTCCGCACCCCGCATCATTCCGCCAGCCAGGCGGCGCTGGTCGGCGGCGGGCAGCGCACCCGGCCGGGCGAGATCAGCCTGGCGCATCGCGGCGTGCTGTTCCTGGACGAATGGCCGGAATTCCCGCGCCCGGCGCTGGAAGCCCTGCGCCAGCCGATGGAGACCGGCCAGGCGAGCATCAGCCGCGCCAATGCCCGTGTCACCTACCCGGCGCGCTTCCAGCTCATCGCCGCGATGAACCCCTGCCGCTGCGGCTACCTGGCCGATGCCCACCGCGCCTGTTCCCGCGCGCCGCGCTGCGCGGAGGATTACCAGGCCAAGCTCTCCGGCCCGCTGCTCGACCGCATCGACATCAGCATCGAGGTGGCGCCGATGCCGCCCGCCGAACTCATCCACGCCCCGCCCGGCGAGCCGAGTGCCGCCGTCGCCACCCGCGTCGCGACGGCGCGCGAACGCGCCCGGGCGCGCTGGGGCGAAGACGGGCCGCACAGCAATGCCGAAGCCGGCTTCCAGGCGTTGCAGGATGGGCTGGACAAGGATGCGGCCGCGTTGGTGGAACAGGCCGCGACCCGGCTCATGCTCTCCAACCGCGCCCATGTCCGCAGCCTGCGTGTGGCGCGCAGCATCGCCGATCTCGCCGGCAGCCCGACCATCGGGCGGGAGCATGTGGGGGAAGCGCTGGCCTATCGGCACCGTTTCCCGGGGCGCGGCAGATAACCTACGCCTCTGGCGTCCAGGTGAGCGTGGTTTCGCGATCATCTTCGCCGGTCGGGCGAAAGCCGAGCCGTTCGTATAATTGGCGGGCGGGATTGCCGTGCAGGACACTCAGCCGGACAGGCAGTCGATTGCGCCGGGCATCGTCCAGGACCGCCTGGATGACCTGCCTGCCGAGGCCCTGGCCTTGATGGCTTGGCAGGACCTGGATCTGCACGAGATGCCACTCGGCGGCGCCTCTGTGAAGCTTGAGCAACCCCAGACGGGTCTCGCCGCTGCAGATGATGTTCGCATCCTCGTAGCGATGCCGCACGCGTTGCAGATGGGCTTCCTCGGTGGTCGGCCCTCCGATTCGTTCCAGATGCTCCGACATGGTGATCGTCCGAAGTTCGAGGAGAAAAGGCTCGTCCGATGGCAGGGCAGGACGCAGCGTGATCGGTTGGAGGCTCATCGAGCGGAGTGCCTTGAGGTGGATGCTGTCGCGGCCGTCGAAGCCGCGCGAGGCGCCTTCCGGGGATAGCTGATCACAGGACCGGGCATCTACCCGGGCCGCGGTTGATTGCAACGCCGATACGGCCTGTCGCCCGACCGCGCCGCGCCAGTCTGGCGCGCCATTCAGCCCTTCTTCCGCTTCGCGTCCTCCCCGACGCGATGTCCCGCGGCGCTGAGCGCGGTCAGTCGCTCCGGCAGGGCGGCCAGGATGTCAGGCCGCCGGTCGCGGTCCTTCTTCCAGGCCTTCTTGTCCTTCTTCCGCATGCCGCAACCAAGGCACCAGCCGGTGTCGTCGTCGTACTGGCAGACATCGATGCAAGGGCTTCCCATCGCGACGATATGGGGGCGCGCGCCCATAGCGGCCAGCCTACCCGTCGAAGGCGATCGCGAAGGGGTCGGTAACAAGGCTCGGCGGTATCAGTCCCCCAGACGGAAGGCATCCGCGATGCGCCGGGCGCTGCCATCGGCCGCGACCAGGATCACGTCGAAGCGCATCCCTGCCGCGCCATGCCCGGCATTGCGCGCCAGCCAGATCTCCGCAGCCGCCAGCAGTCGTGCGCGTTGCCGTACCCCCAGCGCGAAAGCCGCATCCTGGAAGGACGGCCGCGCCTTCACTTCCACGAAGACGAGCAGCCCATCACGCTCCGCCACCAGGTCGATTTCGCCGGCCGGCGTCCGTACCCTGCGCGCGAGCAGCGCCCAGCCTTCGCGCGCCAGCAGCGCCGCGGCGGTCGCTTCGGCATCCGCGCCGCGCGCGCTGGCCAGGCTGCCACGCCGGCGGCGGGCGGGTTTCGGATCGGGCGTGATCATGCGATGACGATGCCGGAACAGCCCGAGGTCCGCCATGCGCCGTCTGCTCCTGCTGCTGTTGCTGCTCGCATGCCCGGCGCAGGCCCAGACATCGGCGGAACGGCAGATGGTCGCGGCCGCGCATCCCCTGGCCGCCGAAGCCGGCCTTGCCATGCTGCGCCAGGGCGGCAGTGCCGCCGATGCCGCCGTCGCCGTGCAGATGGTGCTGACCCTGGTCGAGCCGCAGTCGAGCGGCATCGGCGGTGGATCCCTGATCCTGCACTGGGATGCCGCCACCCGGCACCTCGCCGCCTTCGATGGGCGTGAAGCCGCGCCGGCCGCCGCCACCGGCAGCCTCTTTCTCCGCAATGGCGAGCCGATGAGCTTCGCCGATGCCGTGGTCGGCGGCCGCGCCGTCGGCGTGCCCGGCACCGTCGCCGTGCTGGAAGCCCTGCACCGTGCCCATGGCCGCCTGCCCTGGGCCGCGCTCTTCGAACCCGCGATCCGACTGGCCGAGGAGGGCTTCCCGATTTCGCCCCGCCTTGCCGAGGAACTCGCCCGCGACGGCGGCCGCCTGCGCGAGGACCCCGCCGCCCGCGCCTATTTCTTCGATGCCCGCGGCCAGCCCTGGCCCGCCGGCCACCGCCTGCGCAATCCGGAGCTCGCCGCCACTCTCCGCCTGATCGCCGAACGCGGCGGCGCCGCCTTCTATCGCGGCCCGATCGCCGCCGACATCGCCGGCGCCGTCCGTGGCCATCCCAGCAACCCGGGCCTGATGACCACCGACGACCTCGCCGCCTACCAGGCCCGCCCGCGGGAGCCGGTCTGCGCCCCCTATCGCCGCCGCCGGGTCTGCGGCTTCCCGCCGCCGTCTTCCGGCGGCATCGCCGTCGCGCAGATCCTGGGCCTGCTCGCGCATTTCGACCTGCCGCATCTGCCGCCCGCCGGCGTCGACGCCGCGCATCTGATCATCGAGGCCGGGCGCCTCGCCTTCGCCGACCGCAACGCCTATGTCGGCGATCCCGACCAGATCTCCGTGCCGGCCCGCGGCCTGACGGACCGCGCCTATCTCACCGCCCGCGCCCAGCTCATCGACCCGCTGCGCGCCATGGCCGCGCCGCGCGCCGGCAATCCGCCCTGGCGCGACGCCCGCTACACGCCGCAGGAGCCGCAGCCCGAATACGGCACCAGCCACCTCGCCATCCTCGACGCCGGCGGCAACGCCGTGTCCATGACCACCACCATCGAATCCGCTTTCGGCGCCCAGGTCATGGTCCGCGGCTTCCTCCTCAACAACGAGCTCACGGATTTCAGCTTCCGCCCGGCGATCAACGGCCGCCCCGTCGCCAATGCCGTCGCCCCTGGCAAGCGTCCCCGCTCCTCCATGGCGCCCAGCATGGTCTTCGACGAAGACGGCCTGCTCGCCTTCATCGCCGGCTCCCCCGGCGGCGCCCGCATCATCGGCTACCTCGCCCAGACCCTGGTCGGCCTGCTCGACTGGAACCTGTCCCCGCAGGCCGCCATCGACCTGCCGCATGTCCTGACGCTCGGCAGCGCCACCGAACTGGAAGCCGGCACCCCGGCCGCCGCCCTGGCGCCCGCCCTCGAAGCCATGGGGCACCAGGTGCAGATCCGCGCCCTCACCTCCGGCCTGCAGGCCATCCGCATCCGCCGCGACGGCAACGCCGTGGTCATCGACGGCGGCGCCGACCGGCGGAGAGAAGGCGTGGCGATCGGGGATTGAGGCGCGTCCCTGGAGAGGGCTCTGCCCTCTCCAAACCTCACCCGGCGGGAGCCTGGGGCCCCTGCACCCCATTGGCTATGAGGGTACCAAGTGAAGCAGGTCCAGGAGGGTCTACCCTCCTGGCGGATGGG
>DASYDR010000400.1:0-6746 GCA_036499545.1 Roseomonas sp. | reverse complement strand
CCACCGAGGCGGCGTAGCCCATCATGTCCTGCATCTCGGCGCCGGCGCAGTGCCGCGCCTCCATGGCGAGGAAGGCGGCGGTCGGCAGTTCGAGGCACATCTGGTAGGCGTTATGCGCCGCGACACAGGCGGCGCCGAGCTTCTGCAGCAGGATCGTCTCGAGCTCCGACAGCTTGGCGAAGCTGCCCGAGATGTAGAGCAGCGGGTCGCCGGCGCCCGACCACTGCCCTTCCTCGTGCATCAGCTCGATCTCGAATGCCGTGCCGCGCTCGGCGGCGGCGCGGCGCAGGAAATCCAGCGCCAGGCGCGGCGCCGAGATCACCGGCCGGCGAAGGAAGACCGCATAGGTGACGCGCGCATCGCCGAAACGCTCGACGATGGCGCGGGTGCGCCGGAAATAGGCGTCGGTGCGGGCGGCGATGGCCGCATCGGCGACTTCCTCCGCCGCGCGATCGCCGGTCATTGCGCGGCGACCGCCGGCGTCGCCCCCGGCACGCGGCGGGCCTTCAGCTCCTCCGCGATCAGGAAAGCGAGTTCCAGCGACTGTTCGGCATTCAGGCGCGGGTCGCAGAAGGTGGCGTAATTGGCGGAAAGATCGGCCTCGCTCAGCTTGTGGGCACCGCCCAGGCATTCGGTGACATCGCTGCCGGTCATCTCGACATGCACGCCGCCGGCATGGGTGCCTTCGGCCAGATGCGCGTCGAAGAAGCGCCGGACCTCACCCAGGATCGCGTCGAAGCTGCGCGTCTTGTAGCCGCCGACGGTCGTCGTGTTGCCGTGCATCGGGTCGCAGAGCCACACCACTTCCCGCCCCGCGCGCTTCACGGCGCGCAGCAGCGGCGGCAGCTTCGCCTCCACCTTCTCCGCCCCCATGCGGGAGATGAGGGTCAGCCGCCCCTTCTCGTTCGCCGGGTTCAGGATCTCGGTCAGACGCACCAGCTCATCGGCATCCATGGTCGGGCCGACCTTCATGCCGATCGGGTTCTTCACGCCGCGCAGGAATTCCACATGCGCGCCGTCCGGCTGCCGGGTGCGGTCGCCGATCCAGAGAAAATGCGCCGAACAGGCATAGGGGTCGCCGGTGGTGGAATCGATGCGGGTCAGCGCCTGCTCATAGGGCAGCAGCAGGCTTTCGTGGGAGGTGTAGAACTCGGTCTCCCGCACCTGCGGCAGGTCGGACATGCCGCAGGCCTGCATGAAGTTCAGGGTCTCGTCGATGCGGGTCGACAGGTCGGCGTAGCGGTCGGCCAGCGGGGACCGGGCGACGAAGCCCAGGTTCCAGCGATGCACCTGGTGCAGGTCGGCATAGCCGCCGGTTGCGAAGGCGCGCAGCAGGTTCAGCGTGCCGGCCGACTGCATATAGGCGAATTCCATCCGCGACGGGTCGGGGATCCGCGCCTCCGGCGTGAAATCCGGCCCGTTGACGATATCGCCGCGGTAGGACGGCAGCGTCACGCCATCCTTGGTTTCGGTGTCGGAGGAGCGCGGCTTGGCGAATTGCCCGGCCATGCGGCCGAGCTTCACCACCGGCAGGGAGGCGCCGAAGGTCAGCACCACCGCCATCTGCAGCAGCACGCGGAAGCTGTCGCGGATGGTGTTGGCGGTGAAATCGGCAAACCCCTCGGCGCAGTCGCCGCCCTGCAGCACGAAGGCCTGGCCTTCCCCGGCGCGGGCCAGGGCCGCCTTCAGCCGCCGCGCCTCACCGGCGAAGACCAGGGGAGGAAAGCGCGCGATCTTGGCTTCCATCGCGGTGAGCGCCGTCATGTCGGGGTAATCCGGCACCTGCCGGATCGGCATCTGCCTCCAGCTTTCCGGGCTCCAGCCACGCGCAGTCATCGTTCCTCAGGCTCCATTCGACAGGGCGTGACCATAGCCACAGCATCGGGTCAGGTGGAAGCACCCCCGCCGGCGGTGCCATGCGGGGCGGGGATGCCTGCCTCCCGGGTTCGTGTGCGCAGCGTCACGAATTCTTCCGCCGCCGTCGGGTGGATGCCGATGGTGCGGTCGAAATCCTCCTTGGTCGCGCCCATCACCACGGCGATGCCGATGCCCTGCATGATCTCGGCCGCGTCCTCGCCCAGCATATGGGCGCCCAGCACCCGCCGCGTCGCCTGGTCGACCACCAGCTTCATGGTGGTGCGCCGCGCCCGCTTGCTGATCGTGTGGCGCATCGGCGTGAAGCGGGAGAGGTAGATATCGACCGGGCCGCGCGCCGCCGCCTCCGCTTCCGTCAGGCCGACGGTCGCCATCGGGGGCGAGGAGAAGACGGCGGTCGGCACATTCTCATAGCTGGCGCGGCGGGGCCTGCCCCCGAACAGCGTATCGGCCAGCGCATGGCCGACCGCGGTCGCCATCGGCGTCAGGTTCAGCCGGTCGGTGACGTCGCCGATCGCATAGATATGCGGCTGGGAGGTGGCGTGCTCCGCATCCACCACCACCGCCCCGGTGGCGCTGGCGGTCACGCCCGCGGCCTCGAGGCCGAGCGTCGCGGTGTTCGGCACCCGGCCGGTGGCGAAGAGCACGACATCGGCGGCGATGACGCGGCCGCTGGAGAGCCGGAGCTGCAGCCCTTCCCCCGCCTGTTCCAGCGCCTCCGGCGTCTCCCCGCGATGCTGGCGGATGCCGTCGGTTTCCAGCGCCTCATCGAGGGCGATGCGCATATCCTCGTCGAAGCCGCGCACCGGCCGGTCGGCACGATAGATCAGATCGACCTCGGAACCGAGGCCGCGGAAGACGCCGGCGAATTCGACCGCGATATAGCCGGAGCCGATGATGGCGATGCGCTTCGGCAGGGTTCGCAGCAGGAAGACGCCATCCGAATCGATGCCGAGATCGGCGCCCGGGATCAGCGGCTTCACGGTGCGCCCGCCGGTCGCGATGACGATGCGTTCGGCGGTCACCCGCTTGCCGCCGACATCGAGCGTATGCGCATCGACGAAGCTGGCGCGGGCGTCGAAGACCGTCGCCCCCACATTGCTCAGCAGGCGGGTGTAGATGGCGGAGAGCCGGGTGACCTCGGCGTCGCGCGCATCGGCCAGGGCAGCGAAGTCATGCGCACCCTTGGTGATGTCCCAACCGAAGGCGCGGGCATCGTCGGCCCAGGCGCCGTATTCGGCGGCCTGGACCATGAACTTCTTCGGCACGCAGCCGACATTGACGCAGGTGCCGCCCCAGAAGCGTTCTTCCGCCACGCCGACGCGGGCGCCATGGCCGGCGGCGATGCGGCCGCAGCGAACCCCGGCGGAACCGCCGCCGATGACGAAAAGGTCGAAATCATAAGCGGCCATGCCGCGCACTCCTGAAGCTTTGGCGGTGAGATTGGGGTGCCGGAGCCTTACCGCCAAGCTTGGACGCTGTCCGGGCATATTTGCGACTGCCTCGCAAACGCGGTATCGGCCACCCATGTTCAGCCGTCCTCGCCCCGCCCCGGCGCCGCGCCGCAGCATTTCCTTCGACGAATTGCGCGCCGCCAGCCCGGAACAGCTCGCCGCCGCCTTCCAGGCCCCGCCCGAGGACGCCGCGCCCTGGGTGGAAGCGGCGGCGAAATACGGCATGGCCAAGGCCCAGACCCTCTGGGGCCAGTTGCTGCTGGATGGCCATGGCGTGGCCCAGGACCGCGATGCGGCCTTCTTCTGGTTCGGCTCGGCGGCCAGGGCCGGGGAACCGGAGGGCATGAACATGCTCGGCCGCTGCCATGAGCTGGGCTTCGGGACGGCGGTCGATTTCCCGGTGGCGGTCGACTGGTTCCGCCGCTCGGCCGAGGCCGGCTTCGACTGGGGCCAGTACAACTACGCCAACATGCTGCTGCGCGGCGACGGGGTGGCCAAGGACCGGGCGGCGGCGCTGCGCTGGTACCGCGCCGCCGCGGTCCAGGGCCATGCCAAGTCGCTGAACATGGTGGCGCGCTACATGGAGGAGGGCTGGGAGATGCCGCGCGACCTGGAAGGCGCGGTGAAGCTCTATCTCCTCTCCGCGCAACAGGGTGATTTCCGCGGCCAGTTCAACCTGGGCACCCTGCTGACCGGCCTCGGCCGGGTCGCGGAGGCGGCACACTGGTTCCGCGAATCCGCGCGGCTGGCCAACGAACCCTTCCGCCGGTCGCTGCTGGTCCGCCTGGGCGACCGGCAGGAGCCGGAGATCCGCGCCGTGGTCGCCGAGGTGGAGGCGATGCTCGCCACTTGATCGCCGGCGCGCCGATGGCCAAGTTGGCCATAGCCGATGCCGGGAGCCCAGTGATGCCCAATGTCAGCCTGACCCCGGAGCAGCAGAGCTTCATCGAAGCCCATGTCGCCTCCGGCCGCTTCGCCAGCGTCAGCGAGGTGATGCGCCACGCCCTGCGTCTGATGCAGGAAGCGGAGGAACGGCGGGAGCGCTTCATGGCGATGCTGTGTGACGTCAGCGCCCAGGCGGATCGGGAGGGCACTCTCTCGATCGAGGAAGTGGATGCGGAACTCTCCGCCGCGATCGCCGCGGCGCGGGCGCGTAACTGAACCCGACAGCCCCGCCAGGGCCGGCGCGCTTCACCCGTGCCGCCCTCGCCGATCTGCGCGACGTGGCCGTCTGGATCGCACGGGACAATCCAGCCGCGGCAGAGGCCTTCCAGGCGGCGGCATTGCAGGGCGCGAGGCTGATCAGCGAACACCCTGAGATCGGGCAGATCCGCTGGGACATCGCGTCCGATCGCTTCCGCTTCCTGGTGCTGCGCGGCTTCCCGCATGTGCTGGTCTATGAGCCGAATGCGGCGCCGCCGCGCATTCTCCGCGTCCTGCACGGCGCGCGTGACCTCGGCGCCGTGCTTTCCGGGCTGCGGGGCTGAGGCGCGGCCTCAGCCCCTCCCCGCGCTCAGCTCCCGATGCCGCCGAGGGCCAGGTACTTCATCTCGATATATTCCTCGATGCCGTGGCTGCTGCCCTCGCGGCCGAGGCCGGACTGCTTGAAGCCGCCGAACGGCACTTCCGCCGTCGAGATGATGCCTTCGTTGATTCCGACGATGCCGTATTCCAGCGCTTCCGCCACACGGAAGATGCGGCCGACGTCGCGGGCGTAGAAATAGGACGCCAGGCCGAATTCGGTGTCGTTGGCCAGCGCGATCGCCTCCGCTTCCGTCTTGAAGCGGAACAGCGGCGCCACCGGGCCGAAGGTCTCCTCGCGGAAGATCTGCGCGTCATGCGGCACATTGGCGAGCACGGTCGGCTGGAAGAAATTGCCGCCCTTGTCGTGCCGCTTGCCGCCGGTGACGACATTGGCGCCGCGCTTCACCGCATCGGCGATATGCTCCTCCACCTTCGCCACCGCATCGGCGTTGATCAGCGGGCCCTGGGTGACGCCATCCTCCATGCCGTTGCCGACCTTGAGGCCTTCGACCGCGGCCTTCAGCTTGGCGGCGAAGGCATCATAGACGCCGTCCTGCACCAGGATGCGGTTGGCGCAGACGCAGGTCTGCCCGGTGTTGCGGTACTTCGACGCCATGGCGCCCAGCACGGCCTGGTCGAGATCGGCATCGTCGAAGACGATGAAGGGCGCATTGCCGCCGAGTTCCATCGAGGTCTTCTTGATGGTCTCCGCGCATTGCGCCAGCAGCACGCGGCCGACCTCGGTCGAGCCGGTGAAGGACAGCTTGCGGATGATCGGGTTGGAAGTGAGCTCGCGCCCCGTTTCGCCGGACGGCCCGGTGATGACGTTGCAGACGCCCTTCGGCATGCCGGCGCGTTCCGCCAGCACCGCGATCGCCAGCGCGCTGAACGGGGTCTGCGAGGCCGGGCGGATCACGCCGGTGCAGCCCGCGGCCCAGCCGGGACCGGCCTTGCGGGTGATCATGGCGGAGGGGAAGTTCCAGGGCGTGATCGCCGCGAAGACGCCGATCGGCTCCTTCGTCACCAGGATGCGGCGGCCCTTGGCGTTCTGCGGAATGGTCTCGCCATAGACGCGCTTACCCTCCTCCGCGAACCATTCGATGAAGCTGGCGGAATAGACCACCTCGCCCTTCGATTCCGTGAGCGGCTTGCCCTGTTCCGCGGTCATGATCGCGGCCAGGTCGTCGGCGTTGGCCAGCATCAGGTCGTGCAGGCGGCGCAGGATCGCGCCCCGCTCCTTCGCCAGCATCGCGCGCCAGGCCGGCCAGGCGGCATTCGCGGCTTCGATGGCGCGGCGGGTCTCGGCGGCGCCGAGCGCCGGGACATGGCCGATCACTTCGCCGGTCGCCGGGTTCTTCACCGCGAGCGTCTTGCCGCTGTCGGCCTGCACCCATTGCCCGTCGATATAGTTCGCCTGCCGGAAGAGATCGGGATCCTTCAGCGGCAGCTTCGTCGTTGCGTCGAGCATTGGCGTTCTCCTCGTCTTGCGGGGGGAAGATAGGCGCGCGCCCGCCCCCTGTCAGCCGGCCTTGCCCACGGGCGATTCCGCCATCCGGCGATCTGCTCTAGCCTTCGGCCCAACGACAGATCGTACCGATCGAGGAACCGTCCCCATGCGCCATGCCGCGACCGATGCCACCCATGATCCGGCGCTGCGGTCCCGGGTCGCCGCCGCCAATGCGCCGGGGGCCGATTTCCCGATCCAGAACCTGCCCTTCGGCATCTTCTCGACCGAAGGCGCGCCGCCGCGCGGCGGGGTCGCGATCGGCGACCGGATCCTCGACCTGGCCGCGGCGCGGGAGGCCGGGCTGTTCGAAGGCGTGGCGGCCGAAGCCGCCGCGGCGGCGTCCGGCGCCACGCTCAATCCCCTGATGGCACTCGGCAACCCGGCCG
>DASYDR010000399.1:0-1595 GCA_036499545.1 Roseomonas sp. | reverse complement strand
TGTCTATGCCGTGGTCGATACGAAGCCGCGCATCGTCGATGCACCGGATGCCCTGCCTCTGCCTGACGGCCAGGGCCGGGTCGAATTCGATGGCGTCGGCTTCCGCTACGAAGGTGGCGGCCCGGATGCGGCGCTGACCGGCCTCGCCTTCATCGCCGAGCCTGGCCGCACCGTTGCCCTGGTCGGGCCGTCCGGCGCCGGCAAGTCCACCGCGCTCGCGCTCGTGCCGCGCCTGCATGAGGTTACGGACGGCGCGATCCGCATCGACGGCGCCGATCTGCGCGCCGTCAGCATCGCCAGCCTGCGCGACGCCATTGCCTATGTCGGGCAGGAAGCGGTGATCTTCGACGACACCGCCTTCGCCAATATCGCCAATGGCCGTCCGGGCGCGACCCGGGCTGAGGTGGAGGATGCGGCGCGCGCCGCCGCCGCGCATGAATTCCTGGCGGCGCTGCCGCAGGGCTATGACACCGTGCTCGGTACCGGTGGCTCCCGCCTGTCGGGTGGGCAGAAGCAGCGCGTTTCACTGGCACGGGCGCTGCTGCGCAATCCGCGCATCCTGCTGCTGGACGAAGCGACCAGCGCGCTGGATGCGGAGAATGAGCAACTGGTGCAGGCGGCGCTGGCCCGGCTGCGCGCCGGCCGCACCACCCTGGTCATCGCCCATCGGCTGTCGACCGTGCGCGATGCCGATCTGATCGTGGCGATGGAGAATGGCCGCGCCGTGGAACAGGGTGATCATGCCGCGCTGATCGCGGCCGGCGGGCTCTATGCCCGGCTGGTCCGCACCCAGGCCTTCGCTGCGGAGGCGGTATCCGCCTGATCCGCTATTCCCGCCTGAGCACGCCATCCAGCAGCCGGTCCGCCCAGGGCTGGCTCTTGAACTTCGCCCGTAGCGCGACCTCGTCGTAATCCTCGCGCAGCCAGTCGAGGAAGGGCTTGCCGCCCGCCTTGGCATATTCGGCGAAGAAGGCATCCAGGATGCCGGTCTTGCCCTGGCGGATATGGCCGTGCCGCAGCGTGAGCTGCGCCTGGGCTTCCGCGACCGGGCGGCCCTGCAGCAGCAGCCAGAGCCCCGCCACCAGCCCGGTGCGATCGGCGCCGGACTTGCAGTGGATCAGGATCGGTTCCTCGGCCCGCGCCAGGATATCGACCAGACGCAGGATGCGGTCTTTGTGCGGGGCGCCGCGGCTTTCGAAGGGTGCGTCGATATGGGTCAGCCCGAGCTCGGCCGCCGCCGCCCGCCCGAGCGCGTCGGAGCCGCAATCCAGCCGGTGCCCGCGCAGATTGATGATGGTGCGGATGCCGAAGCGCTGCTGCGCCGCCCGGATCTGCCAGGGCAGCGGATGGTTCGAGCGGTAGAGCCGGCCGGGCGCGACAACACCCCAGTTGCGCCAGCCGATGCGCAGCACGGCATGGTCGACGAAGAGGCTGTTGAGCCAGATCCGGCGTGGCCTGGCGGCGGGGAGGGCGGCATCCGGCATGCCGCCCATGTAGCGCCGCGCGGCGCGTTATTCCAGCCGCACGCCGGCTGTCGCCGGCGCGCGGCTGGAATAGGCATTGGCTTGACGAGCAGAGTCACGCCGGCGGGCGAT
>DASYDR010000398.1:0-5161 GCA_036499545.1 Roseomonas sp. | reverse complement strand
TTGCCACGGACTTCCGCGGTGGTGGCCAGGTACATGCGCACGGTGTCGCTGCTGATGGCAACCACGCCCACAGCGTCACCGTACCGACGATACCGTCTTACTTCGCTCTCGCGTTCATCATGAAGTTGGCCGCTTAGCATTTACATCCTTCATGTGGTGAGCTAGGCCCGCAGGGCATGGCTTCATTCAATCACACCTATCTCCTGGATTTGGCAGCGGCGGCACACCCGAGCGAGTCGGTGCTCGACTATGGTTGCGGGCGCGGCGAAGCCGTAGCGCTTGGTGTTCAGCGTGGCCAAGACATGTGGGGCGTCGATACTTTCGGCGGCGTCTGGGCGGAATGGCGAACCGCAATCGCCACCGATGCGATCGATCGTGTGCAGCCCATTTCGTCGGGCGCGGCGCCATTCAATGGCGGCGCGTTCGGTGCCATCATGGCTAATCAGGTGCTGGAACATGTCCAGCGACCGGCAATTATCCTTGACGACATTCACCGCATGCTAAGACCCGGTGGCACCTTTTATGCGACGCTGCCGGTCCATGAGACTTGGTTCGAACCGCACATTGGCCTCTACTTCCCTCATCGACTCTCGAACCGCTCCCAGCGCCATTTCCTGAGCCTAATGCACTCACTAGGCTTTGGAGCGAGCCGCCACAGCGGCCAAAGCCGCGCCCAGTGGGTCGGCAGCGCGCAGCGCAACATGCAGGTCGACATTTTCTATCACCGTGGGCACGAACTGATCGCGCTGATGGAGCGGAGGTTCGGCGCGCCCGTCCGGGACCTGTCCCTGGACTACATGCGCAAGCGGCTCGGCGCCCGTGCGCGCCTGGTCCCCGCCGCGCTCCTGCGCCAGATCTGCCGCGCGCGCGCCGGCCTGTTCCTGGAAGTGCGAAAGGCGTAGCGCCACCCTCGGTGGTTTTTGGTTGCCGTGGCCAACCCGCCTCTGGATAGCGGTGGCGGAGGTGCCCGCCATGGCCACGACGACCCCCAATCTCGGCCTCATCAAGCCCGCCCCCGGCGGCGATGACGACGCCTGGGATGTGATGCTCAACGGCAATGCGGATATCCTCGATGCCGCGGTGCAGAACGCCGCGGCTGCGGCGGCGGCCGCGCATGCCACTGCGAATACACGGCTGCTGGCCTCCCTGGTGTCGGCCTTCGCGCTGACGCTCCTGGATGATGGCAGCGCCGCCGCGGCCCGGTCGACGCTCGGTGCCCTGGCCTCCACCGCCATCTCCTCTTTCGGCCTGACCCTGGTCGATGACACCAGCGCCCCAGCTGCGCGCGCCACATTGGGGGCGCCAGCCATGCCCACTGCCGCCGGCGTTGCGGGGCAGTGGGTTTCCATCGTGCCGGGCGCCAATGCCGCCCTCACGCTTCCGGCCGGCGGCACATGGGCCTGGTGGGTCATCCTGCTCACGCCGTCCCTCACTGTCGGGGGCTTCAACGCATCCGTGAATGCCGGCGGGACCCAGGTGGTGGCCGCCCCGAGCGGGGGCAACATGCTGAACGCCGTCGTGTGGAGGATCGCATGAGCGGGACCGAGGCACCCCCGGCCTGGACGCTGGAGCACCGGCGCGACGACGGCAGTTTCGTCGTCACACTGGGCGGCCATCCCTACCAGGTGCTGCCGGGCGATCCGCTGTTCCCCGCGGTCGCCGCCGAGGCCGAGGGCGTGGACCTGCCGCCGGAGGCGCCACCGATCGCCTTTCCTGTGCCGCCGCCGACGCTCACGGCGCGCCAGCTCCGGCTGTGGCTGCTCTCGCGCGGCATCCCGCTGGCCGCGGTCGACGCCGCGATCGGCGGGCTGCCGGAGCCGCGGCGCGCCATGGCGCAGGTGGACTGGCAATACGCGACGCTGTTCGAGCGCGCGAACCCGCTGATCGACCAGCTCGGCGCCGCGCTCGGCCTGTCGCCGGCCGAGATCGACCAAGCCTTCACCGAAGCCTGGAGCCTGTGGCCATGACCCCACCCGTCGATGCCCGCGCCTTCGGCGCGCTGGAAGCCGAGGTGCAGCATCTGCGCCAGGACATGGCGGCGCTGAAGGCCTCCGTCACCGAACTCACGCGGCTGCTGAACCAGGCGCGCGGCGGCGGGCGCGCCATCCTGCTGCTGATCGCCGCCGCCTCCGCCGCCGGCGCGGCGCTGGCCTGGCTCGTGAAGCTGCGCGGATGACGGCGCGGCGCAGACCCGCGATGGCACAGAACCCGCTCGTCGCCATCGCCGAGCGGGCGGGCGAAGCGGGTGCCCGCCTCGCCTGCATCGCCTGGATCAATGACGAAGGCCAGGTCGAGGTGGCGACGACCGAAGGCATGTCCGCGATCACCGCCGTCGGCATCCTGTCGACCGCCGCGATCTGGATGGCAACACCGGATCCGGACGCCGAGGCGTGACGCCCCCCCAACCAGCATCGGCCCGCGACGCTGGTCGCGCGCGCCGGATACGGGAGACGCGATGATGACCCGACAGGTGAACGACGCCACGCTGGCGCTGATCAAGCAATGGGAAGGCCTGCGGCTGGACGCCTATCGCGACGTCGCCGGCGTGCTGACGATCGGCTATGGCGCGACCCGCGGCGTGCGGCCCGGCCAGCGCATCACCGCCGCCGAGGCCGAGGCAATGCTGCGCGCCGATCTCGAACGGTTCGAGGCGACGGTGGAACGCCTGGTCCGCGTGCCCCTGAACGACAACCAGTTCGGCGCGCTGACCAGCTTCGCCTTCAATGTCGGTGCCCATGGCTTCGGGACCTCCACTTTGCTGCGCCGCCTGAACGCGGGCGACTACGCGGCGGTGCCGGCCGAGCTCGCGAAATGGAACAAGGCCGGCGGCCGGGTCGTCGCGGGGCTGGCCAATCGCCGCGCCGCGGAAGCCGGGCTCTGGGTGCGGGGCGATTTCGTCGCCGGCAATACCGTGGCGCCGCAGGCGCCGCCGAACGAGGCCGCGCTGCAGGCGCGCTTCGCCGGCTATGCGACCGTCGCGGCCACCGCCGCACCGGCGCTCTCCGCGCTCGGCGCCGTGCCGCAATGGGTCGGCGTCGCCGCTGTGCTGGCGGTCGGCGCCGTCGCGCTCGCGGTGATCCTGCAGCGCCAGCGGGCCGCGGCATGAGCGCGCTGCTGGCGGCATGGGGCTGGTTCGCCGGCACCCGGGGCGGGCGGATCCTGATGGCGTTCGGCGCGGCGATCGGCGCGCTCGGATGGGCCTGGCTGGCCGGGCGCCGCGCGGCGGAACAGCGGGCGGCGCAGGACGCGCTGCGCGGCGATATCGACAACCGGAGGATACGCGATGCGGTGGACCGCGATGTGGCCCGTGATCCTGATCCTGGCGAGCGGCTGCGCCGCGACTGGTCCCGGGATTGACGCCTGCGGACCATGGCGGCCGATCCTGGTCAGCCGGCAGGACAGCCTGACGCGGGAGACCGCCGCGGCGATCCTGGCCCATGACGAGACAGGCCGGCGCCTCTGCGGCTGGTGACAGCGCCCGGAGCCGGTTCGCAAACCGGCTCTCCTGCGCGGCGCGATGTCATTGCCGTGCCCTTGCCGGCAAGGGTTGCATTCCCCACGGTCGGACTTCGACCCAGAGGGAATTGCGCTGCCCATGCCTGACGATACCGCGACCGCCGTGCGGGCCATCCAAACTCCCGCCTCCGTCGATGACGTGGACGAGGCGGGCTACCTGCGGGCGAACCCCGATGTCGCCCGCGCCGGGATGCGGGCCCGCGATCATTTTGTCCGGCACGGCCAGCAGGAAGGGCGGGTTCAGCTCATCAATGCGGCCGCGATAGCGGATATCCGGCAGCGCAAGATCGACAATCTGCGGTTCCGTGTTCGACCGACCGTCTCGGCGCGGGGCGAGGCGCCAAGCTTCCTGTCGCCCGAAGTGACCGCGGAATTCGATATCCCCGACGCACCGCCGGTGTCATCGAACGAGTACGGCGCCGATCTCATCGAGACCATAGGGTCTAACCCGGGCAAGCTCTTTCTCGATGTCGGCGCCGGTGTGCGGCAATTCTATTTCCCGAACGTCGTCAATACCGAAATATACCCCTCGCACACCACGGACATCGTTTGCGTGGGGGAGAATCTTCCATTCGAGGATGAGCAATTCGACTACGTATTCGCCTTTGCCGTTCTCGAACATACCCGCCGCCCCTGGGACGTCGCCGCGGAAATCTGCCGCGTCCTGAAGCCGGGCGGCACGGTCATGATCGACTATCCCTTTCTGCAATCGGTGCATGGTTTCCCGCATCACTATTTCAACGCCACGCCCCAGGGAAACCGCAGCCTGTTCGAAGACGCGTGCGACATCGTCTCGCTCTCCGTCAAAAACAACCAGACCGCCATACATTCGATCTACTGGACATTGGCGATGTGGCGCGCAGGCCTCTCCCCGCAGGATGCGGCCGCGTTCGACCAGGTCACCATCGGCCGGCTGCTGGCCCACCCGCCCTCGCAACAGCAGTTGGAAGAGCCGTACTGCACCGGCCTGCCGCAGGAGACCCAGATGCTGATCGGCGCCGGGTCCACGCTGGTTGGCATCAAGCGCCCCGCCGGCGCACCGAAGCGTCCCTCCATCGCGGAGACGCTGCGGGCGGAGAACGCAACGCTCCGGCACGAGGTCGGCCTGTTGCGGAGTTCCACGTCATGGCGCCTGACGGCACCGATCCGGGCCGTGCTCGATCGCCTGCGTGGAGCGGCAGGCCGGAAGGCGTAATCGCCGGCGCATCTGGATCACGCAGCTTCGATCCATCACCAAACCCTTGCATCGCGGCAGCGTCGTCTGGATAGCGTCTCCAGAGGTGCCACGATGCCGATGCAGCCGATCAAGCTTCCGCCCGGCGTGGTGCGCGCCGCGACGCCATCGCGGGCGCGCGACCGCTACTGGGATGCGAACCTGATCCGCTGGCGCGGCGACCATCTGCTGCCGGTCGGCGGCTGGCAGCGCATCACCGCGGTGCCGCTGCCCGATCCGGTGCGCCGCATCTCCGCCTGGCGCGACCTGCAGGACATCTTCCGCATGGCGCTCGGCAGCGACAGCCGGCTGCGCATCCTGGAAAGCTCGACCATCACCGATATCACGCCGGCGGACTTCCAGCCGACCCCGCCGCTCGCCAGCCAGAGCGGCTATGGCATCGGTGCCTATGGCGTCGATGCCTATGGCACG
>DASYDR010000397.1:0-5434 GCA_036499545.1 Roseomonas sp. | reverse complement strand
CGGCTTCCTCACATCGACCGAAATGCCGCTGCGACACGTCGGAGTACCGCGCCCGCCCGCTCCCCCGACACGTTCGAATGCAGCACCGCGTCACGGCCAGATAGCGGCGGCAGACCGATGCTCCGCCCGATTTCCACCGTCCCGGTCGGTGCCGCCCTGCACGCGAGCGGCGCGACCGCCAGTCCCGCCGCCGCGGCCGCTCCCACGGCTGCGGCACCGGTGCCGACGAAGGCTTCCCGCCAGGTGATCCCCGCCGCGTCCAGCGCGCGCAGCGCCATGGCCCGGAGGCTGCAGGGCTCGGGCTGTGCCGCAAGCGGCACAGGCGAGCCGGCCGGCAGGACGAAGTCGGGAGCGGAGAACCAGCCGAAACTCTCCGTCAACAGCAGCTCGCCACCCCGGCGGCTCTCGTCGTGACGCAGCACAACGACGGCATCCAATTCACCCGCGTCATAAAGCTCCAGGAGCCCCCGCGTGCTGCCTGTCCGCAAATGGAGCGTCACGCCTGCGTCACCCTCGCCGATGCGCCGGAGGAGCCTCGGCAGATCCGGGCCCACGAGGTGGTGCGTCACGCCGACTGCGAGGCGGGCCGGCGCATCCTCGAAGGCCTCGGCGGCACGCCGGCTGGCCGCGACAAGCGCGCGGGCCGGGCCGAGGAAACGTTCGCCGGCAATGGACAGGCGCACCTGGCGGGGCGTTCTCTCAAGCAATCGCTGACCCAGCCGTTCTTCCAGCCGCCGCAATCGCAGCGACACGGCGGCCTGCGTCGTGTTCAGGACGCCCGCGGTGCGGGTGAAGGAGCGGAGATCGGCGACGAGGACGAAGGCCTCGACCGCCTCGGGATCGAGCGAGCGCATACCGATCATAACAGGCGGTAATCACTGAGACGCGCAAGGATGGAGTTTCAGCATGGCTCGGCCGGGCCTTCACTGAGCGGGACAATCGGAGCTCATCCTCATGGCATCCTCCCCGCTCGCAGCCTCCTCACCGACGGAGGCTGCGGCTGTTGATCCATATATCTGGGCGATCCTGGCCGTAGCCGTTGCGACCCAGGCAGCCGGCTCAGTCGTCGCGCAGGGCGTGTATCTCCTTGTGCCCTTCTGGCGTGATGCCTTCGGCATTTCGCTCGGCGCGGCCTCGCTCGCCGTCACTGTCATGAACGGCGCACAGATCGTTACGATGTTCGCCCTCGGCCGCGCCATCGACCGGCACGGGGAACGCACCGTCGTGGGCTTGGCGATGCTTGGCATGGCGCTGGCCATGGCGGCCGCGGCCACCTTCGCGGAAGGTCTTCCCGCCCTTCTCCTTTGCCTCGCCTTTCTCGGCGGCACCTACGCCGCGGTGCAGCCAGGCGGCACGCGTGCGATCATGCGCTGGTTCCCGCCGCAGCACCGCGGTCTCGCCACGGGCTTCCGCCAGGCGGCCGTGCCCTTCGGCACGATGATCGCGGCGTTCCTGCTGCCCCTGCTTGCGGCCCGGTACGGCTGGCATGTGGCGGCCTGGGCCGGCGCCGGCGTCTCGCTCCTGGGTGCCGCTCTGTTCTGGGGCCTCTACCGACAGGGCGACGAGGTCGTGGCGAAGGCTGAGCAGCCGCTGCAACTGCGTGCCCTGATGCGCATCCTTGGCGCCGATCCCGGCTTCTGGCCCGTGCTGCGGCTCGGCATCGCCATGTCCGGCTTTCAGTTCACCCTTACGGCACACACCATCGGCTTCATGGCGGAAGAACTCGGCCTCGGCATCGTGCTGGCCGCCTCCCTCTTCGCGGCCATGCAGTTGGCCGGCATCCCCGGGCGCGTGCTGCTGCCATGGATCAGCGACCGCTTCCGTCCGAAGCGAAGGACACAATCCTTCGCCGTCATCTCGCTCCTGGGGGCAGGCGCCGCCGGCGCCCTCGCGGCCTTGCCGGGCGGCGCGCCGCTGGCGATCATCATCGCCATCCTCATCCCGCTCGGCATCTTCGGGATCGGGTGGTTCCCGCTCTACCTGCTCGAGATCGCCGAGAGCGCGCCGAAGGGATCGATAGCCTCCACCGTGGCTTTCGCCACGACACTCTGCATGGTGGTGATGGCACTCGGCCCGTTCGTCTTCGGCCTCGTCGTGGATCGGTTCGGCTATGCACCGGCCTGGGCGCTCCTCATCCTGCCCGTGCTCATCACGGCCTTGCCGCTGCTCCGTGGGAAGGCTCGCCTTCCCGCTTGAAGGACTGCCTCCCAACGTTTCAGGGAAAGCGACGTGGCGCGGTCATCCGCGCCCGTCGGCACGCCGCATCCCAAACCCGACGGGGCGAACGAAACCGACTTTAACCCGCCGCCATCAGCCCGAGGCGGTCATCCTCGAAGACCGCGCAGGTCAGCGGCCCGCCGCTCCAGGCCGCGGTGTCGAGGCCGATGCGGTTGCGCTTCAGCACCGGCGCGAAGCCGGCCGTGTGGCCATGCACCACGACCGCGCCGTGATCCTGCTCGCTGTTCAGGAAATCATGCCGGATGCCCATCAGGTCGTCCGGCGTCTGGGCATCCAGCGCGATGCCGGGCCGGATGCCGGCATGGACGAAGAGGTAGCCGCCGGCCTGGTGATGCAGCGTCGTCGCCTCCAGGAAGGCACGTTCCTCCGCCGCCACCATCCAGCCCTTCGGCGCCTCCGCGTCCCAGCCCCAGCTGGCGACCGTGTGCCGGCCGCCGCACCAGAGCCATTCGGCGACCGATCCGGCATCGCCCTCCAGCGCCGCCAGCATCATCGCCTCGTGATTGCCGCGCAGATGCAGGGCCGGACAGGGCGAGCCGGCGATCAGATGCGCGACCACGCCGCGCGGATCGGCGCCCTTGTCCACATAGTCGCCGAGATGCACCAGCAGCGGCGCGTCGCAGGGCCGCGCCTCGAGATCCGCCGCGATGAGCTGGTGCAGCGCCTGCAGCTTGGCCAGCGCGCCATGGATATCGCCGATGGCGTAGATGCGCTGCCCCCCGGGCAGCGCCGCCGGCGCGTCCCGCCAGTCGATCATCGCTTGTCGCTGCGCGGGTCGAGCGCATCGCGCAACCCGTCGCCCATGAGATTGAATGCCAGCACGACGAGGAAGATGGCGAGGCCGGGGAAGACCGCAAGCCAGGGCGCCTGGGTCAGGAAGCGCTGCGCCCCGTTCAGCATCGATCCCCAGGAAGGTTCCGGCGGCTGCTGGCCGAGCCCGAGGAAGGAGAGCGAGGCTTCGGCGATGATCGCTTCCGCGATCGCCAGCGTCCCCTGCACCAGCAGCGGCGGCACGATATTCGGCAGCACATGGAACAGCCCGAGCCGCCAGGGCGGGTTGCCGAGCGCGCGGGCCGCTTCCACCCAGTCGGTCGACCTGGCGTCCAGCGCCATGCCGCGCGCCAGCCGCACGAAAACGGGCGATGCGCTGATCGCGATGGCGATCATCGCATTCTCCAGCGCCGGCCCCAGGAAGGCGGCAAGCGCGATCGCCAGGATCAGGAAGGGCACCGACAGCATGGCATCGGCGATGCGGCTGATCAGGGCATCCACCCAGCCGCCGGCGAGGCCGGCCAGCAACCCGACCGGCACGCCGATCAGCAGCGCGACGACGACCGAGATGGTGCCCGCCATCAGGCTGGCCCGCGCGCCCCAGACGACGCGGGAGAAGACGTCGCGCCCATTCTCGTCGGTGCCGAACCAGTATTGCAGCGACGGCGCCTTGCGGATCGCGGACCAGGAGGTGGCATTGGGATCGGCGGTCGCGACCAGCGGCGCCAGCAGCGCCACCAGGACGAAGACCAGGATCACCAGCGCCCCGAACACCGCCAGCCTGTGGCGGAGGAACCGGCGCAGCGCGCGGCGGCCCGGGCTTTCAGCGGGGGGTGCGGCGATCGCGGTATTGCTCGACGCGTTCATTGCCTGGCGCGGCCGATTCAGATTTCCGCGCCTTGCGGCGCTCCGATCATCGGACGCGCTCATGCCTGCCGCAGCCTCGGGTTGATCGCCATGTAGAGCAGGTCGGCGATCAGGCTGAGCGCCACGAAGATCAGCGCGGTCGCCATCACCACGCCCTGCACCACGGGGTAGTCGCGGTTGAAGACGGCATCCACGATCAGCTTGCCGAAGCCCGGGATGGTGAAGATCTGCTCGGTCAGCACCGCGCCCGCCAGCAGCCGCCCGAATTCGATGGTGCCGAGCGTGACCACCGGGATCAGCGCGTTGCGCAGCGCATGCTTCCAGACCACTGCCCGCTCCTTCAACCCCTTGGCGCGCGCCGTGCGCACATAGTCCTGGCTGAGCGCCGTCAGCATCGCCGCGCGCGTGTGGCGCATCAGCACGCCGGCGATACCGTTGCCGAGCACGAAGGCGGGCATGATGGTGGTGGACACCGACTGCCAGAAATCCTCGGTCAGCGGCACATAGCCCGATGGCGGCAACCAGCCGAGCTGCACCGAGAACAGCAGGATCATCATGATGCCGAGCCAGAAATTCGGCATCGAGATCCCGAACAGCGCGACGCCATTGGCCACCAGATCCGCCGGCCGGCCCCGCCGCGTGGCCGACAGGATGCCCATCGGCACGCCGATCAGCACCGCGATCAGGAAGGCCATGGAGGCAAGCTGCAAGGTCACCGGCAGCTTCTGCAGGATGAGCTGCGCCACCGGTTCGCGGATGCGCCAGGAGAAGCCGAAATCCCCGGTCACCACATTGCCGATCCAGTGCAGATACTGGACGTGCAGCGGCCGGTCGAGCCAGAGCTCCGCCCGGATCTGCGCCAGGACCTGCGGGTCGCCGCGCTCCTCCCCTGCCAGGATCAGTGCCGGATCGCCCGGCATGAGCTGCTGCAGGGCGAAGATCATCACCGACAGCAGGATCAGCGTCGGGATGATCTGGGAAAGCCGTCGTGCCAGCCAGACGAACACCGGGCGCGTCCCGCGGCTACTGGAGCCGCATGCCCTGCAGGCGGATCAGCCCATCCGGCACCGGCCGGTAGCCGGTCAGGCGTGCGCTGTGGATCATGATGTTCTTGCGGTGCCAGAGGTAGATGCGCATCGCGTCCTGGCCGAAGGCGATCTGCATCGCCTGGGCATAGAGGTCGCGCCGCCGCGCGGTGTCGAGCTCGGCGCGGGCGGCATCCAGCAGCCGGTCGACCTCCGGGTTCGAATAATGGCTGTCATTCTGGCCGGCGCCGGTGCGGGTGAAGTTGTAGATATTGCCGTCCGGATCGGTGCGGCCGGACCAGCCGACCAGATAGGTCTCGTATTCGCCGCGCGTCGCCGCCTGCAGGGAGGAGGCGAATTCGGTCGCGCGCAGCCGGAGGTCGAAGCCCGCTTCCCGCACCATGGCCTGGATCACCTCGCCCACCTGGCGAAGATCGGGGTTGTTCGGCACCGTCAGCTCGACCGGGACCGGCGTCGTCACGCCGGCTTCGCGCAGCAGGGCGCGGGCCTGGTCGATGTTGCGGGCCGGCGGT
>DASYDR010000396.1:0-13690 GCA_036499545.1 Roseomonas sp. | reverse complement strand
AGAAAAAATCGCGCCAAGGTCGAAATCGGAACATGGGTTTTATTGAAATGCACCGCGTCCGACGCAACTGAATCCGACATCAGCTTGGCCGAAAAGCCCAGATTTTCGATGATTTCGGCGACCCTCTCGCCCTCCGCATCGGGAAAGCCGGTCAGGCAGATGATGATATCGGCGATGGCGCTGACCTGCTGCTGCACCTCCAGCGCAGAAACGAGGCTGGGAACCAGGAAGCCCGGATCCGTCACATAGACAACAGCGCGGTCGATCACCGAGATTCACTCCTGTCCCGCGCAAGGCGCAGAATCATATGCGGACGCGTTGCGAAGCCAAGCCGCCGCCGGACGCCGTTCAGACGGGCGTCCGGCGCCAGGGCATGAATGACCATATCCGCACCAGCCAGGACAGGACGATCTCCTCAACCCCGGACGGGCGGCCACCGAGCCGCCAAAGCAGGGCCGCGCTGCCCGTATAGATCACCGCCCCAAGGACGACGATTCCGGCCATGCTCAGCAGCAGGGTGCTGTTGACCGGCTCGACCGGCATGCTGCGGGTGATTGGCCACAGACATAGGCCCATCAGCGCCGCGCACAGAAAAGGTCTCGCACCGGCCCGAAGCTGCTGCATGATTCCCAGCCCGACCAGGCGATACATCAGATACATGGAAAAGAAGGTTCCCAAAGCCTCGAAGATGATGCGCCCCACGGCCACTCCGTACAGGCCATAATACCAGAACGCCACCACCACGACGGCGGTCTTGATGACAAGTATCGAAATACCCGCCCACACCAGATACACCGCGCGGTTGATGGTTATCACCAATGAACCGAATGGAATCTTCAGCAACGGAATGACGCTGGAGAGTGCGAAATACGCCAGCAGGGGGCCTGCATCCGACCAGGCCGCGCCCAGTGCCACATGCACGATCTGGTCGGACAATACCGCGATCCCCACGAAGACCGGGGCTCCGAGCAAGGCGATGGCCTGACAGCATTTGAGGTAGGCGGCGCGCAATCGTCCGATATCGTCGGCCACCGTCGAAAAGCCGGCTACCAGCGGGCGAATCAGCGGATAGACCAGGGTCTGATAAGGCATGGCCGCGATATCATTCGCGACCGCGAAGCGGCCGAAATCCGCGCGCGCGGCATAGCCGCCCAGAATGAAGCGGTCGATCTGCCAGCTGATGGCGACGAAGATCTGCGAAATGGTATTCCAGCCGAGCAGATTCACGAAGATGCGCCATTCGACTAGGGTCAGCCGCGGCCGGTAAGGCGCCATCACATAGGATATGATCATCGTCACCACCGGCGCCGTGACCGTTCCGGCGGCCAGGGCCCAGTAGCTGTGCGTCTCGAGCGCCACGATCAGGGACACGATGAAGGTGCCGAACCGCGCGGCGACGTCCAGCAGGAACTCCCGCCGGAAATCGATGGCGCGCGCGAAGATGACCAGCCTGGGACTGGCCAGCCCGCGCACCGCCGGCGCCAGGCCGAGCACGCAGATCAGGCTGACCAGATGCGGATCATCGGCGAAAGTGGCGAAAGGGAACGCCAATGCGACAATGACGAGCGCGAGGAAGACGCCCCGCAACAGGCTGAGCGTGAACGCCGTATCCAGCAATCGCGGGGTCAGATCAGGCGTGCGCACCAGCACCTGGGAGACCGGCAACTCGCAGATGGCCTCCACGATGTAGATGAGCGTCATCGCCGTCGCGATCACGCCGAATTCGCTGGGGCCGAGCAGACGCCCAAGCACGAACAGCGACGCAAGGTCGAAGCCCCGGGCGAGGAAGCGCCCGATCACCAGCCACGCCGATGCGATGGCGACGCGGGTCGAAGCACGCGCGCCGATGCTCACGATCCGGCCGCCATCAATGCACCACCCATTTCTGCTTGCACCATCATAGCAGATGATCCCCGCCGGCCCAGAGACGCCCCGGTGTCGCCGGCGCGGACCCGCGCATTGCCGTTATCCGGCGACACAGGGAGCATGCGATGGTCTGCGACGCCGTGATCCGCGGCACCGCCCGGGGAGGCCGCCACATCGCCGTGACCATCGCCGAAACCCAGGCGCCGCAGCTCTGGATCTGGCGGATCGACATGGATGCGCCTTATCCTCAGGGGCTTCTTGCACCCGCGGAGCTGGCGCGCGCGGCGCGCTTCGTCCGCCCCGCCGATCGCGCCGCCCATGCCGCCGCCCATGCCGGGCTGCGCGCCATCCTCGGTGCCTGCCTCGGCCTGCCGCCATCGACGCTGGTCTTCGACGCCGCGGCGATGGGCAAGCCCTTCCTGGCCGTCCCGGACGGGTCCGGGCTGCATTTCAACCTCAGCCATTCGAAGGGCCTCGCCGCGCTCGGCATGGCGCGCTTCCCGCTCGGCGTCGACGTGGAGGCCATGCGCCGGATCGATGACGGCCTCGCGGCGACCGTCTTCTCGCCGATGGAGCTGGAAGAACTCGCCGCGCTGCCGTCCGACCTGCGCCAGGCCGGCTTCTTTCGCGGCTGGACCCGGAAGGAGGCCTTCGTGAAGGCGCTCGGCTCCGGCCTGTCCGCCCCGCTCGATCGCTTCACCGTCTCCCTGTCCCCCGATGCGCCAGCCCGGCTGCGCGACATCGACTGGGCGCCCGGCGAAGCGGCTGCCTGGCAGATCACACATGTCAGCATCGGCCACACGCATGTCGGCGCGGTCGCCGCCCATCGCCGGGGCTGGCGGCTGGACCTGGCGCCGCCGGAAGCGCTGCGGCAACTCGGCCTGGCGCCATCGCCGGGCGAAATCAGCCTGTGACATCCGTCCTCGGCGCATGGTCCCGCGCATCCAGCAGCGTCCGCGCGCCCGGCAGCGCCGGGCCGTGCAGCAGCGGCGGATCCTCGCCACGCAGCGACTGGCCGAAGAAGGCCACCAGATAGGCATTGATCAGGCTCCAGACCTCGTGCCGATCCGGCCGGCGCGGCCCGCGCCAGGCCGCCAGGGCGGGAACGATGAGGGCATCACTGAAATCGGGGTGCCGGGCGGCATCGATCAGGAAGCAGCGCTGTCCCGGCCAGCCCGCCCGGGCGATCTGCCGCGTGGTCTCGATCACGCAGAGCTTCGCTTCCAGGCGGATCGCCGGATCCGGATCCACCAGCTCCTGCGCGGTGGGAAAGACATTGCCGCTGAACAAGGTCAGGCAGGGGCGCGTCACCCCCTGCCGCCCCGCCTCGCCATAGGTCGAGCCGTCGAGGTTGACCACGGCGGTGACACGCGGGTCGTGGCACCCCAATTCCGTCGCGACGGCGCCGCCGAAGGAATAGCCCAGCACGCCGATCCGGGCCGGATCCAGGCGCGGCGCCCAGCCGCTATCCGCCGTCAGAGCATCCAGCACGCCGCCCGCCACCCGCGCCGCCGCCGCCGCCCGCAGCCCCGCGACCTCCAGCCCCGGCATCATCGTGGCCTCCGACGTGTAGTTGAGGCTCATCGCCCGCAGCGCCGCCTCCGGCCCGGCGGCACCGGGGTAGTGGACGACGTCGTCCAGCGCGGCCACGACGAAGCCGTGGCTCGCGAGATTGGCCAGGGTGAAGCTGTTGTCCCGCCGGGTCGAGAACCAGGCCGGCTCATAGAGGATCAGCGGCGCCGGCGCCGCGCCGGCCAGGAACGCCACGCCATGCTGGGCCGGGGCGAGGTTGGGATAAGCCAGGGAGGTCGCGGCGCGGCCGAGGCGCCCGGCGAGGCCCGCGGCCGCCGGCGCGGCCGGATACCAGAGATCGACCGCGACCGGGCCGTCGGATCCGCCGATATCCAGCGTCAGCGGCGCGAAACCCACCGCATGCGGCCCGGTCGGCACGGGCCGCGAGACCGAACGGAACAGCAGGGCCCGCAGGCTTTCCCGCGCCGCATCGCGGACGCCCGGCGACAGCGCAGCCAGGCCGGCGCCCGCCGCCGCCGCCAGCGGCGCGGCCAGGAGCCAGCGCCGCGAGGCGATGCTCATCGCGCCGCCGCGGGCCCGGGCGTGGCCAGCGTGGCGGCGATCGCCTCCTCGATGGAAGGCAGGCTCGAACCCGGCATCGCCGGCGCGCCGACATGGCGGACGAAGCGATGGACCAGCGGACCGGTGATCACCCCCGTCCAGCCGAGATCGGACCGGAAGCCCGGCAGCGCCGCGGCATCCGGCTTGATCAGCTGCAGCACCGGCCCATCATAGGCGGGCGCGGTATAGCCGCTGCGTGCTTCCAGCAACCGCAGCAGGAAATCCTCCTGCTCCTCGGCCAGGCCCGCCCGCACCGGAATGGCCCGGATCAGGCCCAGCGCCTTCAGCGCGCGGAAGAGCCCGAGCCGGTGCGGCAGCGAATAGGTGCCGAGAAAAGCGAGCAGCGTCTTCCGGCCTGCCCGCAGATCCCCGAAATTCGCCGCCAGATCCATCATCCGGACCCGTTGGCGCTGCATCCAGCTCAGCTGGCGCACGAATTCCGGATGCCACATGTTGACGCCGACCAGCAATTCCACGGTCTCGCCGGCGGCGCGCAGCTGCTGCGCGACTTCATAGGCGAGCGACCCATGCACGCATTCGCCGAACACGACATAAGGGCCGCGCGGCACGGCGCGACGCAGCAGGGCGACATAGCGCGCGCCGACCTCGCCGAAACTCAGCCCGTCGATGTCGTGCGGCCGCCCGGGCTCGAACAGCCGGATGCAGAAGATCGGACGGTCGATACCAGGCAGCTCCGACAGGGCGTGCATGACCGCGATATTGTTGATGCCGATCACCGGCGCGCCGGTCCCTTCCTCCCGCAACGGGATGATCTGCCAGTCATCCTCGGCGTCCGCCGTTTCGATGATCGCCGGCGCCGGCGCCTGATCGGGCAGGTCGATCCCGAACAGCGCCGCCATTCCCTTCGGCGTCGGCGCCCGGAACAGCTGCGCCAGGCCGATACGCTTGCCGAACGCAGCCTCGGCCCGGGCGAGGAGCTGCGCGGCGCGCAGCGAGTCGCCGCCGAGCGCGAAGAAATTGGCATCCGCGGCCACGCTGTCGCGCTTCAGCACCTCGCGCCAGATGGCCAGCAGCCGTTCCGCCCCGGCGGGATCGGCCACCGGCATGGTGACAGCCGCAGGCACCGCCGCCGCCGCCGGCAGCGGCGTCGCCGGTGCCGCGGGGGCCGGCACGGCGGCGGCCGCCTTCGGCACGAAGGGCAGCTCCGAAAGCCGCAGCCCCGGCTTCGCCGCGGCAGCGACCAGCATCCGGATATAGGTCTCGACCAGCCATTCGACGCTGCCGCGATCGAGCAGGTCGGGATCGTATTCGCACTGCACGCGCCAGCCGAAAGGGCGTTCCACGAGATAGAAATCGAGGTCGCGCTTGGAGCCTGGCGACAAGCTGGGGAACCCCTTCAGCGCGAAGCCGCCGGCGTCCGAATCCTTCAGGAAGGCGCTGTTCAGCACCTGGAAGTTCACCCCGTCCAGGACGCCGCGCCGCCCATTGCCCGGCGGCGGGTTGCGCTGCTGCAGCAATTCGAAGGGCAGCGCGCCATGCTCCAGCGCCTCGCCCACGGTGCCGAGCACCCGGTCCAGCAGATCCTGGAAGCTGGGATCGCCGGCGCAGTCGCTGCGCAGCGCGATGGTGTTGATGAACGGCCCGGCGACCGCCTCCAGCTCCAGCTCCTCGCGCCCGGCGATCTGGGTGGTGACCAGGATATCCGTCTGGCCGGTCCAGCGGCTCAACGCCGTCGCCAGCATGGCCAGGCCGAAGCTGAAGATGGTGGCGCCGCGATCGCGCGCGGCCGCCAGCACGCCGCTCATCGCCTCGGCCGGTACCATCACACCGACGATGTCGCCACGCCTCGTCGGCACCGCCGGCGGCGGGTGATCGATGGGCACGGCGAAATCCGCCAGCCCTTCCAGGCGCCGCGTCCAGTAAGCCTCGGCGGGCGCGGCCCCGCCTTCCGCCAGCCAGGCTTCCTGCCAGGCGGCATAGTCGCCGAACTGCATCGGCAGCTCCGGGAAGCTGGGCTCGCGCTGCGCCGAAAGGGCTTCGCAGGCTTCGCAGAGCTCCCGCACCAGGATCAGGTTCGACCAGCAATCGCTGACCAGGTGATGCGTCGTCAGCAGCATGTCGGCATAGCGGTCGTCACGCTGCAGCACGGTGATCCGCAGCATCGGCGGCGCCATGTCGGTGAAGGGCGTCGCCGCATCCGCCTGGCCCAGGCGTTCCGCTTCCGCCGCCCGCTCCCCGGCCGGCAGATGCCGCAGATCGATATGGCGGATCGCGAAAGGGACGGCCGGCAACACCTGCTGGAACAGGTCGGCGCCCCGCGCCACGAAGCGGGTGCGCAGCGTCTCGTGCCGGTCCACCAGCAGGCGCCAGGCATGTTCCAGCAACGGCAGATCGATGCTGCCCTCGATGTGCCAGCGCGCCGCCACGTTCAGCGTCGGATCCGCGCCGCCCGCCCGGGCCTTCAGCCACACCTGGCGTTGCGCCACCGTCGCCGGGAACTCCATCGTGGCCTCCTCCTCGAGGAGCCCGGTCTCGCTCCTGGCCAGACTCATCAGCTGCGTCCCTTCCGCCGGAAGTCGGAAAGCTGCGGCAGCCGGCGCCCGGAAGCCGGCTCCGCCGGCGCGGCCGCCGCCCCTTCCAGAGCCTCCGACAGCACGCCGATCGTGCGGTGACGCAGGAGATCCTGCGCCGACAGGGTGATGCCGGCACGCCGGGCCCGGGCCACGATCTGGAAGAGCTGGATCGAGTCCGCGCCAAGTGCCAGCACGTCATCCGCCGCGCCGATCGTATCCGCCCCCAGCACCTCCTGCCAGATGCCGCCGAGCTGGCGCTGCCAATCAGTGGTCAGCGGCACGGCCGGCGCGCGGCTGCCCTGCGCGTCGCTGCCCGCATCCGGCACCGGCAGCGCCCGGCGGTCGAGCTTGCCGTTCGGCGTCAGCGGCAGCGCGGGCAGCCCCACATAGGCGGCGGGCACCATGTAGTCCGGCAGCGTGCCTGCCAGCGCTTCCCGCAGCGCGTCCGGGGCCTGGCCGGCCGGGCCGGTGACATAGGCGACCAGCCGCTGAGGCCGGCCGGGGTCGGTGCGCAGCAGCACCGCCGCGCCGGTCACATCCGGCAGCCGGCGCAGCGCCGTCTCGATCTCGCCGAGTTCGATGCGGAAGCCGCGCAGCTTCACCTGGCCGTCATCGCGGCCCAGCAGCTCGATACCGCCGGCGGGCAGGATCCGGGCACGGTCGCCGGTCCGGTACATCCGGCCGCCGCGGCGCGAGAAGGGATCGGCGACGAATTTCTGGGCGGTCTGCGCCGGGTCGCCAAAATAGCCGTGCGCCACGCCGGTGCCGCCGATCAGCAATTCGCCGATCGCGCCCGGCGGCGTCAGCTCGCCATGGCGATCGAGAACATAGAGGCAGGTATTGGCCACCGGCGCGCCGATGGTAATCGGCCCCTGCGCCGGCACCCGGCAGGCGGCGGACCAGATGGTCGTCTCGGTCGGGCCGTAGAGGTTCCAGAGCGGCGAGCCGCCTTCCAGCAGCCGGTCCGCCAGGTCGCGCGGCAGGCCTTCGCCACCGCAGAGGAGCGCCAGGTCCGGACGGCCGCGGAAGCCCGCTTCCAGCAGCATGCGCCAGCCCGAGGGCGTCGCCTGCATGACGGTGGCGCCGCAGGTGTCGAGCAGCTTCAGCAGCGCGAAGCCGTCGAGCGTGGTCTCCCGGTCGGCGATCACCACGCGGCCGCCGGAGATCAGCGGCAGGAACAGCTCCAGCGCCGCGATGTCGAAGGCGATGGTGGTCACCGCCAGCAGCGTGTCGTTGATGGTGAAGCCCGGCTCCCCCGCCATGGAGGCGAGCAGGTTCAGCAAGGCCTCGTGCCCGACCTCGACCCCCTTCGGCGCGCCGGTGGAGCCCGAGGTGAAGATCACATAGGCGGCGCGGTCGCCGGGCTGCGGCACGGAGGACAGGCCGAGCGGCGGCCCGGGCGGCAGCATCGCCGGCCCGACCAGGATGGTCGGCACTTCCGGCGCCAGGTGGCGCGAGGCCTTGTCCGTGAAGAGCGCCGCGAGATCGGAGTACTGGATGATGCGGGCCAGCCGCGCCGGCGGGTGGTGCGGGTCGAGGGGCACATAGGTGAAGCCGGCCTTCGCCACCGCCAGCAGCGCCGCCAGCATGTCGAGCGAGCGGTCCATCAGCACGCCGATCCGTGCCTCGGTGCCCGGGATGCGGGCGGCGAGGTGCGCGGCCAGGAAATCGGCGCGCTCATCCAGTTCCCGGTAGGTCCAGGTATGGCTGCCGCAGATCGCGGCCACGGCATCCGGCCGGCAGGCGGCCTTGGCCTCGAACAAGGTGTGGAAGCCCTGCACCGCCGGCACCGGCGTCTCCGGCCGCTCGGTATCGGCCAGCACGGCGCGCCGCTCGGGGGTGGAGAGCAGCGGCGCATGCACCACCGCAGTCGCCGTATCCTCGGCGATCGCGGCGAGCAGCGTCGCGTAATGGCCGACCCAGCGCGCGATGGTGGCTTCGTCGAAGAGGTCGGTCGCGTAGTCGATATCGAGGCGCAGCCCCTCGCTGCTCTCCGCCAGATTGAAGAACAGGTCGAAATTGACGAAGGCCTTGGCGTTCGGCGCCAGCGTGGCGCGCAGCCCGCCGAAGGCCTCGGGCTCGGCGAGGCGCTCGAGATTGAACTGCACGTCGGTCAGCGGCAGGCGGTTCGGGTCGCGCGGCAGAGCGAGGCGCCGGACGATGGTGCCGAAGGTGCAGCGCTGGTGATCCTGCGCGTCGAGCACGGCGGTGCGGGTCGCCGCGAGATGGGCGGCGAGCGTCGTCCCTTCCTCCCAGCGGCCCCGGATCGGCAGGAAGTTCACGCAATGGCCGACCAGGCCGCTATCGGCGAGCAGGGACTGCCCGGCCATCGGCACGCCGACCACCACCTCCTCCTGCCCCGCGAGGCGGCCCATCAGCACCTGGAAGGCGGCGAACAGCGTGGCGAAGGCGGTGCAGCCATGCCGCGCGCCGGCGCGCTTGACCGATTGGAGGAGCACCGCGTCGATGGCGGCCGTGTAGGTCGCGCCACGGAAGCTCTTCACCGCCGGGCGCGGCCGGTCGGTCGGCAGTTCGAGCGGATCCGGCACCGTCGCGAATTGCGCCAGCCAATAGGCCTCGGCCGCGGCGGCCGCCTCCGGCGCTTCCGGCGTCGCGGCCAGGGCCGCGAAGGACGGCGCGGGCGGCAGCGCCGCTGCCCCGCCGCTGCTCCGCGCGGCGTAGAGTGCGGCCAGGTCCTGGACCACGGTATTCACCGACCAGCCATCGCAGATGATGTGATGGGCGGTGAAGACCAGCACATGCTCGACGGCGCTCCGGCGCAGCAGCCGGGTGCGGAAGACCGGGCCATTCTCCAGGTCGAAGGGCGTATGCGCCTCATCGGCGAGCAGCTGGGCCAGCGCCTCCGCATCCGCCTCCTCGACCGGCAGGTCGAGTGCCGCCGGGGCGGCGATGCGCATCATCGTGCCGTCGGGCGTGAACCGGGCCCGCAGCGCGTCATGCCGCGCCACCACCGCGGCCAGCGCGCCCGCGAGCGCAGCATGGTCGAGCGTCCCCGCCAGCGTCAGGGAGACCGATTCATTGAAGGCACAGGACGCCTCGTCACCGGCCTGGGCGGCGAGCCAGACTTCCATCTGCGGCTCGGTCAGGGCCGTCTCGGCCGGCGGCGGCTTCGCGGCCGGTTCAGGCAGGGCGGCCGCTTCCGCCACCACGCCACTGCCGGCCAGGATGCCGATCCCCTGCAAGGTGCCGATCGCGTCGTCGAAGGCCTGCACCAGGGCATCGCATTCGGCGGCGCCATGCGCCGTGGTCAGGAAGCAGGGGAAGCCTTCCTGGTAATGCACGCCACGCTCGCGCATCAGGTAGGGCAGCAGCCCGGCGCGGCGATCCTCGCCCGTCAGCGAGAGATGGAAAATGCTGCCGAAGCGCTCCACCCGGCTGGCGATGCCGCGGCGGGCAAGCATGGCATTGAGCCGGCCCGTCAGGTCGGCGCAGCGGGCGCTCAGCGCCTCCTGCAGGGCCGGGCCCTGCTGCTTCAGCAGCAGCAGCACCGCCTTGGCGGCGGCCAGCGCCAGCGGGTGGCGCACGAAGGTGCCGGCGAAGACGGTCACATCCACTTCCGGCACGCTGGCATCGCCATACTGCCACTGGCCGCCATCGAGCGCGTCCATGAAGCGGGCGCTGCCGGCGATGATGCCGATCGGCAGGCCGCCGCCCAGCACCTTGCCATAGGTGGCGAGGTCGGCGCGGATGCCGAACAGGGCCTGGGCGCCGCCCGGATGCACCCGGAAGCCGGTCACCACCTCATCGAAGATCAGCGCCGCGCCGGCCTGTTCGGTGATGGCGCGGATGCGGCGGAGGAATTCGCGCGGCTGCAGGTCCGGATGCCGGCTCTGCACCGGCTCCACCAGCACGGCGGCCAGCTCATGCGCATGCGCCGCGATCCATTCCAGCGCCTGGTCGTCGCCGAATTCCAGCACGGTCAGATTGGCGACCGCTTCATCCGTGATACCCGCGGCGGCGGGCAGCGACTTCGGCTCGCCGCCGACGCGCACGCCGCGCAGGATCACCTCGTCGAAGCCGCCATGATAGGCGCCGGCGAAGCTGACGACGCGCTTGCGGCCGGTGACCGCGCGGGCCAGACGCAGCGCCGCCATCACCGCCTCGGAACCGGTGCAGGTGAAGCTCACCCGCTCATTGCCGGTCATCTCGGCGATCATCGTCGCGACCTCGCCCGCCAGATCCGCCTGCGGGCCGATCGGGAAGCCCTCGCGGAGCTGACCGGCGACGGCTTCGACCACGGCGGCCGGGCTGTGGCCGAGCGCCGTGACGCCATAGCCATTGACCAGGTCGATATAGGTGTTGCCGTCCACGTCGCGGATGCGGGCGCCTTCGGCCGCCGTGGCGATCAGCGGGAAGACCAGCTCCTTCCATTCCTTGCGGAAGCCGGAGGCGGCGCGGGGATCGGCCAGCACGCGGCGATGGGTCTCGGTCAGGCGCCGGGATTGCGGCATGCGCGCATTCTGCCGCGCGACGAGCGCATCGACGAAGGCACGCTGCGCGGGCGTCAGCTCACCGGACGTGACCGTCTGCTGGCCCGGGCGGAAACGCGCGAACCGGTTCACCATTTCCGCCGTCTTCGCCGGCGCGGCGACAGTGGCGGCAGGCACGGGCGCCGCGGCCACCGGCGCCGCCACCGGGGCCGCCGCCGCCGTCGCGATCGGCTGGCCAAGCCCGCGCAGGGCATCGAGCTGCGCCTGCATCAGTTGCGACATCGTGCGCAGCTGGTCCTGCATCAGCGCTTCGACCGTCCCGGCCGCCGCCGCCATGGCGGGCAGGCCCGGCGCCACCGCCGGCAACGGCGCGGCAGCCACGGGCGCCACGGCGACCGGCGCCGGCGCCGGCGCAGCCTGCTGCGGCAGTGCCTCCGCGATGAAGGCCCCGAGCGTCGCCAGGCTGCAGAGCTCGCCGGTCAGCTGGCGGAAGCTCAGCGGCACCGAGAAGGTGCCCCGCAACTGCTGCGCCAGCTGGCTCAGGAACAGCGAATCATAGCCGAGCTCAAGGAAGCTGGTCTCCATCTCGCCGGCCGGCATCGCCTCCCCCGACAGTGCCTCGATGGCGGCGATGATCCCGGCCTGGGCCGTGGCGAGACGCGTATCGGACATCGGGGGAGTCTCCGGGGGCGGGAGCGGCGTCGCGGCAGTGGCTGCGGGCTGGGGGGCGCGCGGCGCATCGATCCAGTGACGGGTGCGTTCGAAGGGCGTCGGCGGCAGCGGCACGCGGCGGCAATCGGGCCGCGCCGGCCAGGCAATCTCGACGCCCGACACCCAGAGCCGGCCGAGAGCGGCCACCATGGTGTCGAGGTCGGAGGTGGCCGCACCGGGATCGGGCAGGGAGGCCGCGACCACCAGCGCCGCGTCGCGTCCGGCGCCCTGCCGCGCCAGGGTGCCGAGCACCTGGCCGGGCCCGACCTCCAGCAGCGCCGCATCCGGCATGCGGGCGCGCAGCGTGCGCAGCGCATCGGCGAAGCGCACCGTGGCGCGCGCATGCCGTGCCCAATAGCCCGGGGACCGCGCCTCGGCTTCGGTGATCCATTCGCCGGTGACGGTCGAGACGTAGGGCAAAGCGGGCGCCGCGAAGGAGATCGACGCCGCGGCTTCCGCCAGCGGCGCCACCGCCGGCTCCATCATCGCGGAATGGAAGGCGTGGGACGTATGCAGGCGGCGGCAGCCGGCGCCGCGCTGTTCCAGCACCTGCTCCAGCGCCGCGATCGCCTCGTGCGGGCCGGCTGCGACGCAGAGCGCCGGCGCGTTGACGCCGGCAAGGTCGACGCCCTCGGCCAGCAGCGGCAGCAGCTCCGCCTCCGGCAGCCGCACGGCGAGCATGGCGCCGCCGGGCAATGCCTCCATCAGCCGGCCACGGGTCGCGACCAGGCCGATCGCCGCATCCAGCGTCATCACCCCGGCCAGGGTCGCGGCAACGAATTCGCCGATGCTGTGGCCGATCATCGCCGCCGGCGTGACGCCGCGACTGAGCCAGAGCTGCGCCAGGGCATATTCCACGGCGAAGATCGCGGGCTGTGCCAGCAGGGTGTGGCGGATGGCGTCGGCATCCTCCGCCGTCTCACCGTACAGCGCCTCGACCAGATCGCGCCCGCCATAGGGCCGCAGCGCCGCGGCGCAGCGTTGCATCGCCGCGCGGAACACCGGCTCCTCCCGGAACAGGGCGCCGCCCATGCCGGGATATTGCGCGCCCTGGCCGGGGAAGAGGAACACCACCGGGCGCGGCGTGGCGGCCGCGACCGCCCGGATGCCGCCCTCGGCGGTCAGTGCCGCGACCATCTCGGCATGGCTGCCGCCGGCGGCGGCGAAGCGATGGCCGAAGGCGCGGCGGCCGATGCGGAGCGTATGCGCGACATCGGCCAGCGCCGGCGCATCCGGCGCCGCGAGCCGCGCCGCCAGCGCCGCGCGCGCCGCCGCCAGGCCGGCTTCGCTGCGGGCGGAGAGCAGCAGCACCTCGCGCGGGCTCTGCATCGCGGCACCGTCACGCGCCGGCGCCTGCTCCAGGCAGAGATGCGCGTTCGTGCCGCCGACGCCGAGGGCGCTGACACCGGCGCGGCGCGGCCCGGGGATGGCGGGCCAGGCCATGGTCTCACCGGCCACGAAGAACGGGCTGTTCTCGATATCGAGGCGCGGATTGGGGGCGCGGAAATGCAGCGTGCCCGGGATGGTGCCGCTTTCGACCGCAAGCGCCGCCTTGATCAGCCCGGCGGCGCCGGCCGCGGCATCCATGTGCCCGACATTGCCCTTGAGCGAGCCGATCGCGCAGAAGCCGACATCCGGCGTGCCCTCGCGGAAGGCGCGGGTCAGCCCCGCGACCTCGATCGGGTCGCCGAGCGGTGTCGCGGTGCCGTGGCATTCGACGAAGCCGACGCTGCGCGGATCGAAGCCGGCGATCGCCTGCGCGGTCGCCACCAGCTCGGCCTGCGGGCCGACGCTCGGTGCCGTGAAACCGACCTTGCCGGCCCCGTCATTGTTGATCGCGCTGCCCTTGACCACGGCGTAGATGTGGTCGCCATCGGCGATCGCATCCGCCAGCCGCTTCATCAGCACGACGCCCGCGCCGGCGCTGAAGACGGTGCCCTTGGCATCGGCATCGAAGGGACGGCAGACGCCATCCGTCGCGCACATCGCGCCTTC
>DASYDR010000395.1:0-12270 GCA_036499545.1 Roseomonas sp. | reverse complement strand
CGCGGCGCGCGCCGCGGGCACCCGGGGGAAACGCCATGCCGCAAGAGACGGCAGCAAGTATCGAGACCGGCCGGTCCTGGACGATCGCCTGGAGCATCACCGTCATCATGGGCATCGCCTATGGCGCGCCGCTGATGGTGGTGGTCGGGCTGGCGCCGATCGCGGAGGCGATGGGCGGGCAGCGCGGCATTCCGGCGCTCGCCTCCTCCCTCGCCTATGTCGGCTCCGGCGCCGGCGGCGTGCTGATGGGGTTGCTGGCGGCGCGGCTCGGCGCGCGGCGCGTCGCCATGATGGGCGGCGCGATGATCGCCGTCGGGCTGGCGCTGGCGGCCGGCGGCAGTGCCTGGCAGCTGCTGCTGGCCTATGCGCTCTGCGTCGGCATGTTCGGCACCGGCGCGCTGTTCGCGCCGATGATGACGCATGCGTCGCTGTTCTTCGACCGGCGGCGCGGCACCGCGCTGGCGCTCGTCTCCTCCGGCCAGTACGTGGCCGGCGTGCTGTGGCCGTCGCTGTTCGAGCGCATGATCGCGGCCTGGGGCTGGCAGCGCAGCATGATCACCTTCGGGCTCTGCGCCGCCGCGGTCATCGTCCCGCTCGCCGCCTGGGCGCTGCGCGCGCCGCCGCCGCCGGCCCTGCCTGGCAGCGCCGCCGCCGGGCCGCAGCCCGGGCGGAAGGTGCTCGGCCTGCCGCCCAACCTGGCGCAGGGGCTGATCGCCGCCGCCAGCTTCCTCTGCTGCATACCGATGGCGATGCCGGCGGCGCATCTGGTCGCCTTCTGCGGCGATCTCGGCATCGCCGCGTCGCGCGGCGCGCTGATGCTGTCGCTGCTGCTGGCCGCCGCCTTCGTCAGCCGGCAATTCTGGGGCTGGGTCGCGGACCGCATCGGCGGGCTGCACGCGGTGCTGATCGGCGGCGTCTGCCAGACCGTCACCCTGACCGGCTTCCTGGCGACCCAGGACGAGGCCGGGCTGTTCCTGGTCTCGATCCTCTACGGCCTCGGCTTCGGCGGCATCGTGCCCGCCTATGTGCTCTCGATCCGGGAGCTGTTTCCGGTCACGCAGGCGCATTGGCGGGTGCCGGTGCTGCTGCTGGTCAGCCTGTCCGGCATGGCGGCCGGCGCCTGGCTCGGCGGCGCGCTGTACGATGCCTGGGGCAGCTATCGCGGCGCCTTCGCCTTCGGCATCGCCTCGAACCTGATCCAGGTGGCGCTGGTGTTGTGGCTCACCGTCCGGCTGGCCGGCGGCCGGCGGTTGCAGCCCGCCGCCGCCTGAGCCCCGCTGGACCGCGCCCGCCGTTCACACCGGCGGCGGGTTGCGTTCGGCGAAGAAGGCCTGGTGCCAATAGGGGTAGGCGCGCGTGGTGGCGCTCGCCGCGTCGAGCTTTGCGATCTGCTCCGGCGTCAGGCTCCAGCCGATGGCGCCGAGATTCTGGCGCAGCTGTTCCTCGTTCCGCGCGCCGATCACCACCGTCGCGACGGTCGGCCGCTGCAGCAGCCAGTTCAGCGCGATCTGCGGAATGCTCCGGCCGGTCTCGGCCGCCACCTCGTCCAGCGCGTCGACCACCTTGAACAGGTGCTCGTCCGGCACCGGCGGCCCGAAATCGGCGGTCTCGTGCAGGCGGCTCTGCTGCGGCATCGGCTGGCCGCGGCGCAGCTTGCCGGTCAGCCGGCCCCAGCCCAGCGGGCTCCAGACCACGGTGCCGATGCCCTGGTCGAGGCCGAGCGGCATCAGCTCCCATTCGAAATCGCGCCCGACCAGCGAGTAATAGGCCTGGTGCGCGACATAGCGCGGGAAGCCGTGGCGGTCGGCGACGCCGAGCGCCTTCATCAGGTGCCAGCCGGAGAAGTTGGAGACGCCGATATAGCGGATCTTCCCCTGGCGGATGAGCTGGTCGAAGGTCGACAGCACCTCCTCCGGCGGCGTCAGTGCGTCGTAGCCGTGCAGCTGGAACAGGTCGATATAATCGGTGCCAAGCCGCTTGAGCCCGGCCTCCACGGCGCGGATCAGCGCGAAGCGGCTGCTGCCGACGTCATTCGCGCCCTCCCCGTTGCGGAAGGTGGCCTTGGTGGAGATCAGCACCTTGTCGCGGCGGCCCTTGATCGCCTCGCCCAGCACGGTCTCCGCGGCACCCCCCGAATAGATGTCGGCGCTGTCGAACATGGTCAGCCCGGCATCGAGGCAGATGTCGATGAGATGCCGTGCTTCCTCCACCTGGGTGGTGCCCCAGGCGGCCAGGCGGCCGACGCCGCCGAAGGTACCGGTGCCGAAGCTGAGCGCGGGCACCTTGAAGCCCGAGGCGCCGAGGCGGCGGTATTCCATCGTGAGATCCTCGCTGAATGCCGGAAGCATGTTTGCGCGCCGGCACGGATGTCCAGCCCCGCCGGCTTGCCGGCCGCGAGGCGCCATGCGCAGCATGCCGCGCCGCCGGGGATGCGAAGGGGGAACAGCGCCGATGCCGCAGGCCAGGATCGACCGCTTGCTGGAACAGGCCGTGGCGGCCGGCGACGTGCCGGGCGTGGTCGCCATGGCCACCACGCGCGACGGGCCGCTCTATGCCGGCGCCTTCGGCCAGCGCGGCCTCGGCAACCTGGCGCCGATGATGCCGGACACCGTCTTCGCCATCGCGTCGATGACCAAGGCGATCACCGCCGTCGCCGCGCTGCAGCTGGTGGAAGCCGGGCGGCTGCCGCTGGACGCGCCGCTCGGCGACCTGATCCCGGAGCTCGCCGCGCCCCAGGTGCTGGAAGGCTTCGATGCCGATGGCGCGCCGCGGCTCCGCCCCGCCGCCAGCCCGCCGACCCTGCGCCAGCTTCTCAGCCACAGTTCCGGCTACGGCTATGCCTTCTGGGATCCGCTGGTCGCGCGCGCCGCCAGGGCGCTCGGCCTGCCCGAGCGCTATGACGGCAGCAACCGGGTGTTCGCGACGCCGCTGCTGTTCGACCCCGGCACGCGCTGGCAATACGGCATCGGCATCGACATCGCCGGCAAGCTGGTGGAGGTGGTGACCGGGCAGCGGCTGGGCGCCTGGTGCGCCGCGCATGTCTTCGGCCCGCTCGGCATGGTCGACACGCAATTCGGCCTGCGCGCCGACCAGCGCCGCCGGCTGGCCGACCGCCATTGGCGCTCGGCCGATGGCAGCCTGGCGATGACGGATTTCGCACCGCCGGTCGACCCGCCCTTCGATGCCGGCGGCGGCGGGTTGTTCAGCACCGCGCCCGACTACCTGGCCTTCCTGCGCCACCTGCTGCAGGGCGGCGACCGCCTGCTGCGGCCGGAGACCCTGCAGGAGCTCTATCGCAACCAGATCGGCAAGATCGTGGCCGGCCGCCTGCCGGCCAGCGAGACCTCCCACGCGGTGGAATTCCTGCCCGGCGCCGGCAAGGGCTGGAGCCTCGGCTTCCTGTGCAACCACGCCGACCAGCCCGGCCGGCGCGGCGCCGGCAGCCAGGCCTGGGGCGGCCTGGTGAACACCTATTACTGGCTGGATCCCGCGCAGGGCGTGGCCGGCCTGCTGATGACCCAGATCCTCCCCTTCGCCGACCCCAAGGTGCTGACCCTGTTCGACGCCTTCGAGGAAGCGATCTACGCCTTCTGACCCGCCCGCCGCGCCCCCCCCCCAACGCGGCCGGAGGCCGCCCCCGGAAAGGCCGGGCTGCGAGGCGCCAGCCGATGCAGACCGCGGCCGCGAATGCGGCCACGCGCGCGACCATCAGCCGCCGCCAGTGCCCAACCCGCCAGCGCGGTAGCCAAGCCGGCGGATGCCGGCGCCGGCGCTTGAGGCCCCAAAAAACCAGCCGGGCGCCGGCGCCCGGCGCAACCTCACAAGCCCCGCATCAACCGCCGATGATTAGCCGACACCCGGCGCCTGGCTGGCCTGAGCGCGGCGTCCGCCACCACGTCCGGACGGCTGCCGAGCATCACCGCCCACCAGGCGGCGACCGCGCCTTCGGTGAAGGCGCGTTGCTTCTCGATCACCATTTCGGACAGGCGAAAGCTCGCCTGTCCCGGGTTCTGGGTCAGATCCCAGCTGCGCAGCGCGAAGACCGTGCCCGCCTGCCAGGCAAAACGGGCGAAGTCATCGGGGTCCATCACAGGGCGGCCAGAACCGCTTCGGCCTTGGAGACTTCGAAGCCACCCGGCTGCTCGACGCCGACATGCGTCACCACGCCGTCCTTCGCCACCAGCGCGAAACGCTGGCTGCGGACGCCGAGGCCGCGCGCGGTCAGGTCGAGTTCCAGCCCAAGCGCCTGCGCCAGCTTGGCGGAGCCGTCGGCCAGCATGACCACCTGGTCGGTGATGCCCTGGTCCTTGGCCCAGGCGCCCATCACGAAGGCATCGTTCACCGACACGCAGGCGATGGTGTCGACGCCCTTGGCCTTCAGCGCATCGACATGCTGCACGAAGCCCGGCAGGTGCTTGGCCGAGCAGGTCGGCGTGAAGGCGCCCGGCACGCCGAACAGCACCACGGTCTTGCCCGCGAAGAGGGCATCGGTGGTGATCTCCTTCGGCCCTTCGCCGGTCGCCTGCATCAGCGTGACGGAGGGGACCTTGTCCCCGACCTGGATAGCCATGCTCGATTATCTCCCCTGGGGGCCACGATGCTCTCGCGGCGCCTCCCCTTCAGGCGAGATTTAGGCCGAACCCCTGCCCGCTGTCACCTCGCGCCGCCGGCCATGGCCAAAGCCGCGTCTTGCGTCCCGCGCCGGCGGCATCCATGTCTTGGACATGCCCAGACGCCGTTCCTCCCTTCCCACGCCGCTCGGAGCGCCACAGGGCGCCCCCTGGCTCACGGGTCAACTCCTGGTCGCCATGCCCAGCATGTCCGACCCGCGCTTCGCCCGGGCGGTGATCTGCCTCTGCGCCCATTCGGCGGAAGGCGCGATGGGCATCGTGCTCAACCAGCCGATCGAGGGGCTGAGCTTCGACGCCCTGCTGACCCAGCTCGGCCTGGCGCCCGTGCCGCCGCAGCGGCGCATCCGCATGGTCACCGGCGGCCCGGTCGATGCCGGCCGCGGCTTCGTGCTGCACAGCACCGACTGGTCGGCCGATACCAGCCTGCCGGTGGTGGAGGAGGTGGCGCTGACCGCCAGCGTCGATATCCTGAAGGCCATCGCCGAAGGCGGCGGCCCGCGCCAGGGCCTGCTCGCCCTCGGCTATGCCGGCTGGGCGCCAGGCCAGCTCGAGGACGAGATCCAGCGCAACACCTGGCTCAACGTGCCCGCCGACCCGGACCTGCTGTTCGACGGCGACCATGCCGCGCTCTGGCGGCGCGCGCTGGCGAAGCTGCATGTGGACCCGTTGCTCCTGTCGGACGTCGCCGGGCACGCTTGATTTTTGCCCTCAGGCGCCGGCGGCCGCATCCGCGGCCTTGGCTGACGCGCTGTCAGCGCGCACTGGCGTCAACTGATGGTCGCGCGCGGGGCCGCATGCGCGGCCCCGGAGCATCGCTACGCTCGCTCCGCAGGGATCGGTGGCGGCCTTCGGCCGCGGGGTGGGCGCCCGGGGCGCTTACCAGCGAAAGGACCGCAGCGCCGCCAGCGGCGTGACGTGGTGGTGTGCCGCTTCCGCGGCCAGCACCTTCGGGTCCGGGTTCGGCCCATGGGTGTCGCCGGCGAGCCCCGTCATCGCCCAGAGGCAGTCGATGCCGACCGCCCTGGCGCCGGCGAGGTCGGTGTGCGGCGTGTCGCCCACCGCCAGCACCCGGTCGCGCGGCGGATTGCCGAGTGCCTCCAGCACCGGGCCATAGACGGCCGGGTCGGGCTTGCCGATCTCGATCACCGCGCCGCCGCCTTCGAGGTAGATATCCGCCAGCGCCCCGGCGCAGATCAGCCGCTGGCCGGCGACCATCACGGCGCGGTCCGGGTTCACGCAGATCATCGGCAGCCGCCGCGCCAGGCAGCGTTCCAGGATCGGGCGATAGGGCTCGGCCGAGGTCGCGCCGTGCAGCTCGGCTTCCGGCCCGGTGTTGAGCAGGAAATCGGCGTCTTCCGGCGTGGCCACGATCTCCGCGACGCCGTCTTCCACCACCGAGAGGTCGCGCTCCGGCCCGATATGGAAAGCGCGGCGGCCGAGCCCGGCGAAGAAGGGATGCGTGCGGTCGCGCAGCATCCGCCAGGATGCCTCGCCCGACGACATGGTCTCGTCATAGAGGCCGCGATCGATGCCCATGCCCTTCAGCATGCCGTCGATGAACCAGGCGCGGCGCGGCGCATTGGTGAGGAACACCACGCGCTTGCCGCGCTCGCGCAGCTTCGCCAGCGCGTCGAGCACGCCGGGATAGGGCGCGCGCCCGTCATGGATCACGCCCCAGAGGTCGAGCACATAGGCGTCGTACCGCTCCGAGATCGCCTCGATGCCGTCCAGGATGTCCATCACGCCTCCACGCCGACCGCATCGGCGACACTGGCAAACCCCTCACGCGCCAGCAGCGCCGCGAGTTCGTCCTTGATCCGGCGCACCAGAGCGGGGCCGCCATAGGCGAAGCCACTGTAGAGCTGCACCAGGGATGCGCCGGCCTTGATCTTGGCCAGCGCATCGGCGCCGGAGGCGACGCCGCCGGCGCCCACCAGCACCAGCCGCCCGCGCGCGATGCGCGCCACGCCGCGCAGCACCTCGGTCGACGGCGCCAGCAGCGGCGCGCCGGACAGGCCGCCGGCTTCCGCGCGGGCGGCGCCGCGCAGCGTGGCCGGGCGCGCGATGGTGGTGTTGGAGACGATGATGCCGGCGACACCGCGCGCCAGGCAGGCGTGCACGATCGGGGCCAGCGCATCCTCGGCAAGGTCGGGGGCGATCTTGACCAGCACCGGCGGCGTGCGCGGCAGGCCGGCGCGGGTCGCCGCGATCGCGTCCAGGATCGCGGCCAGCCGCTCCTCCCCCTGCAGGTCGCGCAGGCCCGGGGTATTGGGGGAGGAGATGTTGACCGTCACATAGTCGGCATGCGGCGCGACCGCGGCATAGAGCGCGGGGTAGTCGCGTTCCGGATCGGCGCCGTCCTTGTTGATGCCGATATTGGCGCCGAACACCGCGGGCAGCGGCCGCGCCAGGGCGGCGAGCCGCGCGACATAGGCCTCGAGCCCGCCATTGTTGAAGCCCATGCGGTTGATGACCGCCTGGTCCTCGGGCAGCCGGAACAGGCGCGGGCGCGGATTGCCGGGCTGCGGCCGCGGCGTGACGGTGCCGGCTTCCACGAAGCCGAAGCCGAGCCGCATCAGCGGCAGCACCGCCACCGCATCCTTGTCGAAGCCGGCGGCGAGGCCCAGCGGATTGGCGAAGCGCAGCCCCAGGACCTGGGTCGCGAGCCGCGGATCATCCGGGCGGCCGTCGCGGCCGGCGAGGCCGATGGCGAGCGCCTTCAGCGCCCAGCCATGCGCGGTTTCGGCGTCGAAGCCGCGGATCAGCGGCATGAGGGCGGAGGCAATGGCAGGGGTCATGGCGCGCCGCTTGTGCCCGAGCGGGCCGGGTGGGGAAACCCCCCGCGTTGACGGAGCGGCGGCGGGCCGCCAGAACCCCCGGCATCACACGGGTTTCAAAGGGAGAGCGGGCCTTGCGCGGACCCGCCTGGCTGCTCACGGCGATCGGCCTCTGGTCGGTGCTGGATGCCAACAGCAAGCTGCTGTCCGGCGCCTATGGCGTGGGCCAGGTGCTGGTCATCCGCCATGCGGTGCTGCTGCTGCTGGTACTGGCGATCCGGGCGCTGCGGCCGGGCGCCGGCGGGCCGGTGACCACCGCCCATCCGGTGCTGCACGCGATCCGCGCCATGGCGATGCTGGGCTCGGCGGCGGGCTTCTTCCTGGCCATGCGGCAGATGTCGATGGCCGAGGCCTATCTGGTGCATTTCACCGCGCCCTTCATGATGCTGGGCCTGGCCGCCCTGCTGCTGGGGGAGGCGATGCCGGCCCGCGCCTGGGGCTGGACCGCGGCCGGCTTCGCGGGCGTCGCGATGGCGATCGCGCCTTCGGTCAGCGCCGGCGGCCACTGGCAGGGCTATGCCTGCGCCGGGTTCGGCGCCGCCTGCTACGCGGTGATCATGACGGTGAACCGCCGGCTCCGGACCGAACAGGGGCTGGCCGCGGTCATCCTCTGGCCCAGCCTGCTCGGGGTTCTCGCCGCCCTGCCCTTCGCCGCCGCGGACTGGGTGCCGCCAGGCCCGCGCGACCTGGCGCTGCTGGCGCTGAACGGCGCGGTGTCGGGTGTCGCGATGTTGGCGATGTCGCTCGCCTTCCGCCACGCCAATGCGGCGCGGCTGGCGATCTTCGAATACACCGCCCTGCTTTTCGCGCTCGGCTTCGACCTGGCGCTCTGGGGGCGGCTGCCGGCGCTGGCGACGCTGGCGGGGGCGGCGATCGTCGTCGCCGCCTGCATCGCGAGCGAACGGGCCCGCAGCGCCGGCGCCACACGGGCGGCGGCCGCGACACCCTGATCAGACCGGGGCCGGCGGCATGGTCCTCCGGGCCGGCCCGATGACGCTTTGTCACGTTGTGTGGCCCCGGCACGACCATATATCCGCGCTGCCGGGCCGCAGCCTGTGGCCCGGCGAGCGAAAGCGGACGAAGATGCCGCGCCAGCCAGAGGATGTTTCATGACCGCCGCCGGGCCCCGCCCTTCCTCCGATTTCGGCCGCTTCTTCCGTTCCTGGCTGGCCGATCCGCTGCGGGTCGCCGCCATCGCACCCTCGGGCGATGCGCTGGCGCGGGTGATGACGCGGGAGATCGCGCCGGGCGACGGGCCGATCCTGGAACTCGGCCCGGGAACCGGCGCCTTCACCCGGGCGCTGCTGAGCCGCGGCGTCCGCGAGGACGATCTCACCCTGGTCGAGTACGGCCCGGAATTCGCCGCGGTGCTGGAAACGCGCTTCCCGCAGGCGCGGGTGCTGCGCATGGATGCGGCGCAGGTGGGGCGCCAGGCGCTGTTCGACGGTGCGCCGGTCGGTGCCGTGGTCAGCGGCCTGCCGGTGCTGTCCATGCCGATCCGCAAGGTCGCCTATGTCCTGGCCGGCGCCTTCCGCTACCTGCGGCCGGGCGGCGCCTTCTACCAGTTCACCTATGGCCCGCGCTGCCCGGTCCCGCGCCGGCTGCTCGATCACCTGGGGCTGACCGCGGCGCATATCGGCCGCGCCATGCGCAACCTGCCGCCGGCCGCGGTCTACCGCATCACCCGACGGCAGCCGATCGCGCTGCCGGGCTGAACCGCGCGACCAGGCGTACCCGCCGCGGCCGGCACGCCGGGGGACGGTCACCTGGTCATGGGCAGGCCGATGAGGCCGGCATGGAAGGCATCGATCGCCAGGCAGGCTTCGGCGATCCGTCCCACGGTCGGCAGGTCGAGGATGGCGACCTTGGCGATATGCGCCCTGGCGACCTGGCTCATCAGGCACAGGTCGGCGATGGTCGGGGCATCGCCATGGCAGAACCGCCCGGTCGCCGGATCGCCCGCCAGGCGCGCCTCCGCCTGCACCAGGCCCTCGCGCAGCCAATGCCGGACCCATGCCGTGCGCCCGGCCGCATCCACCGCGAAGGCATCGGCCAGATAGCGGCCGACGCGGGGGACAATCAGCGGATGGCTATCGGCCGCGAAGACCAGTGCCAGGGATCGGACCCGCGCCCGGCCGCGCGGATCGGCGGGCAGCAGCGCGGGTATCGGGTGCAGCTCCTCGAGATATTCCAGGATCGCCAGCGACTGGGTCAGGGGCGGCCCGGCATCGACGAACAGCACCGGCACCGCGGCCGCCGGGTTGATGGCCTTGAACGCCGGCATGTCCTGCTCGCCCGCATCCAGGTCGATCATCGTCTCCTCGAAGGCCAGCCCCTTGAGATTGAGCGCCGTGCGCACGCGGAACGCCGCGGCCGATCGCCAGAACCCATACAGCTTCATCATGACGTCCATTCACCCTGCACCAAGACGGCGATCTTCCGCCTGGCACGACCGCAAGCCACCTTGTGGTTCCGAAAGCCCCGCTGTCCGTTTCGCAAGCTGCGGTTCCACCACGGTGGCTTGCATGGCGGCAGGATCACGCGCAGCTCGGTGCGGACAGGTTGCGGAACGGCAAGCCATGGATGACTGGAACGACCTTCGCCTCGTGCTCGCGATCACACGCGCGGGGTCATTGACCGCGGCCGCCAAGGCACTGGGGCACAATCATTCGACGGTCTTCCGCTGGCTGCATGCGCTGGAGGCGCGCATGGGCGTGCAGTTGTTCGATCGAAGCGCGGGCCGGTACCGCCCGACGGAGGCGGGCGAGCGCATGACGCTCGCCGCCGAGCGCGTGGAACAGGAAGCGATCGCTGTCGACCGGGAGGTCGCCGGCCGCGACGCCCGCCTGTCCGGCCGCCTCAGGATCACCGCCTCCGAAACCCTCGCCTACCGGATCCTCAACGGCCTGCTGGCGGCGTTCCGGCAGCGCCATGACGGCATCCAGATCGAGCTTCTGGTCGACAACCGGCAACTGGATCTGCCGCGGCGGGAGGCCGATATCGCGATCCGCGCGACACGGCCGCAGGCGGGCGACCTCTTCGGCCGCAAGATCGCGGACGCCGCCTGGACCATCTATGCGAGCGAAGCCTATCTCGAGACCCAAGGCCGGCCAGGCGACGTCCCCGCGCTGGCCGGACACCGGTTCATCGGCTGGGATGGCACGGCCAGGACGACGGCCGCCGATTGGCTGGCGCGGCGGATCGCCCCGGCGGCGATGGTCTATCGGTCGACCAGCCTGATCAACCAGCTCATGGCGGTGAAGGCCGGCATCGGCCTCGCGCTGCTGCCCTGCTATCTCGGCGATCCGGAAGCGGATATCCGGCGGGTTCTGCCGCCGCTCCCGGAACTCACGCGGGAATTATGGCTGATCACCCATGCCGATCTGCGCCATACCGCCCGCATCCGCGCGTTCTTCGACCTGGTCGGCGGCGGCCTGCTGGCCCATCGCGCCCTGCTGGAGGGCCGCGAGCCTGGAGCGTGATCGGTTGAGGTGGATTCACCGGAAACCGTGAATCACGCGATCAGACAAAGCCCTGGAGCAGGATTGCGTGAGCGCTTGCGAATGCATCCTGCTCTAGGGAATCTCCGGCGGAAACCGATGCAGGCCGTCCGATCCGAGCGGCAGTGGCGTGACGCTGGTGACGGCCGCCAGCGGCAGCACGCCATGGAGATGCGGAAACAGGCCGGGGCGCTTGCCGCCCGCCGCCGGCTCGAAGCGGAGAGCGTCGCCGAGTGCGGCCGGGTCGGCGGCGACCAGCAGCAGGTCGCGTTCCCCCGCGCGGTGCTTCGCCGCGCTGGCGCGCAACTGGCCGGCATCCGAGAAATGCAGGAAGCCGTCGCGGCGGTCATCGGCGCTGCCGGCATAGTGGCCGAGCCGCTCCGCCGCCGCCCAATCATCGGCGCGCACCATGGTGTAGATTGCCTGCGTCAAAGCCGAACTCCCTTCCCCGAGGCTGCAATACCTGCATGCGTGACAGGCGCGGCGCTGGCGGTTAAGCCGGATATCTCACCAGGGCACCGATGATCGCGCCGGGATCGTTGGTGCCTGGTGTTTCGCGGCGCGGAGCCAGGACTGATTGTCCTGGCAAGCACCGCGGAATGCCAGGCGCCGCCGAGACCAAGCGAGAGCGAGTGTCCCTGGTGAGATATCCGGGTTAAGCCGGATTCAAACCGGAGACACGCCCGCCATGCGCTTCGCCGTCGACCGACTCGACCACCTCGTCATCACCTGCCGCGACGTCGCCACCTCCGCCTCCTGGTACCAGCGGGTGCTGGGCATGGACGTGACGGAATTCGGCCCGCACAAGCGCACCGCGCTGGCCTTCGGCGGCCAGAAGATCAACCTGCGGCCGGCGAGTGCGAGCCAGGAGGCATGGTGGTCCGGCGTCGCGCCGGCGCCGGGCAGCCAGGACCTCTGCTTCATCGTCACCGTCGCCGCGGAACAGGTGGCCGAGCACCTGACGCAATGCGGCGTCGCGATCGCCCAGGGCCCGGTGGTGAAGGACGGGGCGCTCGGCCCCATCCGCTCGGTCTATTGCCGCGACCCGGATGGCAACCTGATCGAGATCAGCAGTTATCAGGATTAGTTGGTCCTCAAGCGCCGGCGGCCGCATTCGCGGCCCCGGGGCATCGCGGCACTCGCCCCGCCGAGACTATTGGCGGCCTGCGGCCGCGGGGCCTGCCGGCGTCCTTTGGCCTTGGAGCAGGATGCGTTCGCAAGCGCTCACGCATCCTGCTCCAGAGCTTTGTTTAATCGCGTGATTCACGGTTTTCGGTGAGTCCACCTCAACCGATCACGCTC
>DASYDR010000394.1:0-6351 GCA_036499545.1 Roseomonas sp. | reverse complement strand
CTGGATGCCGCCCGTCGTGCCGCCATTGCCGAGCTGCAGCGTGCCGGCGCTGATCGTGGTGCCGCCGGCATAGGTGTTGGTGCCGGTCAGGATCAGCGTGCCGGCGCCGAGCTTCTCGATCGGGCCATTGCCGCCGAGGATCTGCGCCACCGTGAAGGTGGCGCCGGCGGCGGCGATATCGAAGCCGCCGCCATTGTTGCCGAGGATGATCGGGCGCGGCGTGCTGGTGAAGCCGGTCCCCGTCACGCGCAGGATGCCGCCATCGATGGTCAGCGTGCCGGAGGTGGCGCCGAGCGCGCCGTCGCCCGCGACCGACAGCGTCCCCTGGTGGATCGTCCAGGGCGTGACGGTCGCGGTGCTGCCGGTCAGCGTCCAGGTGCTGGTGCCGGTCTTCTCGAAGGCGCCGAAGCCGCGATACTGCGCGGCCGCGCCGACATCGGACATGCTGAAGCTGTCATTCGACGTGCCGCCGAGCACCAGCGTGTCGGTGGCGCCGGCGATGACGTTGCCGGTGATCGTGAAGCCGCCGCGCAGTTCCAGCACATTGCCGCCGCCGTTGAAGCGGATGGCGTCCGCGGCGTCGCCATCGGGGCCGCCGGTGCCGCCCTCGATGGTGTCGCTGTTGATGATGCGCGACCGCGTGGCGATGATCGCCACGCCACCGGCGCCGTCATTGCCGCCATCGCCGCCGATGATGCTGAAATTATTCTCCAGCGTGCTGTCGGTCACGATCGCGCCGCCGCCGCCGGCACTGCCGGTATTGGCCGTGGTGCCGCCGCCGGGCCGCCCGTCGCCGCCGACGATGACGCCGTTGTTGACGAAGGTGCCGCCACCCGAGAGGTTCAGGCCGAGGCCGCCTGCGCCATGTCCCGAATCCCCGATAGTCGCGCCGAGCCCGCCCAGCCCGCCCTGGATGCTGCCATTGATGGTGTTGACGGCGCTGCCGCCGGTCATCACCAGGCCGGTGCCGCCGGCCGCGCCGACCTGGCCGGCGGCATTGCCCGGCGCGTTGACGATGCTGCCGCCGGCGCCCCCGATGATGCGGCTGCCGTTGTCGAGCGTGACGCCATTGATGACCAGGCCGTTGCCCGCGGCGCCGACCGTGCCGGTGCCGGCCCCCGCGTCACGGTTGCTGCCGGCACCACCGACGACGCTGCCGCTGCCCGTGATGGTGATGGTGCCGCCGGTCCATGCCAGCGCATTGCCGCCCGTCGCGCCCTGCAGGGTGAAGCCGCCGGTATTGATCGTCAGCGGCTTCGCGAGCGCGGGCAGCAGCGCGGGATTGGTGATCGTGACATTGCCGGTCAGGGTGATCGTCGATGACGGGTCGGCACTGCCATTGGCCATGGCGATGGCCGCGCGCAGCTCGGTCTCCGACCCGGCCTGGAGGTTGGCGGCCCGCGCCGGGGTCGCGAGCAGCGCCGGGACCAGGGCGGCCCCGGTCAGGTACAGGATGGTGGCGGAGGGCGCCCGGTATCCATGCCGGCGGCGAGAGCTATGCCCGCACGCGTATCCGTCCCGCTTCCGCATGGAGTCTCTCCGTACACGCCCAGCAAAGATGAATTCGGTGCGCTTCCAGTATCGATATTGGGCTTTCAATCCCATCATCGATGGATCGCTGCAGAACTGATCGAGCACGGAAATCTGATTTGCGGGCCGGCAATGCACCAGTGACGAATGCGAGTAATGTGGTTTTGAATTATTCCTGGAAAAATTTCTGTCGGGCGTCAGTTGCCGGCCTGTCGTTATGGATGTAGAGGCACACGTTTCGATACCGGCGTCACTGGCGCGACCGGCGCTCTCTCAGCCCTGCCGGGCATGCATCCGCAGCGCCTGCGCCGGCACGCCATAGGTGCGGATGAAGGCGCGGCGCATGCGTTCCCGATCCGCGAAGCCGGTTTCCCGCGCCACCACGTTCACCGAAAGCCGCCCATCCTCCACCATGAACCTGGCGGCTTCGAGCCGGAGCTGCTCCACCGCCTTCGCCGGTGACTGCCCGGTCTCGGCCAGGAAGACGCGGCTGAACTGGCGCGGGCTGAGGCTGGCGACGGCGGCGAGTTCCTCGATCGTCAGAGCGCTGCGCAGGTTCTGGCGGATATGGGCCAGGACCAGCGCGACGCGGTCGGATTTCGGTGTCATCTCCAGCAGGGCGGAATGCTGCTTCTGCCCGCCCATCCGGCGCTGGTTCATGACCAGGCGGCGGGCGACCAATGTCGCGGCCTCGGCACCCAGGTCGTTCTCGATCAGCGCCAGGACGAGGTCGATCCCGGCCGTCATCCCGGCCGAGGTCCAGATCGGGCCGTCATTGATGAAGATCCGGTCCTCCTCGGCCCTGACCTGCGGGAACCGGGCCCGGAACGCCGCCGCATGCGCCCAGTGCATCGTCGCCCGGCGCCCGTCCAGCAGCCCGGCCTCGGCCAGGACGAAGGCGCCGCTGCAGATGGAGGCCGTGCGCCGCGCCGTCTTCGCCGCGGCGCGCAGATAGGTGATCAGCGCCGGGTCGGAAGGCGGGAGTTCCGATGCGGTGAGCGAGCCCATGATGACGGTGTCGAAATCCGGCGTCCCGAACGCCTCCGTGACCACCGCCATGCCGCCCGACGACAGCACCGGGCCGCCATGTTCCGACAGCAGCCGCACCGCGTAATGCGGGCCCGGGGGCGCCAGGTTCGCGACCTCGAAGGCCGACAAGGCCGCCAGGCTCATGAGCTGGAAGCCAGCCGGCACGATGAAACCGACCTTGTGCATGGTGACCTCGGCATGTCCGGAAACCGCATGATGCCCAGAATTCGTGCCGTCCGGAAGCGGCCGCGGGCGACGGCCAGGGCAGCGCTGCCAGCGGGACAGAGCATGTGCGGCATCGCGGCCGGGACCAGGCGATGTCACGAATGGTGGCAACAACGACCTACGGCCGGGGCAGTCGCGGTGCTAGGTCAAGTACACGAACCCAGTGCTTCTGGGACCATCGCGCCGGAGTTCTTGGAGGCGGGAAGGATAATCTCCCCACCATTGCGGGAATCTCCAGGCGCCAGCCTGCAAGGACCAGCAGATGACCATCGTCAAGGCCGCCGCGGTGCAGATCAGCCCGGTGCTCTACAGCCGCGAAGGCACCGTCGACAAAGTGGTGCGCAAGATCCTGGAACTCGGCCGCCAGGGCGTGCAGTTCGCGACCTTCCCGGAAACGGTCGTGCCCTATTACCCCTATTTCTCCTTCGTCGAGGCGCCCTATGCGATGGGGCCCCAGCATCTCCGGCTGCTCGACCAGGCGGTCACCGTGCCCTCCGACGCCACCCGCGCGATCGGGGAGGCGGCGCGGCAGGCGAAGATGGTGGTCTCCATCGGCGTCAATGAGCGCGACGGCGGCACCCTCTACAACACCCAGCTGCTGTTCGACGCCGATGGCAGCCTGATCCAGCGCCGCCGCAAGATCTCCCCCACCTATCATGAGCGGATGATCTGGGGCGCGGGCGACGGGTCCGGCCTCTGCGCCGTCGACAGCGCGGTCGGGCGCATCGGCCAGCTCGCCTGCTGGGAACACTACAATCCGCTCGCCCGCTACGCGCTGATGGCGGATGGCGAGCAGATCCATTCGGCCATGTATCCCGGCTCCTTCGCCGGCGACATCTTCGCCGAGCAGATGGCGGTCAATATCCGGCAGCACGCGCTGGAATCCGGCTGCTTCGTGGTGAACGCCACCGCCTGGCTGGACGCCGACCAGCAGGCGCGGATCATGCAGGATACCGGCTGCGCCATCGGGCCGATCAGCGGCGGCTGCTACACCGCCATCGTCAAGCCGGACGGCATGCTGATCGGGGATGCGCTGCGGTCCGGCGAAGGCGAGGTCATCGCCGATCTCGACTTCCGCGAGATCGACAAGCGCAAGCGCATGATGGATTCGCGCGGCCATTACAGCCGGCCGGAGCTGCTCAGCCTGCTGATCGACCGCAGCCCCCGGCCGCATCTGCACGATCGCGGCGTGAACCCGCCCGCGGCCGATGCCACGCCGGCGGCCGAGACCATCGGCTGATCTTCACGGCCGCCGGGTCCAGCAGTCCCTCCCCAGGGCATGCGCCAGGCGGCCCTGGATCACATCGAGCCGGGCCAGCGCCGCGGCGGCCTGCCGCGCGAGCAGCCCGGCTTCGACCGCCCAGCCGGCATCGGCGGGCGGCGGTCCCTCGGCATCCCATTCGACGCCGCGGATCGTGCCCGCCATGGCGGTGATCCGGATCGCCCAGCCCTGGTCCTCGTCGTCCCAGACGGTGCCGTCCGGCGCCTGCCCGGCCGAGGCCAGGGCGCGCAGGATCGCCGTGGCGCTGTCCAGGTCATCGTTCCAGGGAAAGCCCGCGCGGACCTCGCCATGCCCGATGATGACCGGCGTGACGGCGAACCAGGGGAAGGGCTGCCGCAGCGCGGCGTGCTTGCCATGCCGCGTCGCGATGGCGACGATCCGCCGGTAATGCGCGATCAGCGCGTCTTCGTGGTCCAGCAGGTCGGCGGTGATCACCCGGCCCGGCAGCCGGCACGGCAGCGCGGGCGGCGGCAGCGGCACGCGCGCTTCCGCCCATTCACGCGGCGTGAACCCGTCCGCCGGGCCGATATAGACATCCTCCACGATCCGGAAGGCGGCCTCGCAGAGGATGGTGCCAAGGGGTCTGGCCCGCGCGATCCAGGCGGTTTCGTCCGCCGCGGGCGAAGGGTGGTTCCAGGACATGGAGCCTTGTGGGCTGGGCGCGGGGCCGGAGTCCAGCAGCGCCGCCAGCCGCCCCGGCCTTGCCGTCGATGCGGTTCAGGGGGAGCATCGCGACCGAAACGGGAGCCATTCCCCATGAGGATCGCGATGACGCTCGGTAAAGAAGCTTCCGATTCAGACCTCCAGGCCATGCGGCCTTCCGATCATCGGAAGCCTGGTCATGAAGCTCCCGATTCAGACCGCCAGGCCATCATGCGCCGCCGCCCGCTGCTCGCGGGCCTCGCCGCCGCCGCGCTCGGCGCCCCCGGCATCGCCCGTGCCCAGGGCAACGAACTGCGCTTCGGCGCGCTGTTTCCCTTCTCCGGCCCGATCGCGCTGCTGGGCGATGAGAGCTTCCGCGGCCTGGAGATCGCGGCCGAGGAGCGCAATGGCGCCGGCGGCGTGCTCGGCCGCCAGGTGCGGCTGATGAAGGGCGATGCGGTCGACCAGAACCAGGCGATCGGCGAAGCCCGCCGGCTGATGAGCGTGGAGCGCGTGGTGGCGGTGTTCGGCACCCAGGCATCGCCGCTCGCCTTCGCCGCCACCCAGGTGACCGAGCTGCAGGGCGTGCCCTATTTCGAGACCGGCGCGATCAGCGACCCGATCACCGAACGCGGCTTCCGCTACACCTTCCGCACCTGCCCGCGCAGCTCCGACTTCGCGGCCTCCATCATCGATGGCGTCACCGAAGCGCTGGCGCCGGCCTATAACGCCGATCCGAAATCGCTGCGGCTGGCGATCCTGCATGAGGACGCGCTCTACGGGCAGACCGTCTCCGGCTTCCAGGAAGCGCTGATCCGCCAACGCGGGCTGCAGCAGGTCGAGAAGCTGGCCTATTCGGCGCGGTCGGTCGATCTCTCCTCCGTCATCCAGCGGCTGCGCAGCGCCAATGCGGATGTCGTGCTGCACACCGGCTACCAGAACGACATCGTGCTGTTCTTCCGCGGCATGCAGGAAGCGAACTGGAAGCCGCGCATGGTGATCGGCGCCGGCGCCGGCTACAGCCTGACCGACACCGCCCGCGCCATCGGCCCGGCCTTCGAAGGCGTGCTGAACGTGGATTTCACCCAGTTCGAGGTGAACGAGGCCTATGCCCCCGGCGTGAAGCAATTCGTCGAAGCCTATCAGCGCAAATACGGCTCTGAGCCGCGCTCCGGCCATTCGCTGGTCAACTACTTCGGCGGCAAGGTCTTCTTCGACGCGGTGCAGCGCGCGGGATCGACCGACAAGGACCGGATCCGCGCCGCGGTGCTGGCGACCGATATCGCGGAAGGCACCACCGCGACCGGCTGGGGCGTGCGCTTCGACGAGCGCGGCCAGAATACCCGGGTCCGCCCCTTCCTGCTGCAATGGCAGGGCGGCAGGCAGGTCACGGTGTTCCCGGCCCAGGCCGCGGCCGGCACGCTGCGCCCCCGCCTGGGCGGCTGAAGCCCGGCGCGGCGCCGCCTTCCCGGCGCCGCCCGCCGCCCGCCAGCGTCTCGTCGCCCCGCTGAAACGCAAACCGGCCGCGTGACCGGGTGAGGGGTCACGCGGCCGGCAGTGGGGGGGGCAGGCGGTAGGGAAGGGTGTGCGGCCGCGCCGGGTTGGCGCGGCCGCGTCTGGATTACCAGTTGAAGCGGATGCCG
>DASYDR010000393.1:0-3337 GCA_036499545.1 Roseomonas sp. | reverse complement strand
ACGCCTGCGGGCGATTCCGCCCTTCGGCGATCTGCTCTACTCCAGCCGCGCGCCGGAGATGCGGACCAGATCCTGCCACATGCTGCGCTCCCGCCGGGCGCGGGCCAGGGTATCCTCCGGCGTCGCCCAGACGCAGCGTGCGCCGGCGCGCAGGAAGCGCTGCTGCTGCTCCGGGCTGTCGGCCACTTCCTTGATGGCCGCATTCACCCGGTCGATGATCGGCCGCGGCACGCCGCTCGGCACCGCCCAGGCGCACCAGGAGGTGACGACGAAATCCTCGACGCCCACGTCGCGCATCACCGGCACCTCGGGCAGGGTCGGCCAGCGGTCGCTGCCGGTGATGACGAAGGCGCGCAACCGGCCTTCCGCGATCAACGGCACATAGCTGGCGAGATTGTCGAGCGCGAAGGTCAGGTCGCCCGAGAGCATCGCCGGGACGATCTGCGCGGCACCGCGGAACGGCACGTGCTGCCCGTCGATGCCCATGCGGTTGCAGAACATGGAACCGGAGAGGTGGCCGGTGGTGCCGACGCCCGGGCTGCCATAGCTGACGCCGTTGCGCTGCGCCTTCGCCCAGGCGACGAAGTCCTGGAAGCTGCGCGCCGGATTGTGCTGCGCCGAGACCACCAGGATGTTCGGCAGTTCCCAATGCATGGAGATCGGGGTGATGTCCCGGTCCGGGTCATAGGGCAGGCGGGAATAGAGATATTGGTTGATCGACCAGCCGCCGACGGTGATCGGACCTTGGGTATAGCCGTCCGGCGCCGATTTCGCGATCGCGTCATGGCCGATATTGCCGCCGGCGCCGGGCCGGTTCTCGACCACGAAGTTCTGGCCGAGCTTCTGGCTGAGCTGTTCCGAGAGAATGCGCGCCATCACGTCGGTGGAACCGCCGGGCGGCCAGGGGACGATCACCCGCACAATGCGGTCCGGCCACTGCCCCTGCGCCGCGGCGCCGCGGGCCAGGGCCGGCAGCGCGAGAGAGGTGGCGAGCAGGGTGCGGCGCGTCGTCATTCCGTATTCCTCCAGGATTCTTGCGGTGGAGGATACGCGGCTTCGGTGCGGCATCAAATAGCGCAGAGGGCCGCGGCAGCATTGTGTACAACGTTGCTGCCGCGGTCACGCCGCAACGCGACCTCGGCGCCGTGTCCGGATGCCGTGTTCAATCCGCACGGATATTGCCGCCGCGGATCACCTCGCGCCAGCGCGCCAGTTCATGGGTGATCAGCGCCGCATAGCCGGCGGCATCGAGGCGGCCGGGGCGCACGCCGATCGCCGCGAAGCGTTCCTTCACCAGGGTGGAATCGAGCCCTTCGGCGATCAGCCCTTCCCAGCGCGCGCGGATCGCCGCCGGGATGCCGGCGGCGGCGGAAAAGCCGAACCAGTTGGTGGAGGTGATCGCCGGCAGGCCCGCTTCGGCGAAGCTCGGGACATCCGGCAAGGTCGGGTCGCGCTCGGCCTCGCTGACCGCGAGCGGGCGCAGGCGGCCGCCGCGGATATGGCCCATGGCGGTGGGCAGGCTCTCCATCACCGCCGGCAACTGGCCGCCCATCACGTCGGTCATCGCCGGCGCGGAACCGCGATAGGGCACATGCGTCAGCTCCACCCCCGTCGCGCGCGCCAGCAACTGCCCGATCAGGTGGTTCATGGTGCCATTGCCGCCGGAGGCGTATTGCAGCCCGCCCGACACCTTGGCGCGGTCGATGAACTCCGCGAGCGTCCGGGCCGGGAAATCCGGGTTCACCAGCAGCACGCTCGGGAAGGTGCCGATCAGCCGCAGATGGGTGAAATCGCCCAGCGGGTCATAAGGCACATTCGCATAGAGCACGGGCCCGATGCCGTGCGAGGCGGCGCTCGAGATCATGACCGTATGCGTGTCGCCGCGCGCCTTGGCCAGGACATCGGCGCCGACCATGCCGCCGGCGCCGGGGCGGTTCTCGATGACGATCGGCTGGCCGAGCCGGTTGCCGAACCAGTCGCCCATGGCGCGGGAGAGGATGTCGGCGGCGCCGGCCGGCGGGAAATTGACGATCCAGCGGATCGGCCGCTCCGGCCAGGCGGGCTGGGCGCGGGCGATCACCGGGGCCGCGAGCAAGCCGGCACCGCCCAGCAGGGCGCGGCGGGAGAGAGCAAAGGACGACATTGCCAAAGGAACTCCGTATCAGGGGCGGGCGAGGCGCGACGTGCGTGGCGCGAAGTGCACGGTGCGGTCTTTGCAATCACCGTGCCGCGTGGTCCCATCGACAATCAAGCCACGTCACAGCGGAGACCCTGATGGATTTCGACCTCATCCTGCGCCGGGCGCGCCTTCCCAAGGCAGCGGCTGCCGATCCCTTGCTCGATATCGGCGTGAAGGATGGCCGCATCGCCGCGATCGCCCCCAGCCTCGGCGCCGCGGCGCGGCAGGAGGCGGATGCGGAGGGCCGGCTGGTCTGCGCGGGCTTCGTCGAGACCCATATCCATCTCGACAAATCCTGCATCCTCGCCCGCTGCGCCTGCGAGGCGACGCGCATGCCGCATCGCGCGATGGAGCGCGTCTCCGAGGTCAAGCATACCTTCACGGTGGAGGATGTGACCGCGCGCGCCGCCGGCACCATCGAGAGCTGCATCCTGCATGGTGCCACCCGCATGCGCACGCATGTGGAGGTGGATCCCAGGGTGGCGCTGCGCGGGCTGGAGGGCGTGAAGGCGCTGATCGACGCCTATGCCTGGGCGATCGACCTCGAGATCTGCGTGATGCCGCAGGAAGGGCTGACCAACAATCCCGGCACCGATGAGCTGATGGTCGCGGCGATGCGGGCCGGCGCCCGCGTCGTCGGCGCGGCGCCGAACTACGACACCGACCGCGCCGCCCAGATCCGCCGCGTCTTCGAGATCGCGCGCGACTTCGATGCCGATATCGACATGCATCTCGACAGCGGCGCCACCGCGGATGACCTCGATACGCTGCTGGTCTGCGATCTGGCCGACCAATACGGCTATGGCGGTCGCGTCGCGGTCGGGCATGTCACCAAGCTTGCCGCCGCGGCGCCGGCGCGGGTCGACGACGTGGCGAAGCGCATGGCCGGTGCCGGCGTCGCGCTGACCGTGCTGACCGCGACCGATCTCTATCTCGGCGGCCGCCACCGGGATGCCGATGTGCCGCGCAGCGTCGTCGATGCGAACCGGCTGGCGCAGCAGGGCGTGCTCTGCTCGATCGCCTCCAACAATATCCTCAACCCCTTCACGCCGTTCGGTGACGGGCAGTTGCTGCGGCAGGCGAACATGCAGGGCATCGTCACCCAGCGCGGCAGCGATGACGAGGTCGCCGCGATCTGGCGCATGATCACGGAGGATG
>DASYDR010000392.1:0-23531 GCA_036499545.1 Roseomonas sp. | reverse complement strand
GGCTGGCGCGTCGGGGTGTACATCCCCTCATAGACCACCTGGTTGATGGCCGCGCGATCGATCGACAGCTCGAAGGCGCGGCGCACGCGGGCGTCGCGGCCGAGCGGGGTATTGGCACGCTCGCCATTGCCGATATTGATGGTGATGCTCTGGTAGCCCAGCTCCTCCACCGGCACCACGCGCAGGTTGCGGTTGCGCTGCGCGGTGCGGACATCGTCCGGCTCCATGCGCTCGCCGAATTCGATGGCGTTCGACTGCAGGTTGGCCATGCGGACATTGTTGTCCGGGATCGGCAGGTAGGTGACGCGCTGGATCTGGATGCGGTCGCGGTCCCAGTATTCCGGGAAGCGCTCCACCACGATGCGCTCCTGCGCCACCCGTTCGACGAAGCGGAAGGGCCCAGCGCAGACCGGCCGGGTGCCGAAATTGCGGCCCAGCGCCTCCGTCGCGCGCGGGCTCATGATCATGCCGGCGCGGTCGGTGAGCTGCGACAGGAAGGAGGCGGAGGGCGCCTTCAGCTTGATGCGGACCGTCAGCGGATCCACGATCTCCATGCTCTCGATGTCGCTGATCTCGCTGCGGCGGAAGCTGCCCTGCAGCGTCAGGTGCCGGTTGAGGGACGCGATCACCGCCGCCGCGTCCATCCGTTCCCCGTCATGGAACTGCACGCCCTCGCGCAGGGTAATGACCAGCGTGCGCGGATCCTCCCAGCGGTAGCCGGTGGCGAGCTGCGGGACGATCTGCAGGCGTTCGTCGATGTCGAACAGCTTGTCGCAAAGCGCGGCATAGACGATGCGGCCGACATAGGTGCGCGACATGGTGGGATCCAGGATGTCGGGATCCTCGCGCAGCCCGATGCGCAGGTTCTGCGCCGAGGCCGCCTGCGCGGTCAGCAGCGCGGCAACGGCAATGGCGGCGGTCCAGGCGCGTTTCATGGCATGGTTTCCGATCGGGCAATGGGCTGGCGGAAGAAGGCTTGCAGGCGGCGCAGGCGGTCGCCGCCCGGGTCGGCTTCGCGCAGCGGCGGCGCCGGCGGCAGCACATCCGCGAAATGGCAGGCGGCGCGCTGACCGGCGCCGAGCAGCAGCGGCACCTCCTTGCCGCAGACCGGCTGGGCGTGCGGGCAGCGGGTATGGAAGCGGCACCCGGCGGGCGGCGCGATCGGGCTCGGCACATCGCCTTCGAGCGGCGGCGCCTGGGTTCCCTGCCCCGGCACCGCGGCCAGCAGCGCGCGGGTATAGGGATGGCGCGGATTGGCGAAGACCGCCGCCGCCGGCCCTTCCTCCACGATGCGGCCGAGATACATCACCGCGACGCGGTCGGCGATGTGGCGCACCACGCCGAGGTCGTGGCTGATCAGGATGAAGGTCAGGCCGAGCTCGCGGATCAGGTCCTGCAGCAGGTTCACCACCTGCGCCTGCACCGAGACGTCGAGCGCGCTGACCGGTTCGTCGCCGATCACCAGCCGCGGGCCGGAGGCGAGCGCGCGGGCGATCGCGACGCGCTGGCGCTGGCCGCCGCTGAACTCGTGCGGCCAGCGCCGCGCCAGTTCCGGCCGCAACCCGACGCGCGCCAGCATCTCCGCCACCCGGTCGCGGATGCGCGCCCGTGGCACGGTGCCGTGCAGGATCAGCGGCTCCGCCACCGCATCCTCGACCGTCATGCGCGGATCGAGGCTGGCGAAGGGGTCCTGGAAGATCAGTTGCATGTCGCGCCGCCGGGCGCGCAGCGCCTTGCCCGACAGTCGGCGCAGATCCTCGCCCTGGAAGCGGATGGCGCCGCGATCGGCTTCGATCAGCCGCAGCGCGACGCGGCCGAGCGTCGACTTGCCGCAGCCGGATTCACCGACGATCGCCAGCACCTGGCCTTCCGCCACGCCGAGCGAAACGCCGTCCACCGCCCGCACCGCGCCACGCGATCGCCCGAGCGCGTCGCGCACCGGGAAATGCTTCTCGACATCATCGAGCTCGAGCAGGGGAACGGGCGATGTCATGCCGCCTCCAGCACCTGTGCCAGCGGCGCGCGCCAGCAGGCGGTCAGATGGCCGGGCGCGACCTCGGCCAATGGCGGCGGCTCCGCCACGCAGCGCGCGACGGCGAAGGGGCAGCGCGGCGCGAAGCGGCAGCCGGGCGGCGGGTCGCGCATGTCCGGCACCGTGCCTTCGATGGAGGCGAGCCGCCCTTCCCCGCCCTCCAGCTTCGGCGCGGCACCGAGCAGGCCGACGGTATAGGGATGCTCCGGACGCGCGAACAGCATCGCGGCGGGCGCGCTTTCCACGACGCGGCCGGCATACATCACGGCCACATCATCGGCATGGTCCGCGACCACGCCGAGATCATGGGTGATCAGCACCACCGCCGTCCCGGTCTCCTGCTTGAGCTGGCTGAGCAGCGCCAGGATCTGCGCCTGCACGGTGACGTCGAGCGCGGTGGTCGGCTCATCGGCCAGCAGCAGCCGCGGCCGGCAGGCCAGCGCGATCGCGATCATCACCCGCTGCCGCATGCCGCCCGAAAGCTGATGCGGGTATTGCCGTGCCCGCCGCGCCGCATCGGGGATGCGCACCCGCTCCAGCATCGCCACCGCCTCCGCGAAGGCGGCCCGGCGGTCGAGGCCGCGATGCACGCGGAGCACCTCCGCCACCTGTTCCCCCGCGGTGAAGGCGGGGTTCAGGCTGGTCATCGGTTCCTGGAAGATCATCGCCATGGCGCCGCCACGCCGCCCGCGGATCGCCTCGGTCGGCAAGGCCAGCAGGTCTTCCCCATCCAGCGCGATGCGGCCGCCGATGCGGGCGGAGCCAGGCAGCAGCCCCATGACCGCCAGCGCGCTGACCGACTTGCCCGATCCGCTCTCACCCACCACCGCCAGGGTGCGGCCAGGCGCCACCGAGAAGGAGACGCCATCCACCGCGCGCAACCGGCCGCGATCGGTGGCGAATTCGACCGAAAGGTCTTCGATGTGCAATGCCGCCGTCATGGGATGTCACCATCCCACCCCACGCGGAAACCGCAAGGCCCCGCGGCGCGGCCGCGACGCCGCGCCCGCCCGGTTTCGCCCAGGATCATGGCAGCCCTGCCCCGAAAACGATCTACAGCTTCACGCGCAGCAGCGCGGCGAGCTCACCCAGGATGCCGCGCCGGAAGGCCAGCACGCAGGCCACGAAGATGCCGCCCTGGATCACCGTCACCCAGGCGCCCATTTCCGCCAGGTAGTTCTGCATGGTGACGATCACGGCGGCGCCGACCACCGGCCCGAAGACGGTGCCGAGGCCGCCGACCAAGGTCATCAGCACCACCTCCCCCGACATCGACCAGTGCACGTCGGTCAGGGTCGCGATGCCGAAGACGATCGCCTTGGTGGCACCCGCCACCCCGGCCAGCCCCGAGGACAGGATGAAGGCCATCAGCTTGTAGTCGTCGGTGCGGTAGCCGAGGGAGGTGGCGCGCGGCTCATTCTCCCGGATCGCCTTCATCACCTGGCCGAAAGGCGAATGCACGACGCGGTGGACCAGCAGGAAGCCGATCAGGAAGACGGCGGCGACCACCCAGTACATCGCGAGGTCGGCCGACAGGTCGATGATGCCGAACAGCTTGCCGCGCGGGACCGCCTGGATGCCGTCCTCGCCGCCGGTGAAGGGGGCCTGGACGCAGAAGAAATAGACCATCTGCGCCAGGGCCAGGGTGATCATCGCGAAGTAGATGCCCTGCCGGCGGATGGCGACCCAGCCGAAGACGGCGCCGAGGCCGGCAGCCACCGCGCCGCCCGCCAGGATCGAGAGTTCCGGCGTCAGGCCGGCGACCTTCGCCAGGTGGCCGGCGATATAGCCGCCCATGCCGAAATAGGCGGCATGGCCGAAGCTCAGCAGCCCGACATAGCCAATCAGCAGGTTGAAGGCGCAGGCGAAGAGGGCGAAGCAGAGCAGCTTCATCAGGAAGACGGGGTAGAGCCCGATGAAGGGCGCCCCGGCCAGGAAAGCCAGCAGCACCAGGAAGGCGATGAGCTGCGGCAGGCTGAAGCCGAAGGCGGCCGGCGGCCCCGAGCGTTCCACGGGCAGGGTCGGCGCCGCGGCGGTGTTCTGCGAGGCCATGGATCAGGCCCTCCCGAAAAGGCCGGCGGGGCGCGCCAGCAATACGATCACCATGATGACGAAGATGACGGTGGCCGAAGCCTCCGGCCAGAAGACCTTGGTCAGCCCCTCGACGATGCCGAGGCCGAAGCCGGTGACGACCGAGCCGAGGATCGACCCCATGCCGCCGATCACCACCACCGCGAAGACCACGATGATGAGGTTCGAGCCCATCTGCGGATTGACCGAATAGATCGGCGCCGCCAGCACGCCGGCCAGCGCCGCCAGGCCGACACCGGCGCCATAGGTCAGCATGACCATGCGCGGCACGTTCACGCCGAAGGCCTGCACCAGGGAGGCATTCTCGGTCGCCGCGCGCAGATAGGCGCCGAGCCGCGTCTTCTCGATCACCAGCCAGGTGACGAGGCAGGTCGCCAGCGCGAAACCGACCACCCAGCCGCGATAGACCGGCAGGAACATGAAGCCGAGGTCCCAGGCGCCGGAAAGCTGCGGCGGGATCTGGTAGGGCAGGCCGGAGGAGCCGAACTCATTGCGGAACAGCCCTTCGATGATCAACCCGATGCCGAAGGTGAGCAGCAGCCCGTAGAGATGGTCCAGCTTGTACAATCGCCGGATCATCAGCCATTCCATCAGCACGCCGATGGCGCCGATGATGAGCGGCACCAGGATCAGCGCCAGCCAGTAGTTCAGCCCCAGCCAGTTCAGCAGCATCCAGGCCGCGAAGGCGCCCATCATGAACTGGGCGCCATGGGTGAAGTTGATGATGTTGAGCAGGCCGAAGATGACCGCGAGGCCGAGCGAGAGCATGGCGTAGAAGGCGCCGTTGATCAGGCCGAGCAGGAGCTGCCCGAAGAGCAGCGGCGCGGGTATGCCGAAAATATCGTCCATCGCGGTCCATCGTCTCCGGTTGGAATCGCGCGTCAGGAACGCACGAGCGGGCAATTCCCCTCGGAAAGCGGCCGCCAGGCCTCTTCCGCCGGGGTGGTCTGCAGCAGCTTCAGATAATCCCATGGGCCACTCGATTCGGCCGGGGATTTCACCTCCCACAGGTAGGAGGGGATCATCATCCGGCCGTCCTGGCGCAGCGTGCCGCGGCCGAATGCCTCATCCTCCACCGGCATCGCCTTCATCCGGTTCATCACCTCGACGCCCGACTGCTTGGATGCCGCGATGCCCATGTCGGCGATCGCCTTCAGGTAATGCAGCGTCGCGGAGTAGTTGCCCGCGGTCACCATGTTCGGCATGGCACGGTTGTTGAGCCGCGGCTGCACCCGCCGGGACAGGGCGCGGGTCCTGTCGTTCAGGTCCCAATAGAAGCTTTCCGTCATCACCAGCCCCTGCCCGATCTCGAGCCCGAGGCCGTGGACATCGGCGATGAACATCAGCAGTGCCGCGATCTTCACGCCGCCGCGGCGGGTCAGCCCGAATTCGGCGATCTGCTTGATGCTGTTGATGGTGTCGGCACCGGCATTGGCCAGGCCGATCACCTTCGCCCGGCTGGCCTGCGCCTGCAGGATGAAGGAGGAGAAGTCCGTGGTCGCCGGAAAGGGATAGCGCACGCTGCCCATCACCCGGCCGCCGGCGGCGCGCACGAAATTCGTGGTGTCGCGTTCCAGCGCATGGCCGAAGGCGTAGTCGGCGGTGATGAAGAACCAGCTGTCGCCGCCGGCCCGCACCATGGCGCCGCCGGTCGACTTCGCCAGCATGTAGGTGTCGTAGACCCAATGCGCGGTCACCGGGGTACAGGCCGTGCCGGTCAGGTCCGAGGTCGCGGCACCGACATTGATGTAGACCTTGTTCTTCTCCTTCGCGACGTTGTTGATCGCGAGCCCGACCGAGGAGGTCGGCACGTCGAGGATCATGTCGACGCCCTGGTCGTACCATTGCCGCGCCAGGTTGACGCCGACATCGGGGCGGTTCTGGTGGTCGGCGCCGATCACCTCCACCGTGAAGCCGCGATTGCCGAATTCCTGCGCCGCGACCTGCGCCATGATGACGCCGTTCGGTCCGCCGATGTCGCGGTAGGGGCCGGACTGGTCGTTCATCACGCCGATGCGGATGGTGTTGGCCTGCGCGCGGGCACGCGACAGCGGCACCGGCAGCAGGGCCGCCGCCGCGCCGGTCGCCAGAAGAGCGCGTCGTGAGGTCGTCATCTCGGTTCGTCTCCCTGTTGTCATTGCCGGCCACGCCGGGCGGGATGTGTCCCCCGCTCCGGCGTACCAGGCGCGGCGTCAGCCGCGCACGATCGGGCAGGCCCCTTCGGCCAGCGGCCGGAAGGCCTCCTCGGCCGGCACCGTCTGCAGCAGCTTGTAGTAGTCCCAGGCGCCCCTGCTTTCGCCCGGGGCCTTCACCTCGAACAGGTAGGCCGGGTGCAGCTTGCGCCCGTCGGCGCGGATCGAGCCGGCGCCGAAGGCGTCATCCTCGGTCGGCATCGCCTTCATGCGGCTGACGGTCTCGCTGCCGGAGGCCTTGGCGGCAGCCACGCCCATGTCCTTCACCGTCTTCAGGTAGTGCAGCGCGCCGGAATAGCAGCCTGCCTGCACCATGGTCGGCGGCTGGTTGCCCGGCATGTTGCCGCGCACGCGCTGGGTGAAGGCGCGGGTGCGGTCGTTCAGGTCCCAGTAGAAGGTCTCGCCCAGCACCAGGCCCTGTGCCGTCTGCAGCCCGAGCGAATGCACGTCGGTGAGGAAGACGAGCAGGCCGGCGAGCTTCACGCCGCGCCGGGTCAGCCCGAATTCGGCCGCCTGCTTGATGCTGTTGATGGTGTCGGCGCCGGCATTGGCGAGGCCGATCACCTTGGCCCGGCTCGCCTGCGCCTGCACCAGGAAGGAGGAGAAGTCGGTGGTGCCCGGGAAGGGCGTGCGCACGCTGCCGAGCACGCGGCCGCCGGCGGCATTGATGAAGTTCGTGGTGTCGCGTTCCAGCGCGTGGCCGAAGGCGTAGTCGGCGGTGATGAAGAACCAGGTGTCGCCGCCCGCCCGCACCATGGCGCCGCCGGTCACCTTGGCGAGCATCCAGGTGTCGTAGGTCCAGTGGATGGTGTTCGGGGTGCACTGCGCGCCGCTGAGATCGGAGGAGCCGGCGCCGCTGTTGATGTAGACCTTGTTCTTCTCCCGCGCGACGCCGGCGACGGCGAGCGCCACCGAACTGGTCGGCACGTCGAAGATGGCGTCGACGCCGTCGCGGTCGAACCAGGTGCGCGCGATGGTCGATCCGACATCGGGGCGATTCTGGTGATCGGCCTGCACGACCTCGACCTGGAAGCCGAGGCTGCCGAGTTCGGCGATCGCCTGGCGCACGCAGACGGTGGAGCCCGGGCCGGACAGGTCGCGATAGGTGCCGGACTGGTCGTTCAGCACGCCGATCTTGATGGTGTTCGCCGCCTGGGCGCGGGCGTGGCTCCATGGCAGCGCCGCGGCGCCGGTGCCGGCCGCCAGAAGGCCGCGTCGGGTCATGGTCATCGGATAGTCTCCCTTCTCGGATCGCCCATGCGGTCAGGCACGGATCAACGGGCAGCCACCCTGCGCGAGCGGCCGGAAGGCCTCCTCCGCGGCGGTGGTCTGCAGCAGCTTGTAGTAGTCCCAGGGGCCGCGGCTTTCGGCCGGGGCCTTCACCTCGAACAGATAGGCGGGGTGGATCTTGCGGCCGTCGGCCCGGATGCTGCCGGGGCCGAAGGCGTCGTCATCGGTCGGCAGCGCCTTCATGCGCGCCACCGCCTCGGCGCCCGAGGCCTTGGCCGCGGCGACGCCCATATCCTTCACCGCCTTCAGGTAATGCAGGACCCCGGCATAGCAGCCGGCCTGGGTCATCGCCGGCCGCAGCCCCAGCATGTTCGGCAGCACGCGCTGGGTGAAGGCGCGGGTGCGGTCGTTCAGGTCCCAGTAGAAGGTTTCGCTGCAGACCAGCCCCTGCGCGGTCTGCAGGCCGAGCGCATGCACGTCGGTGATGAACATCAGCAGCGAGGCGAGCTTCACGCCGCGCCGGGTCAGCCCGAATTCGGCGGCCTGCTTGATGCAATTCGTCGTGTCGCTGCCGGCATTGGCGAGGCCGACGACCTTGGCGCGGCTGGCCTGCGCCTGCACCAGGAAGGAAGAGAAATCCGTGGTGCCCGGGAATGGCGTGCGCACATTGCCGACCACGCGCCCGCCGGCCTGGCGCACGAATTCGCCGGTGTCGCGTTCCAGCGCATGGCCGAAGGCGTAGTCGGCGGTGATGAAGAACCAGCTGTCGCCGCCGGCCCGCACCATGGCGCCGCCGGTCGACTTCGCCAGCATGGAGGTGTCGTAGGTCCAATGCACGGTATTGGGCGTGCAGCGCGTGCCGGTCAGGTCGGAGGTGGCGGCGGCGCTGTTGATATGGACCTTGTTCTTCTCGCGGCAGATGTCGTTGACCGCGAGCGCGACGGAGCTGGTGGTCACGTCGAGCAGCACATCGACCCCGTCGCGGTCGATCCATTGCCGCGCGATGTTCGAGCCCACATCCGGCCGGTTCTGGTGATCGGCCGAGAGCACCTCGACCGCGAAGCCCTGGGCGCCGAAATCGGCCACCGCCTGGCGGGCGCAGGCGACGGCGGTCTGGCCGGAAATGTCGCGATACATGCCGGATTGGTCGTTCAGCACGCCGATCCTGATGGTGTTCGCCGCCTGGGCACGGGCATGGCGCAACGGCAGCGCCCCGAAGACGGGGGCCGCGGCGGCGGCCTGCAGCAACGTCCGGCGATGGGTCGCCATGCTTCGCTGTCCTCCCGAAGGCGGCACCGGGGCGCCGCGTTTAGAACGCCCGACATCCGATTCAGACCTCCGGGCCTTTCGGCCCTTCGGTCATCGGATGCTCAGAAAGTGGCGCATCCGATTCAGACCTCCGGGCCTTTCGGCCCTTCGGTCATCGGATGCTCAGACACCCAGGTACTGGTGCAGCCGGTCGAGCGAGCCCGCCAGTTCCGCATTCGTCACCATGTCCACGACGCGGCCGTGTTCCATCACATAGTGCCGGTCGGCGACGGTCTGGGCGAAGCGAAAGTTCTGTTCCACCAACAATACGGTGAAGCCGCGCGCCTTGATCTCCCGGATCATGCGGCCGATCTGCTGCACGATCACCGGCGCCAGACCTTCCGAGGGCTCGTCCAGCAGCAGCAGCTTGGCCCCGGTGCGCAGGATGCGGGCGATCGCCAGCATCTGCTGCTCGCCACCCGACAGCTTGGTGCCCTGGCTGCTGGCCCGTTCCTTGAGGTTCGGAAACAGGTCGTGGATTTCCGCCACCGACAGCCCGCCCGGCAGCACGACCGGCGGCAGCATCAGGTTCTCGGTCACGTCGAGGGAGGCGAAGATGCCCCGCTCCTCCGGGCAATAGCCGATGCCGGCGCGGGCGATGACGTCGGGCCGCGCGCCGACCAGCTCCCGCCCCTGGTAGCGGATCGATCCTGCCCGTTTGCCGACCAGCCCCATGAGGGCACGAAGCGTCGTCGTCTTGCCGGCGCCGTTGCGGCCAAGCAGCGTCACCACCTCACCTGGGCGGATGTCGAGGTCGACGCCGTGCAGCACATGGCTCTCGCCGTACCAGGCCTGCAGCCCGCGCACCGCCAGCAGGGCATCCGTGGTTTCGGCGGCGGGCGCCGCCATCATGCCGTCAGCCATGCGCCGGTGCTCCCACGCTCGCGGCATCGGTCCCGAGATAGGCCGCGACCACCTCCGGATTGCGGGACACGCTGGCATAATCGCCTTCGGCCAGGATACGGCCGCGAGTCAGCACGGTGATCCGGTCGCAGAGCCCGGCCACCACCTTCAGGTTATGCTCCACCAGCAGCACGGTGCGCCCGGCGGCGACCCGCCGTACCAGGGCGACGATGCGGTCCACATCCTCATGCGTCATGCCGGCGGTCGGCTCGTCCAGCAGCATCATGACCGGATCGAGCGCCAGCGTGGTCGCGATCTCCAGCGCGCGCTTGCGGCCATAGGGCAGTTCGCCGGCGGTGATCGTCGCCCAGGGGCTGAGGCCCACATCCTCCAGCAATTCCCGCGCCCGCTCGTCATAGCGGTGCAACAGGCGGTCGGATCGCCAGAAATCGAAATTGGCCCCGCGCTGGCGCTGCAGCGCGACGCGCACATTCTCGAGCACCGTCAGGTGCGGGAAGACCGCGGAGATCTGGAAGCTGCGCACCAGGCCGAGCCGCGCCACCTCCGCCGGCTTCATGCCGGTGATGTCGCGGCCGTCATAGCGGATGACGCCGCGGGTCGATGGCAGGAAACGCGTCAGCAGGTTGAAGCAGGTGGTCTTGCCGGCGCCGTTCGGCCCGATCAGCCCATGGATGGTGCCGCGTTTGACTCGCAGGTTCACGTCGTTGACCGCGACGAAGCCGCGGAACTCCTTGGTCAGGCCCTCGGTCTCGAGAATGCTGTCGGACACGAACCCCCCTCTCCTGCTGACTCGGCCGATACACGCCAAGTGCTGCTCTTTCAGGCGTTTATGAGGGGGCGACGCGCCAGACGCAAGGCAGGCATGCGTGACAGGCGCCGGAATCTCCATCGGCTCCGCACGAACGCGAACGGCGCGGCCGGGTCACCCCGGGCCGCGCCGTTGTATACTTTTGGACCTACCTATGACTCAGGCGGAAACGGCGGCCGAAAGCTCGTCCGGCGTCACCTGGCGATCCTCGACCTTGGCCAGTTCGAGCATGAAGTCGACGACCTTCTCCTCGAAGATCGGCGCGCGCAGATTCTCGGCCGCCTGCGGATTCTTGCGGAAGAACTCCAGCACCTGCTGTTCCTGGCCGGGGTAGCGGCCGGCCTCCTGGCGCATGGCGCGCTGCATCTCGTCGGCCGACACCTGCACGTTGTTGGTCCGGCCGATCTCGGACAGCAGCAGGCCGAGGCGGATGCGGCGTTCGGCGATGGCGCGGTAATCGGCCTTCATCGTCGCCTCATCCTTGCCGGCATCCTCCTCATCAAGGCGGCCGGCCTTCTGATCGGCCTCGACGCGTTCCCAGATCTGCTGGAACTCGGCGTCGACCATGCCTTCCGGCACGGTGAACTCGGCCTTCTCCGCCAGCTTGTCGAGCAGCGCGCGCTTCACCTTCATGCGGGAGAGCTGGTCGTATTCGCGCTGCAACTGTTCGCGAATCACGTCCTTCAGCGGCTCCAGCCCCTCGAAGCCGATGCCCTTGGCGAGCTCGTCATCGATCGGCTTGGCGACGGCGCGCTTCAGCCCCTTGGCGGTGATGGCGAAGACCGCCTCCTTCCCCGCCAGCGCGGCCGAGCCGTAATTGGACGGGAAGGCGACGGCGATGTCGCGCTGCTCGCCCGGCATGATGCCTTCGAGCTGCTCGGCGAAGCCGGGGATGAAGTTGCCGCCACCGATCTCGACCGGCGCATCGGTCGCGGTACCGCCCGGGAAGGGCTCCGGCATCGCCGCGTCGGCGGCGGCGTAGCGCGGCAGCGACAGGCGCAGCGTGATGTCGATGCCCTGGCCGCTGACGGCCAGGATCGGACGCGTCGCGGAGGCATCGCCGGTGAGCTGGAAGCGCGCCTCGGCGCGGCCGGCGCCGAGCGGCGGCAGCTGCACGGTCAGCGTGCGCAGCACGGCACCGTCCTTGATTTCCTCGACATGGAAGGCGACCGCGCCGGCGCTGCCGGACTGGATGGTCAGGCCGGCCGAGAGCAGCGCCTCGCCCTGCACCAGGTCGCGCGCGGCATCGAGCGCGATGGCGCCGCCCTGGCCGGTGAAGCGCAGGTCGACATAGGCGATGCCGGTGTCACGGTCGGTGCCCACCACCGCATAAGCGGCGTCGGGCAGCGCCTCGAACCCGGTGGGCAGCGTGCCGGGCTCGCCGGCGACGGCGCCTTCGACACCCGGGTTGGACAGCAGGTTCGGCACCACGCGGCCGACGAAATCGGCCGAGACGATGTCGCCGGTCGCGGCGGCCCGCACCTCCGGCACATCCTCGAAGGCGCGGTTGCGGTCGGCGATGCTCTGCAGCGCCTTCTGGATGCTCTCCTCGGAGGGCTCGGCCTTCAGCCGCTCGACGCTGATCCCGGCGAAGTCGGGCATCGGGATCTCCGGCAGGATCTCGAAATCCATGCGGAATTCGAGATCGGCGCCGTCGGCGAAATTCACCACCTCGATCTTCGGCTGCTGCGCCGGACGCAGGCCGCGGTCGCTGACCACCTGCTGCGACGCGTCCTGCACCGACTGCTCCAGCACCTCGCCGAGCACGGCCTGGCCGTAGCGCTGCTTCACCAGATGCGCCGGCACCTTGCCGGGGCGGAAGCCGGGCAGGCTGATGTCCTTGGCGAGCGCCTTCAGGCGCTTGTCGCGGTTGGCGGCGATGGCGCTGGCCGGCACCGTAATGGTGAAGGCCCGCTTCAGCCCCTCATTCGCGACCTCGGTCACCTGCATAGACTTAATTCACCTGCTCTGGACGTGGACATTCGTTTCGGCCGCGCGGGGCTCCTGGTGCGGGCGGAGGGATTTGAACCCCCACGGCTTGCGCCACTGGAACCTAAATCCAGCGTGTCTGCCAGTTCCACCACGCCCGCGGGATTCCCGAGGCGGCCGAGAAGCGGGGCGTGTAGCGCAGAAGGGTGAATGTTCCAAGGCAGGATAATGCGGCGCCCTTGATCCCGGCCAGCCGGCCGACCAGCCTGGGGCCATGGAGGGCACCGTCCCTTGCGCCGCGGCCGGCGGAATCCTGTCCGCCCTGGGGCGGCGCCGCGCCGCTCGCCGACCTCGAAAAGGCGTGGCGGGCCGCGGCCGGGGCGGAAGGCGTCACGCTCCGTCCCTGACCGCCTGTTCCGATAGGCGCCGCCTGACTTCGCCCAGCTTGTCCGGGTTGCGCATGACGTAGATCGCGACGATCCGCCCCTCCTCGATCGCCAGCGCCGTGGTCTGCGGCACGCCGTCGCGCTCCCGGGTGACGAAGCCCGGCAGCCCGTCGACCAGGCCCTGGTGCAACGGCGCCTCGTGGTCGAAATAGCCCTTGGCGGCGAGGCCGGCGAAGAAGCGCGCCACCAGATCCGCCCCCGCCAGGATGTCGGCCGGCGCCGGCCGCTTGCCGCCGCCATCGGCGTGCAGGATCACGCCCTCGGCCAGCAGGCCGCGCAGCGCCGCGATGTCGCCATGCCGGGATGCGTGGCGGAAGGCTTCGGCGATCGCCTGGCCCTCCGCCGCCGCCACCGGATGGCGCGGCCGCGCCTGCCGCACATGGCCGCGGGCCCGGCTGGCAAGCTGGCGGCAGGCGGCGGGATCGCGACCGATGCTCTCGGCCACCGCCTCGAAGGGCTGGCCGAAGACGTCGTGCAGCAGGAAAGCGGCGCGTTCCAGCGGCGTCAGCCGTTCCAGCGCCAGCAGCAGCGTGGTGGTGAGGTCCTCCGCCTCCTCCGCCACCGGCTCCAGCACCGGTTCCGGCAGCCAGGGGCCGATGTAGGTCTCCCGCCGTGCCCGCGCCGATTTGAGCTGGTCCAGGCAGAGGCGGGTCACCACCCGGTTCAGGAAGCCGGCCGGGTCGCGCACCGCTGCCTGATCGGCCCCCTCCCAGCGCAGCCAGGCCTCCTGCACGATATCCTCGGCTTCCGCGGCGGAGCCCAGCATGCGGTGGGCGAGGCGCCGCAGCCGCGGCCGCAGCGCCTCGAAGGCCACGAGGGACTCGTTCGGATGAGCGGCCGATTCGGACCTGCCGGCCCTCGGCCCTCCGGTCATCGGACGCTCAGGCGGCATGGGCCAGGGTCATTGCGTGAATGGCCCGGAAGCCGATGGCGACACGGTTCCAGCCATTGATCACGACGATCATCATGGTCAGCACCACCTGCTCCTTCTCGGTGAACTCCGCCTTCACCGACTGATAGTCGGTATCCGGCGCGCAGGTATCGGCCACCAGGGTCAGCGCTTCGGTCCAGCCCAGCGCCGCCCGTTCCCGCGCGCTGTAGAGCGGCGATTCCCGCCAGGCCGAGAGCAGGTGCATGCGGTCCTCGCTCTCACCCATCGCCCGCGCCTCATTGGTGTGCATGTGCAGGCAGAAGGCGCAGCCATTGAGCTGAGAGGCGCGGATCTTCACCAGCTCGAACAGGCTGCGCTCGATCCCGGCCGCCTGGACGGCGTCGTTCAGGGCCAGCATGGCCTTGATCATGTCGGGCGCGGCGGCAAAGGCGTTCAGTCGCGGGGTCATCATCATCTCCGTTTCCGGGCGCGGCGTGCGCCTTCGAACCCAGGACGAGGCAGCCCCGGCGAATGTGACATGCCGTGCGGAGGTTTCGTCAGGTCGCCAGCAGCGCCTCCGCGCAGGCATCCAGGATCGCGCTCTCGTCCAGCCCGTATTCGGCATAGAGCGCCGGAATGTCGCCCCCTTGGCCGAAGCGGTCGACGCCGAGCGGCACCACCCGCTGGCCGCGCACCGCGCCGAGCCAGGCATGCGCCGCCGGATGCCCGTCCAGCACCGTCACCAGGGCCGAACCCGGTGCCATCGGCGCCAGCAGGCGTTCGATATGGGCGGCGTAGCCGGCCCCGCCCCGCCCGGCGCGGCGCGCCGCCAGCCAATCGGCGTGCAGCCGGTCCGGGCTGGTGATGGCAAGCAGGCCGGCGCCGGGTTCCTCCGTCCGCAACTCGGCGAAAGCCGCCTCGGCCTCGGTCGCGACCGGGCCCTGATAGGCGATGGCGATGCGCGCCCCCGGCGCCGGCGGCACCGCCCAATGCCCGCCCGCGATCACCGCCGCCGGATCCAGCACCCGATCCGGCTGGATCAGGCCGCGGGTCGACAGCCGCAGCCAGGCTGAGCTGCCATCCGGCTGCTGCATATGGTCGAAGCAATGCCGCAGCAGGATCGCCAGCTCATCGGCATGCGCCGGCTCGAAGCTCGCCAGCCGGTCCTGCGCCATGCCGATCAGCGGCGTGTTGATCGACTGGTGCTGGCCGCCCTCCGGCGCCAGGGTGAGGCCCGAGGGCGTCGAGACCAGCAGGAAGCGCGCATCCTGGTAGCAGCCGTAGATCAGCGCATCGAGACCGCGATTGACGAAGGGATCGTAGACCGTGCCGATCGGCAGCAGCCGCGCGCCATAGAGGCTGTGCGCCAGGCCGAGCCCGCCCAGCAGCAGGAACAGGTTCTGCTCGGCGATGCCGAGCTCCACATGCTGCCCTTCCGGCGACATGCCCCAGCGTTGCGCGGAAGCGAGCTTGGCGTCGCGGAACACGTCGTTCTTCTTGTGCCGGTCGAAGATGCCGCGCCGGTTCACCCAGGGGCCGAGATTGGTGCTGACGGTGACGTCCGGGCTGGTGGTCACGATGCGGCTGGCGAGCGCCGCCAGCGCCCCCTGCCCGCGCCCGATCTCGGCCAGGATCTCGCCGAAGGCGGTCTGGGTCGCGAGCTTCCGCCCGGCCGGCATCTTGGGTGCCGGCAGCACCACCGGCACCGCGATCGTCGGGCTGGACAGCGCCCGGCCTTCCGGCGCCACCGGCATCGCGAAGGGCACGCCATCGATGAAGGCGCGCAGCTCCGCCTCCGGCATGCCGAGGCCCTCGAAGAGGTCCCATTCATGCCCGTCGCGGATCGCCATCGTCCGCTTGAACTCCTCCATCTGCTCCTTCGTCATCAGCCCGGCATGGTTGTCCTTGTGCCCGGCGAAAGGCAGGCCCTTGCCCTTGATGGTGTAGGCGATGAAGCAGGTGGGCTGGTCACCCTCCGCGTCCTGGGCGCGGAAGGCCTCGGTCAGCGTCTCGATGTCGTGGCCGCCGAGATTGGTCATCAGCGCCGACAGCTCGTCATCCGACAGCGGGTCGATGATGGCGCGCACACCGGCGCTGCGGCCGAGATCGGCCAGCACCGCGTTGCGCCAGGCGCCGCCGCCCTGGAAGGTCAACGCCGCGTAGAGGCTGTTCGGGCAGTCGTCGATCCAACGGCGCAGCGCCTCCCCATCCTCACGCGCGAAGGCGGCTTCGAGCCTGCGGCCGTATTTGAGGGTGACGACGTTCCAGCCCATGTCGCGGAACAGTCCTTCGATGCGGCCGAAGAGGCGGTCCGGCACCACGCTGTCCAGGCTCTGGCGATTATAGTCGACCACCCACCAGACATTGCGGATATCGTGCTTCCAGCCTTCCAGCAGGGCTTCGTAGATGTTGCCCTCGTCGAGCTCGGCATCGCCCACCAGCGCGATGTGGCGCCCGGCCGGCACGTCCGGCCGCGCCAGCCCGTGCAGGTGGACATAGTCCTGCACCAGGGCCCCGAAGGTGGCGAGCGCCACGCCGAGGCCGACCGAGCCGGTCGAGAAATCCACCTCCGCCCCGTCCTTCACGCGCGACGGATAGGGCTGGATGCCGCCGAATTGCCGGAGCGTCGCCAGCTTCTCCCGGCTCTGGCGGCCGAACAGGTAGTTGATGGCGTGGAAGACCGGCCCGGCATGCGGCTTCACCGCGACCCGGTCGGACGGCTTCAGGATGGCGAAATAGAGCGCCGTCATCACCGAGGTGATCGAAGCGCAGGAAGCCTGGTGCCCGCCCACCTTGAGCCCGTCGCGATTGGGCCGGATGTGGTTGGCGTGGTGGATCATCCAGGCGGAGAGCCAGAGCAGCTTGCGTTCGATGGCCTGCAGGGCGTGGAGGCGCCGTGCCTCCTCCGGCTCGTCCTGTCGCGCGCCCGTGCCCTGCAGCGTCATGCCATTCCCCCATCCTCAGGGCGGAAGGATAGGCGTGGCCGCGCGGCCGCGGAAAGGCTGGCCTGCCGCGGCCCGGGCCATGCTGCGCCGCAGCGATTTCCATTGCACCGCAGCATCCGGAGGCGCCAGGATGATCCGTCCGCGATGCGCGCGGCCCGGCGCAGCCACGCTCGGGCGGGCAGCAGGGCGCGCAGCACGGAACCCGAGGACTGAATCCGCGGCAGGGCGCGATCCGCGCGGCCGCGCCAGAGGAGGCACAGCCATGCTCGATCAGCCGCAGGTCAACCTGTTCTCGCACGTCAAGGCGGGCGACACCCCCTGGCGCCTTGATGGATTGCGAAGCTTCTTCGAATACCGCGATCTTGGCGTGGCCGCCGCGACCGGCGGGCGCGTCATCGCCCAGCTGGTCCGCGCGAACGAGGCGCCGGAGAAGGGCACCGGCTGGCACACCCACCAGGCCCAGTTCCACATCGTGCTCATGCTCAAGGGCTGGGCGAAATTCATGTACGAGGACAAGGACACGCTGGTCGAAGCGGGCGATTGCGTCCACCAGCGGCCAGGCATTACCCACTTCCTCTACGACTACTCGCCGGACATGGAATATCTGGAAGTGGTCGGCCCCGCCGATTTCGGCACCAGGGACGCCGAAGGCCCCGCCGAGGTGCCGCATCCCGGGGTCTGGACCAGCGTGCCGCCGCGGCCCTGAGGCCGGCCCGCGCGACGCGGCTCGCGCCTTCAGAACTCGACATCGAGCTCGGCGATCTCCTCGGGCTCGGCCAGGGCGTCGCGGATCCAGTCCCGCATCGCGTCCCAGCCGAGCACGGCATCGGCGAAGACGCGGCAGGCGCCCGTCATCGCGACATCATAGGTGAGATAGCGGCTGACCACGGGCGCGTACATCGCGTCCGCGATGGTCGGGCGCGGGCCGAACAGAAAGGGGCCGCCGGATCGCGCGACGCAATCCTCCCAGATCGCATTCACCGCGGCGATATCGGCTCGCGGCCCGGACCAGATCCGGAAGCCCGGACGCCGCGCGCGGATATTCATCGGCAGCGAGGCGCGCAGCGCGGAGAAGCCCGAATGCATCTCCCCGGCGATCGAGCGGCAGAGCGCCCTTTCCTGCCGCCCCTCCGGCAGCAGCCCGCTTTCCGGGCAGGCATCGGCCAGGTATTCGGCGATGCCGAGCGTGTCCCAGACCTTCACGCCATCATGCGCCAGCGCGGGGTAGCGGATGGAGGAGGTGCGCATCAGCAATTCCTCCTTCACCCGCGGATCATCCGGGGAAATCGATTCGGCGCGGAAGGCGATGCCGGAAATGCGGCATAGCAGCCAGCCGCGCAGCGACCAGGAGGAGTAGTTCCGGCTGGTGATGAACAGCGTCGCTTCCGCCATGCCCAACTCCCTGGAGCCGCGAGCGAAGAAGGATATCAACCGCCAGGGGCGCGCGATACCATGATCCCCGCCGTGCGGCGGGGGTGCCTTGCCGATGCTCTACACGCTGGCCACCTGGCAGGACGATGTCGCGACCCCGCTTCGTGCCGCGGCGCGGTCCGCCGCGCGCATCCTGATGGCCGGCGCCCGCCAGCCGGAAGGGTTCGCCCTGCGCCAGTTCGCCGCCGCGCTCGATGTCTTCGGCAGCCTGGCGATCACCCATCGCCGCCCGCGCTTCGGCTTCGCCACCACGCGCATGGGCCGCGACGAGGTGCCGGTGCGGGAAGCGGCGGTGGCGACGACGCCCTTCGCGACCCTGCTGCGCTTCGTGAAGGACGGCGTCGCTGACCAGCCCAAGGTGCTGGTCGCGGCGCCGATGTCAGGCCATTTCGCCACGCTGCTGCGCGGCACGATCGAGACGCTGCTGCCCGATTTCGACGTCCACGTCACCGATTGGCACAATCCGCGCGACGTCCCGCTGGCCGCCGGCGAATTCGGCTTCGACGACTATGTCGCGCATATCATGGAATTCCTGCGCGCCATGGGTCCGAATGCGCATGTGCTCGCGGTCTGCCAGCCCTCGGTACCGGTGCTGGCCGCCGCCGCCATCATGGCGGAAGACCGAGACCGCTGCGGGCCGCGCAGCATGACGCTGATGGCCGGTCCGATCGACACCCGCATCGCGCCGACCAAGGTCGACCAGCTTGCCAACCGGCACCCGATCGCCTGGTTCGAGCGGAACCTGATCGCGACCGTCCCCTGGCGCCATGCCGGCGGCGGCCGGCGCGTCTATCCCGGCCATACCCAGCTTGCCGCCTTCATGAGCATGAATCCCGGCCGGCACCTCGCCGCGCATATCGGCCAGATGCGCAGCCTGTTCGCGGGCGATGCCGCAGCGGCGGCGATCCACACCGCCTTCTACGAAGAATACTTCGCGGTCATGGACCTGCCGGCCGCCTTCTTCCTGGAAACGGTGTCGCGCATCTTCCAGCAGCACCAGCTGGCGACCGGCACGCTGCAATGGCGCGGCCGGCCGGTGCGGCCGGAGGCGATCCGCCGCGCCGCGCTGATGGTGGTGGAAGGCGAGCGGGACGACATCTGCTCGGTCGGCCAGACCATGGCGGCGCTCGACCTCTGCCCGGGCATCCCGGTGACCATGCGCCACTACCACCTGCAGACCGGCGTCGGCCATTTCGGCGTCTTCAACGGCCATCGCTGGCAGACCGAGATCTACCCCCGGGTGCGGGACATGATCGAAAGCATGAGCTGACCGGCATTGCAGCCGCCCATGTCCGATGCCACGGCAGCCCGCTGCGCCCTATCCCGGCCGGAGAGCGGCGGCCAGGCTGCGCAGAGGGGCCGTGACCCGCCAGGAAGTGCTGGCGTGCAGCCCCGCGATCGCGGCCCGCAGGCGCCGGACCTCCTCCGCCGCCACCAGCCGCTCGGCCTGGAACTGCCGTTCGAGTTCCTGCCATTTCAGCCGTTCCCGGCCGGCCTCGGCCTCGGCCTCCTGGCGGTGCGCGACCTCCAGCGACTTCTCCGCCTGCAGGCGTCGCTCGACCTCCGCGCGCCGCGCGATGTCCGCATCCCGGTCCAGGGCATAGCGGGCCTCGATGCCCGCGAACCAAGCCTTGTCCAGGGCTTCGATGCGCTTCGGCGGCACCGGCCAGGGCCAGTGGGCATCCGCCGGTACCCGCGGCAAGGCCAGCCGCAGGAAATCCTGCAGCGCCGCCCGCCAGGCCTCCCGCGATACCGGCCCGTGGGTTCGGATGATGTCCCGGTAGATCGTCTCGACCCGGTCGATCTGCGCCTCGAGCGATGCATCCCGCCGCGCCATGGCGGCGACCCGTGCGGCTTCCCCGGCGTCATAGGCCGCTATCTCGGCCAGGACCGTTGCGTCCGCCAATGGCCGGGTGAGCGCCCGGAGCGCGAAATTGTCGCGGCGCAGCGCGGCGAAGTTCGCGGTGGTGACCAGCCCGCCGAGACCGGTCTCATCGCAGACGATGACCGCGCAGCCGCAGGCCAGGGCCTCGAGCGCCGATCGCCCGGTCGCGAAGACCAGATCATGGTGATGCAGGTCGCGCTCCGGATCCTCGGTCATGCGGTCCCCGCCGCGACCGAGCGCCTTGAATTCGGCGCCAAGCCGCGCCGCCAGCGCCCGGAGCAGCGGCAGGTGGCCGCTGGTCGTGGTGAAGGCAAGGAAGCGGCGCGGCCTGTCCGGCAAGGCCGCCGGCCGCGGCCGGAAGCGCGCCAGGTCGACGGCGTTCGGCAGCAGCTGCACCGTGGCGGGATCGATGCCGCTCTCCTGGATCAGCCGCTCCCTGATCAATCGGCTGACGGCGGCGTAGCGGCGGATCTGGGGGAATTTCGGCGGCTGCTCGACCCAGTACTTCCAGGCGTGACAGACGCTGAGCACCGGCACCTCGGGAAAGCGGATGATCGCTTCCGCGGTCGGGATGAAGTGGTGGCCATGGATGATGTCGGGGCTCTCGCGCAGCAGGCGGAGGTCATCGACCACCGCGACGCCACGGCCCCGGATCTCCTCGGCGATTTCGCCGAGTATCGGGGAATAGACGACCGGCGCATGCCCACGGGCGAGCAGGCCATGGGCGAGATCCCGCACCACGCATTCGGTGCCACCCCGGCCACTGAGCCAGACATTGGTCAACAAAATTCGCAACTGAGACATTCAGGCAGCTTAAATAGCAAATCCGCCGCGGATATTTTCTTTTCCGTTGCGTATAATTATGCTTTCACAATCTCCGATTGCATGTCATCGGAGATTTTCGCCCGGAGCCATCCTGCGTTCAGCATCACACCGCAGGCGTATCGTCCCGGATCGCCAGCACCTTGTCGACGCGGCGTCCATCCATGTCGACGATCTCGAAGCGCCAGCCAGCCCAGGCGATGCGGTCGCCTTCCTTCGGCACCCGCTTCAGCAGCGCGAGCATCAGCCCCGCCACCGTGTGGTAGGTGCCTGCCCCCGGCAGCTCAGGCAGGTCGAGCCGGGCGCGCAGCTCATCCGAGGGCAGCATGCCGTCCAGCAGCAGGCTGCCGTCATGCCGCGTCACCGCGCCGGCGGCACCTGGCGGCGGCGCCGGCTCCAGCTCGCCGATGATCGCCTCCAGCAGGTCGGAGGCGGTGACCACCCCTTCGAAGCTGCCATATTCGTCCATCACCAGCGCCAACCCCAGCCGGTCGCCCTTCAGCCGCTCCATGGCGTCAAGCGCCGAGAGCGTGTCCGGCAGCACCATCGGCTGGCGCAGCGCGGCCGCGAGCGACATCGTCTCCCCGCGCAGCAACTGGTCCAGCAGATCCTTGGCGATGACGAGGCCGATCACATTGTCGACCCGCCCGTCGGCGACCACGAACCGCGTCACCGTCTCCGCCCGCAGCCGCTCGGCCAGCACCTCCGGCGTATCGGCCTGGTCGATCCAGGCAACCTCCGGCCGCGGCGTCATCAGCGCGCGCACCGGCTTGTCGGCCAGGCGCAGCACGCGCTCGATCATGTGCCGCTCCTCGGTCTCCAGCGCGCCGGCCTGGGCGCCTTCGGCGACGACCGCCTTCACCTCCTCTTCCGTCACGCCCTGGTCGGTCGAGCGGGCGACACCGAGAAGGCGCAGCACCAGGGCGGAGGAACGGCCGAGCAGCCACACCACCGGTCCCGAGAAGCGGGCCAGCGTCGAAAGCGGCCGCGCCATGAACATCGCGATGCGTTCCGGATGGCGCAGCGCGAGCTGCTTCGGCACCAGCTCGCCCACGATCAGCGACAGGTAGGTGATCAGCAGCACCACCAGCGCGAAGGCGACCTCGTCGGCATAGGGGGCCATGCCGGGGATGGTCGCCAGCACCTCACCCAGCTTGGCGCCCAGCCTGGCGCCGCCGAAAGCGCCGGCGAGCACGCCCACCATGGTGATGCCGACCTGCACGGTGGGCAGGAAGCGCTGCGGATCCTCGGCGAGCGCCAGCGCCGCCGCCGCCCCTTCGGCGCCCCGGCGCTGCTCCGCCTGCAGCCGGGAGCGCCGGGCGGAGACGATCGCCAGCTCACTCATGGAGAAGACGCCGTTCACCAGGACCAGCAGAAGGATGATGAGGATTTCGAAGACGACGGCCATGGGGCGCTTCTAGAGCAGATCCTACGCGGGTGAAATCTGCGCCGCGCCGGGATGTCCGTGAAGCATGCGGGACGGCGGCGGCCGCGAGGCGGGAGGCGCCGCCCAGGCAGGAATTTCATTCCGGCGCGGATTTATGAAAATCGCTGAATATTTCGAAACAGCATCCATGTTGCGAAACACGCATGATTGACGTGCATCGGCGGTGCGGGACCCGGCGCAAGCGGCACCTCACGACCTGTTGCGCCGCAAAATCGCCATGATCCGGACCGGACGGCGCCTCACTGACACGGTTTCATCCGGGCAAGGCGCGACGCCGAAACCCGTCCCGCCCGGCATCTGTGCCGGGAGCGGCCCGGGCCAAGCCACCCGCGTCACGGAGAGACTGCGTCCATGAACGCACCCGTTGGACCGCTTTCGCTTGCCAAGCCCAGCAGGGGCCGGGCCCGTTCGCTGCTGAACCCGGCGACCCTGGCGGTTCTCGCCCTGGTGGCGCTGGCGCATCTCGGTGCCTGGTGGGCGCTGAACCGGCCGGCGGCCCTGCCCGATTTCAACGGCCAGGTCCGCGGCCTCGCCTTCGCCCCCTATCAGCGCGGTCAGTCGGCCGAGGGCAACAACTGGCCGTCCGCGGAGGAAATCGCCTCCGACCTCCGCACCGTCGCGCCGATGACGCGCAACATCCGCACCTACGCCGTGCATGGCGGGCTGGAGCGGATCCCCGAACTCGCCGCCGCCCAGGGCCTCGATCTCCGGATCACCCTCGGCTCCTGGCTCGACCGCCGGCTCGACCGCAACGCGATCGAGATCCGCCGGCTGATTGATACCGCGCGCGCCAACCGCAATGTCGACCGCGTGCTGGTCGGCAACGAAGCGGTGCTGCGCGGTGACCTGACGGTGCCGCAGCTGATCGGCTACATGGACCAGGTGCGCCGCCAGGTGCGCCAGCCGGTCTCCACCGCCGAGCCGTGGCATGTCTGGCTCGACCATCCCGAACTCGCCCAGTCGGTCGACTTCATCACCGTCCACCTGCTGCCCTATTGGGAAGGGCTGCCGGTCGACGCCGCGCTGCGCTTCATCATGGATAAGCTGGACGAGATCCAGGCCCGCTTCCCCGGCAAGCCGATCGTGATCGGCGAGGTCGGCTGGCCGTCGGCCGGCCGCGACATCGGCGCCGCCCGCGCGACCCGCGTCAACCAGGCCGAGTTCATGCGCCGCTTCTTCATCGAGGCGCAGCGCCGGGGCCTGACCTATTTCGTCATGGAAGCTTTCGAC
>DASYDR010000391.1:0-27182 GCA_036499545.1 Roseomonas sp. | reverse complement strand
CTGCTCATCATCGCCGAGGAAATCGAGGGCGAGGCGCTCGCTACCCTGGTCGTCAACAAGCTGCGCGGCGGCCTCAAGGTCGCGGCCGTCAAAGCGCCGGGCTTCGGCGATCGCCGCAAGGCGATGCTCGAGGACATCGCGATCCTGACTGCCGGCAAGGGCATCAGCGAGGATCTCGGCATCAAGCTCGAGAACGTGACGCTCGATATGCTGGGTACCGCCAAGCGGGTGCGGATCGACAAGGACAATACTACCGTCATCGACGGTGCAGGCGGAAAGAAGGACATCGAGAGCCGGATCGCGCAGCTCAAGGCGCAGGTCGAGGAGACGACCTCCGACTACGACCGCGAGAAGCTGCAGGAGCGTCTGGCGAAGCTGGCCGGTGGCGTCGCCGTCATCCGCGTCGGCGGCTCGACCGAGGTCGAGGTGAAGGAGCGCAAGGATCGCGTCGACGACGCGCTGCATGCGACCCGCGCCGCGGTCGAGGAAGGCATCGTCCCGGGCGGCGGCATCGCGCTGCTGCGCGCGTCGCAGAAGCTGGCTGGCATGAAGGCGGATAACAGCGACCAGCAGGTCGGCATCGAGATCGTGCGCCGCGCGATCCAGGCGCCGGTCAAGCAGATCGCCGAGAACGCCGGCAAGGACGGCGCCGTGGTCGCCGGTGAGGTGCTGCGCACCGACACCTACGAGTACGGCTATGATGCCCAGAACGACGAGTACAAGAACCTCGTCGAGGCCGGCATCATCGACCCGACCAAGGTCGTGCGCACCGCGCTGCAGGACGCCGCGTCGGTCTCCTCGCTGCTGATCACCACTGAGGCGATGGTCGCTGAGCGTCCGGCGAAGTCGGCGGCTCCGGCCGGCGGCCCCGGCGGCGGCATGGGCGGCATGGGCGACATGGACTTCTGATCTCCCTATCGGAGACGGAACAAGGGGGGCGGTCCGCGAGGACCGCCCCTTTTTCGTTCCGGCCCATCGCGACGAACCCAGGTCACGCGGCCGCAGGCCGCCACCAGAAAGGCCGGACTGCGAGGCGTCAGCCGATGCAGGCCGAGGCCGCGAATGCGGCCCGCCGGTCGTCCGGCGAGCCAAGCGCGCGGAGCGCGCGCCCGGCGCCTGAGGGCAAAATATGCTGCACCGCACTATCTTCGGATTTGTTTGACACTGTCTGCGCGGCGCCTCAGGGTTCGCGTGCCAACCGACTTGGCCCGCCGTGCCGTGCCTCCGGATTGCCGGGTGCCTCCATGACGTCCCAACAACCCGGTTGTGTGCCTGGGTGATCGTACCCCGGTACAGCGAGGAAGGAGGCAGATCGGATGTCGACCGGCACCGTTAAGTGGTTCAACGCGACCAAGGGCTTCGGCTTCATCGTCCCGCAGGAAGGTGGCAAGGACGTCTTCGTCCACATCACCGCGGTGCAGAAGGCCGGCCTGCAGGGCCTGAACGAGAACCAGAAGGTCAGCTACGACGTGGTGATGGAGCGCGGCAAGGCCGCCGCGACCAACCTCAAGCCGCTCTGAGCGACTGACGCTTCCGAAAGGGCCGGCACCTTGGGGTGCCGGCCCTTTTGTCTTCAGATCACCTGGTAGCGCGCGCGGGTCGCGCGCTCGATCGCGCCGGCGATCAGCCGGTCGATATCCATCGCGATCCGGAAATCCTGCAGGAACAGCAATTCGCCCTGGGTCGCGTCGCCATCCGCGGCGGCGACCTCGCAGGCCAGCAGATAGGCGGTCTCGCGCAGCCGCGGCGGCAGCGCGTCCCGGATCATGGTGCAGGCCTGGTCCAGCCCGTCGGCATGGTCGAGCAGGCCGAGGCAGGTTTCGGTAACCGTGCCGATCTCCTCCGGCTGGAACGCGGAGAAGACGGGCAGCTCCTGCACCAGCCGCGTCATCGTGCTGATCTCGGCATCCGACATGCGTTCATCGGAGGCGGCCATCAGCACCATGGCGCAGACCAGCGCTTCCTGCACGTTGAAGCGCAGCGTCGCGGCACTCTCGGTGGTGGTCATGCGGCACTCCCTTTCGCTTCGTGGCGGAATTCTACCGCGCGGCGCGCGAACGCCATAGTCACTCTGCCAGGAAGTCCCGCACCGCTTCCGCAACGGCGCGCAGCGGCAATCGTTGCGGCGTCACGCCAGGCGGCAGCCCGGCCAGCAGCCGCGACGGCGTGCGCGGGTCCAGTACGACGAAGACGCCCTTATCGTCGGCGCGGCGGATCAGCCGGCCGAAGGCCTGGCGCAGCCGGTGCCGGGCGACCGCGTCGTCGTAATCCTTGGGCCGCCCTTCCGAGAGATGCGTCCGCCGTTCCCGATGCAGGATCGACGGCCGCGGCCAGGGCACGCGGTCGAAGACCAGCAGCCGCAGCGACCGCCCGGGCACGTCGACGCCGTCGCGCATCGCATCGGTGCCGAGCAGGCAGGCATCCTCCTCCGCGCGGAACACATCGACCAGCGTCGCATTGTCCATCGCGTCGACATGCTGGGCATAAAGCGGGATGCCCGCTTCCTCCAGCGCGGGCGCGATGCGCGCATGCGTCTCCCGCAGCCGCCGGATCGCGGTGAAGAGGCCGAGGCCGCCGCCGCCGGAGGCGAGGAACAGGGCCCGCATCGCGCCGGCGATCTGCCCCGCATCGCCCTGGCGGATATCGGTGACGACGAAGGCGCGGGTGCGCGCGGCATAGTCGAAGGGCGATGGCATGGCCGCGCGCAGCGCCGGCAGCGGCAGGTGGACGGCGCCGGTGCGCGCTTCCGCGGCATGCCAGGCGGCCTCCACATCCTCGCCCTCCACCGCGTCGCGCAGCGTGGCGCTGGTCACCAGCAGCCCATGCGCGGGGGCGGCGACCACGGTCGCGAAGGGAATGGTGGGATCCAGGTGGTGGCGATGCATGCCGGCGTCGATGTCGCGGCCCTCGCGCCGCTCCAGCGACAGCCAGTCGATATAGTCCGGCCGCTGCCCGGCTTCCGGCGGCGGTTCCTGCACGCGTTTCAGCATGCCGATCCAGGCGCCCAGCGGCGCCAGGGCGCGGCGGTCGAGTGAGCGGCACACCGCTTCGATGCGGATGCGGGTGCCGGTCTCCATCTCCTCGCCCTCGGCTTCGACCAGCGCTTCCAACCGCGTGCGCAGCGTCTTCAGCGGGGCTTCCAGCCGGGCCAGCGCGCGTTCCAGCGCCGCCGCGGCCGGGGGCAGGTCCTCCGTCACCGGATGCAGGTCGCATTCCTGGTCATAGCCGGCATCGGCATCCGCGCTGCGCGCCAGCACCTGGTGGCGCACCTGGCGCAGGAAGGTCTCGGCCGGGTTGTCGTTGTCGCCGGCCTCGCCCAGCCGCGCGTGCCAGCCGCCATGCGGCAGGGCCCGCGCCGCCTGCAGCCCGGCTTCCATCGGCGCCAGCAGGTCGGGCTTGTCGCCCACGATCTCCTCCAGCCGCCGCCTGAGCCCGCGCGCGCGGGACCGGCCGCCCTCGGCGCCGAGCAGCCAGCGCCGCAACTCCGCGGTCTCGGCGCCGGTCAGCGCGGCGGAAAAGGCGCTGTCGGCCGCGTCGAACAGGTGGTGCCCCTCGTCGAAGACCAGCCGCAGCGGCCGGCCATCCTCGCCGCCGCCGAAGGCGGCCTGCACCATGACCAGCGCGTGGTTGGCGACGACGATGGACGCGCCGCGGGCGCGGCGGATCGAATGCTCGACGAAGCATTGCTTGTAGTGCGGGCAGGCGGAATGGATGCATTCGCCGCGGCGGTCGGCCAGCGGCGCGATGGCGTGGTGGCCGAACAGCTCCGCCAGCCAGCCGGGGAAATCGCCGCCCATCAGGTCCCCGTCGCGGGTCGCCAGTGCCCAGCGGGCGGCCAGCGCCAGGGCCATGACCTGCTGCGGATGCGACCCGCCGGAGGCTTCTTCCAGGTTCAGCAGGCAGAGGTAATTCTCGCGCCCCTTGCGCAGCACCACCTTCTCCCGCCGCTCCTGCGGATCGGGGAACAGGCGGGCGAGTTCCTGGTCGATCTGGCGCTGCAGGTTGCGGGTATAGGTGGAGATCCAGACCGGGGCGCCGTTGCGTTCCGCCCAGAGGCTGGCCGGGGCGATGTAGCCGAGCGTCTTGCCGGTGCCGGTGCCGGCTTCGGCCAGCACCATCTGCGGCGCGCCAGGGGCGGTGCGCGGCGCGAAAGCGGCCGCGGCGGCGGAGGCGTAGTCCGCCTGCTGCTGCCGCTGCTCAGCGCCTTCGCCCAGGATCTCGGCCAGGCGCTGGCGGGCCTCGGCCGGCTCCACGCCGAAGCTGGCCGCCGGCATCGGCGGCGCCACATCCTCCCATTCCGGCAGCCGGCGCCAGACCTTGAGGCCGTTGGGGGAAGGGGTGGCATCCTCCTCGCCGAGCGCCGCCAGCACCGCGGCCGCCCAGGGCCAGTCCACCGCCTCCCGCAGCCGCGCCGCGAGCGAGGCGGCGTCGCGGTTCAGCGGCGTGTTGCGCCCGGCGGCCAGGTGGCGGAGCAGCGCGGTCGCGATCTCCGGCAGCAGCGCCGCCGCGGTTTCGGCGTCGTGCGGCGGATCGAAGCCGAGCGCCATGGCGAGGCCGCGCGGCGTCGGCGCGCAGGGCTGCGCCGGCCTGCAGAAAGCGAACAGCTCCAGCAGGTCATAGGCACCGGGAAAGCCCGGCAGGCCGAGCCGCCGCGCCGTCGCCGGCGCATGCACCAGCATCGGCGCGGTATCGAGCTGCGCCATCAGGTCCCGGGCGGCGAGCCAGAGAAACTCGCCATCCGGGGTCAGCAGGGCGGCGCGGCCATTGCCGGCGATCAGCGCCGGCGCCTCCGGCAGCAGGAGGCGCGGCGGCGCTTTCGGCCTGTCAGGCAGCGCGCAGCCGTTCCGCGATCTGCACCGCGTTCAGCGCTGCGCCCTTCAGCAGCTGGTCGCCACAGAGGAAGAGGTCGAGGCCGCGATCGCCGAACACCGGGTTGGCCCGGATGCGGCCGGCTTCGACATCATCCTGCCCGGTCGCGGTCAGCGGCATCGGGTAGCGCTTCGCGTCCGGATCATCGACGACGACCACGCCCGCCGCAGCTTCCAGCACCGCGCGCGCCGCTTCCGGCGTGACGGGCCGCTCGGTCTCGATCGTCACCGCCTCGCCATGGACGCGGAAGGTCGGGATGCGGACGGCGGTGCAGGAGATCAGCAGCTCCGGCAGCCCCATGATCTTCCGGGTCTCCCAGGCCACCTTCATCTCTTCGCGCGTATAGCCGTTCGGCTGGAAGCTATCGATGTGCGGAATGACGTTGAAGGGCAGGGGATGGGCGAAGACGTCATGCCCGGCGGGCTGGCCTTCGACCAGCACCCGGCGCGTCTCCCGCTCAAGCTCCTGCATGCCCTCGGCGCCGGCGCCGCTGGCCGCCTGGTAGGTGGAGACGATCACCCGCTTCAGGCCGAAGGCCTGGCGCAACGGCTCCAGCGCCACGACCAGGATCGCGGTGGTGCAGTTGGGGTTGGCGATCAGGCGGTGATGACCGATCGCATCCGCGTTCACCTCCGGCACCACCAGCGGCACGTCATCCTCGAGCCGCAGCGCGGAGGAATTGTCGACCACGGCCACGCCCTCGGCGGCCAGCGCCCGGGCATGCGACTTGGCGAAATCGCCGGAGACGGCGAGCAGCGCCAGGTCCAGCCCTTTCGCGGCTGCGGGGGAGAAGGCCTCGATGGCCACCTCCCCGAAGGGGGTTTTAATTCGGGTGCCGGCCGAACGGGTGGAGGCGAAGAGCTTCAGTTCGGTCACCGGGAAGCGCCGCTTGCCCAGCACCTCCACCAGTTCCTTGCCGACAGCACCCGTGGCCCCGATCACGCCGACGCGCATGACACCCTTCCTCGTTGAAACAAAAGTGGTTGATGCAAACGCGCCCGATTAGCGCGTTCGCGGCCCCGACGCCACAGCCCTTGTCGCAAAGCCGTCATGCGATGCCGCGCATCCCCGCGCTGGAGCGGCTTTCGCGTCGCGGCGCTCGCTGCAACCGCTCCAGGCCATTGTTTTGCGAGCATCTTCACCCGCTCCGGCGATGCCGCCTCCGCGGGATCTGCTCCATAGCCGAATTGACCCCGCCGTCCCCGCCTGCCATCTGGCCTGGATGACCGATGATCCATCGCTCCGCAGCGTCAAGGCCTGGCCGTTCGAGGAAGCGGCGCGCGTCGCCGACCGTCTCGCGGCCAGCCCGAAACCGGCGGGCGCCCTGTTCGAGACCGGCTACGGCCCGTCCGGCCTGCCGCATATCGGCACCTTCGGGGAAGTGGCGCGCACCACCTGGGTGAAGCGCGCCTTCGAACGCATGACCGGGCTGCCGGCCCGGCTGATCGCCTTCAGCGACGACATGGACGGGCTGCGCAAGGTCCCGGACAATGTCCCGAACAAGGCGATGCTGACGGAGTATCTCGGCCGGTCGCTGACCGCGATCCCGGACCCCTTCGGCACCCACCCGAGCTTCGGGGCGCATAACAATGCGCGGCTGCAGGCCTTCCTGGATGCCTTCGGCTTCGAATACGAATTCGCCTCCTCCACCGACTATTACAAGGGCGGCCGGTTCGACGCGGCGCTGCTGCGCATGGCCGAACGCCACGACCAGGTGCGGGACGTGATCCTGCCGACGCTCGGCCCCGACCGCCGCGCCACCTATTCCCCCTTCCTGCCGATCCACCCGAAAACCGGGGTGGTGATGCAGGTGCCGATGGAAGCGGTGCAGCCGGACCGCGACGCCCTGGTCTGGCGCGACCCGGATACCGGTGAGCGGTTCGAGACCCGGATCACCGGCGGCCATTGCAAGGCGCAGTGGAAGGCCGATTGGGCGCTGCGCTGGTACGCGCTCGGCATCGATTACGAGATGTCGGGCAAGGACCTGATCGACAGCGTCAAGCTCAGTTCCCAGATCTGCCGGGTGCTGGGCGCCGAGCCGCCGGTCAGCTTCACCTATGAGCTGTTCCTGGACGACAAGGGCCAGAAGATCAGCAAGTCCAAGGGCAATGGGCTCACCATCGACGAATGGCTGCGCTACGCCCCGCCGGAGAGCCTGGCGAATTTCATGTACCAGGCGCCGCACCGGGCGAAGCGGCTCTATTTCGACGTGATCCCGCGCGCGGTCGATGACTACGTCGCGCATCTGGACCGGCTGCGGGCCACGCCCGATCCGGCCAACCCGGCCTGGCACATCCAGGGCGGCCCGACCAACGACCCGGGCAGCCCGCTTTCCTTCGCCATGCTGCTGAACCTGGCCAGCGTGGTGAATGCCGACGAGGCCGCGATCCTCTGGGGCTTCATCCGCCGCTACGCGCCGGACGCGACGCCGGAGACCCATCCGCTGCTCGCCCGGCTCGCGGAATACGCGGTGGCCTATTATCGCGACTTCGTGCTGCCGCAGAAAAAGCACCGCGCGCCGGCGCCCGGCGAGCGGGAAGGGCTGGAGGCGCTGCTGGCCAGCCTGCACGACCGCGCCGCCGACCTGGAGGCGCTGCCGGTCGAGGAACGGGCCCGCACCATCCAGGACCTGGTCTATGACGCCGGCCGGCGCGAGCCCTTCCTGGAGACCGGCAAGGATGGCCGCCAGGGCGTCTCCCGCGGCTGGTTCAACGCGCTGTACCAGGTGCTGCTCGGGCAGCAGGAAGGCCCGCGCTTCGGCGGCTTCGTGGCGCTCTACGGCATCGCCGGCACCATCGGGCTGATCGAGGCGGCGCTGACGCGCGAGGATGGCGGGGACGCTGCCGCGTGAAGGCGATGTGGCCGCTGCTGCGCCGCCATGGGCCGACGGTCTTCGGCATCGCGCTGCTGATCGGCGCGATCTATATGGTGCAGCACGAATTCCGCGGCCTGTCGGCCGAGGATATCCGGACCGCCCTGGCGGCGATCCCGCCCATGTCGCTCTGGATCGCCGGCGGCTGGACCATCCTCGCCTTCGCGGTGCTGACCATCTACGACCGGCTGGGCTCGGTCTATGCCGGGCATCCGGTGAGCTATGCGCGATCCTCGCTCGCCTCCTTCGTCTCCTACACGCTCGCGCATAATCTCGGCTTCGCCGCGGTCTCGGGCGCGGCGGTGCGCTACCGCTTCTATGCCGCCTGGGGGCTGACGCCGCTGGAGATCGCCAAGCTCGTCGCCTTCACCAGCCTGACCTACGGGCTCGGCGGCTTCGCGCTCGGCGGCGTGGTGCTGATGGTGGAGCCGACGATCCTGCCCTGGGTCGGCGAACACGTGCCGCCCATCGCGATGCGCGGCGTGGCGCTGCTGCTCTGGAGCATCGTCATCGCCTATATCGTGCTGTCGCGGCTGGTCTCCAGCGTGCGCATCTTCGGCTATGAGATCGCGCTGCCCGGGCTGAAGATGGCGCTGGCGCAGGTGACGCTGGCCAGCGTCGACGTCGCGGTGACGGCGGCGATCTTCTACACCCTGCTGCCCTCGGCCGATGGCCTCACCTTCATCAAGTTCCTGGGCATCTACGTGGCCGGCTACACGGTCGGCATCGCGGCCAGCGTGCCGGGCGGCCTCGGCGTCTTCGACGGCTTCCTGCTGCTGGCGCTGTCGCCCTTCATGGCGCCATCCCAGGCGGTGGGCGCGCTGCTGCTGTTCCGCCTTTACTACTATATCGCGCCGCTCTTCGTGGCCGGGGCGCTGTTCGCCGCCTTCGAGGTGACGCAGCGCCGCGCCGCCTTCGCCCGGCTGACCGCCAATGTGCGCGGCAGCGAAGCACTGGAGGTGCCGGCGCTCGCGTCCCTGGTCGGCTTCGGCGGCGCCATCCTGATCTTCGTCGGCGCCCTGCCGGTGAAGGGCACGCTGATCGAGGAATGGGCCGGCCCGACCGCCGCCATCGCGTCCCACTTCGCGGCCTCGGTCGTCGGGTCGCTGCTGCTGGTGATCGGCTACGGCATGTTGCGCCGGCTGCGCATCGCCTGGAGCCTCGGGCTCTACCTGCTGGCGACCGGCGCCGTGATCCTCTGGCTGCGCGGGGAGGCCTGGTGGCTCTATGGCGCCTTCCTGGCAGTCACCGGCCTGCTGGCCGCGATGCGCGGCGCCTTCTACCGCGTGGCCCGGCTGATCGCGGAGCCGCTCTCGGGCGAGATGGTGATGGCGCTGGCCGCCATCGCCGGCTGCGCCATCACGCTGGCCCTGGTCGCCTATGGCGGCGGCGTCGCGCATGCCAGCTGGTGGCAGGTGGTGCTGTCGCGGGTGGCGCCGGATTCGCTGCGCTTCACGGTGGGGCTGTCCGCAGTGATGCTGCTGGTCGCCCTGCTGCGCCTGCTGCGCCCGACCCGGCGCGTGGCGGCGCCCTACGACGCCGAGACGCGGCGGCGGCTGCAGGCCATCGGCGCCATGGCGCCGGAGGAGGCGGATGGCGCCGTCTTCTCGGATGGCGCCGGTGTCGCCTTTGTGAAGCGGGGCGATGTCTGGCTGGCGCTCGGCGATCCGGCGGGGGAATCCCGCGATAGGATTTCCGTGATCTGGCTGTTCCGTGACCTGTGCGAAAGCGCCCGGGTCGACCCCGCTTTCTGGCGCGCCGGGCCTGAGCTTCTGCGCGTTTACGACGATATCGGCCTGACGGCGTTTCCGCTGGAGGAAACGGGCGGCGAAACCCGCTATCTGGCATGCCGGGCGGAGCGGGATCTGAAGGCGCTGCTGCCCCTGCTGCCGGCGGAACCGCCACACGCCTGACCCTTGCGCCCGGCCGGCGGAAACGGCATGGGCAGACGGCACGTGAAGCCGAGAGGACGCGTTCGATGCGCATCACGATGATTGGCGCCGGCTATGTCGGCCTTGTCTCCGGGGCCTGCTTCGCTGAATTCGGTCACGACGTGATCGTGCTCGACAAGGATCCCGCGAAGATCGCCGCGTTGAATAGTGGTCGTATACCGATCTACGAGCCTGGGCTGGAGAAGCTGGTCGCCGACAACGTGCAGGACGGGCGGCTGCATTTCACCACCGACCTGGCCGGCGCGGTGTCGCAGGCGGAAGCGGTTTTCCTGGCGGTCGGCACGCCGACCCGGCGCGGCGACGGCCATGCCGACCTGACCTATGTCTTCGCCGCCGCCGAGGAGGTGGCCCGCGCGCTGACGGGGCCCACCGTGCTGGTCACGAAGTCGACGGTGCCGGTCGGCACCGGCGCCCAGGTGCGGCAGATCGTGCGCCGGGTCCGCCCCGACCTGCCGATCGAGGTCGCGTCCAATCCGGAATTCCTGCGCGAGGGCAATGCGATCGGCGACTTCATGCGCCCGGACCGCGTCGTGATCGGCGTCGATTCCGACCGCGCGGAAGCGGTGCTGAAGCGGCTCTATCGCCCGCTCTACCTGATCGAGACGCCGGTGGTCGCGACCGCGATCGAGACGGCGGAGATGATCAAATACGCCGCCAACGCCTTCCTGGCGATGAAGGTCACCTTTATCAACGAGGTCGCGGATCTCTGCGAGAAGGTCGGCGCCGATGTGCACGACGTGGCGCGCGGCATCGGCCTCGATGGCCGCATCGGGCGCAAGTTCCTGCATCCCGGCCCGGGCTATGGCGGTTCCTGCTTCCCGAAGGACACGCTGGCCTTCGCGCGCACCGGCCAGGATTACGAAAGCCCGCTGCGCCTGGTGGAGACGACGGTCGCGGTGAACGAGGCGCGCAAGGAAGCGATGGCGGCGCGGGTGATCGCGGCCTGCGGCGGCGATGTCGCCGGCAAGACCATCGCGGTGCTCGGCCTGACCTTCAAGCCGGAGACCGATGACATGCGGGAAGCGCCGTCGCTGACCGTGCTGCCGCTGCTGGCCGCGGCCGGCGCGAAGCTGGCCGCCTTCGACCCGGCTGGCACGGAATTCGCGCAACGCGTGCTGCCGGCCGGCATCCGCTACGCCGGGAATGCGCTCGGCGCCGCCGAGGGCGCCGATGCCGTGGTCCTGCTGACCGAATGGAACGAGTTCCGCGCGCTGTCGCCGCAGCGGCTGAAGGCGGCGATGCGGGGCGATGTGGTGCTCGACCTGCGCAATGTCTGGGACCCGGCCGCGATGCGCGAAGCCGGGCTCCGCTACCACTCCATCGGCCGGCCGTAATAGATAGACATCGGGCTCGCGTGACCATCACGCCCAGACAGGGGATCCGGATGACCGCTTTCAGCCACCGCTTCGATACGACGACGCTGCGCGAATACGATATCCGCGGCATCGTCGGGAAGACGCTCCACCCCGAGGACGCCTTCGCGATCGGCCGCTGCTTCGGCTCGATCGTCGTGCGCGGCGGCGGCCGGACGGTCGCGGTCGGCCGCGACGGCCGCCTCTCCTCGCCGGAGCTGGAACCGGCGCTGGTCGCCGGCCTCGCCGCCTGCGGGCTGGAGGTGCTGCGCGTCGGCACCGGGCCGACGCCGATGCTGTACTACGCCACCTATGCGCTCTCGGCCGATGGCGGCGTGATGGTGACCGGCAGCCACAACCCGCCGGACTATAACGGCTTCAAGATGATGCTCGGCAAGAAGCCCTTCTTCGGGGCCCAGATCCAGGAGATCGGCCGCATGGCCGCCGCCGGCGACGTGGTGCCGGAAGCCGCCGGCAGCGACCGCCATGTCGACATCGCCGAGGACTACCTGGCGCGCATGATGCAGGACTATGACGGCGGCGACCGCGCGCTGCGCGTGGTCTGGGACCCCGGCAACGGGTCCGGCGCCGAGATCGTCAAGGCGCTGGCGGCGCGGCTGCCCGGCGAGCACACGGTGATCAACGGCACCATCGACGGCACCTTCCCGGCGCATCACCCGGACCCGACCGTCGCCAAGAACCTGGAACAGATCATCGCCGAGGTGCACGCCCGCAAGGCCGATCTCGGCATCGCCTTCGACGGCGACGCCGACCGCATCGGGGTGGTGGATGACGAAGGCCATATCCTGTTCGGCGACCAGCTGCTGGTGGTGCTGGCGCGCGATGTCCTGAAGGCGAAGCCGGGCGGCATCATCATCGCCGACGTGAAGGCGAGCCAGGTGCTGTTCGACGAGGTCGCCAAGGCCGGCGGCACGCCGCTGATGTGGAAGACCGGGCATTCGCTGATCAAGGCCAAGATGGCCGAGACCGGCAGCCCGCTGGCCGGCGAGATGTCGGGCCACATCTTCTTCGCCGACAAATGGTACGGCTTCGACGATGCGCCCTATTCGGCGCTGCGCCTGCTCGGCATCGTGGCCCGCATGACGGAGAAGCTCTCCGACGTGCGTAAGGCGATGCCGCAGGTGATCAACACGCCGGAGCTGCGCTTCGACTGCGCCGAGGACCGCAAGTTCCAGGTGGTGGCCGAGGTGAAGGACCGCCTGGCGGCCGAAGGGGCCAAGGTGCAGGCCGTCGACGGCGTGCGCGTGCTGACCGAGGATGGCTGGTGGCTGCTGCGGGCCTCCAACACCCAGGCGGTGCTGGTGGCGCGCTGCGAGGCGAAGAGCGAGGCGGGGCTCGACCGGCTGAAGGCCGGGCTGGTGCGCCAGCTCACCGCCAGCGGCCTCGCGGCGCCTGATTTCTCGGGCAGCAACGCCGGTCATTGACGGCGGGCGGGCAGGGCGGTCACGCTCGGGGCAATCACGAAGATTGCCCCGGGAGAGATATCGATGCCGAGCCGCCGCGCCCTTCTCGCCACCCCCTTGCTCGCCGCGCTGCCGCGCCGCGCGGCGGCGCAGGACGGGCCTTACCCGTCCCGGCCGATCCGCATCATCGTGCCCTTCCCGGCGGGCGGCACCACCGACCTGCTGGCGCGGCTCTACGGGCAGCGCCTGACGGAGACCATGGGCCAGTCGGTCGTGGTCGAGAATCGCGGCGGCGGCGGCGGCTCGATCGGGGCCGATGTCGTCGCCAAGGCGGCGCCGGACGGCTACACGCTGCTGTTCCACAACCTGACCTTCTGCACCACGACCGCGGCGCTGGAATTCCAGAACCGCGCGCCGCATGCGATCGAACGCGATTTCGCGCCGATCTCGATGGGCGCCAACGTGCCGATGATGCTGCTGGTCGGCGCGGCGGTGCCGGCCCAGAACCTGCGGGAATTCGTGGCGCTGGCGCGGACGCGGAGCGACCTGTTCTACGGCTCGACCGGGCCGGGCAGCACGATGAACCTGGTCGGTGAGATCCTGAAGCGCGACGCGCAGATCCGCATGGACCACGTGCCCTTCCGCGGCGCGGCGCCGCTGGTGCAGGACATGCTGGCCGGGCGCATCCATTTCGGCGGCGACCAGCTGTCCTCCTCACTCGGCCATATCCGGGGCGGCGCGCTGCGCCCGATCGCGACGCTGGCGGCGCAGCGGGCCGGCGCGTTGCCCGACGTGCCGACGGCGCGCGAACAGGGCTTTCCGAACATCGAGCTGCTGGGCTGGAACGGCTTCTTCGCCCCCGCGCGCACGCCTGCGCCGGTGCTGGCGAAGCTGCACCAGGAAATCGCCGCGGCGGCGCGGCATCCGGCCGTCGCCAACCGGATCAATGAACTCGGCGCGGTGCCGGGCGGCGACAGCCCGGAGGAGTTCGGCGCCAATGTCCGCGCCCAGCTCGCGCAGGTGCGGCCGCTGGTGACCGAGCTGCGCATGCAGGTGGAATGAGCATCCGACGATCGGACGCGCGGCCGACAGGGGTTGGCGGCCTGGGTGCGGCTCAGGCCAGCTGAAAGCGCTCGAAGCGCGTCATCGCGTCCTCGATGGCGGTCTTCAGCCCGGCACGCTCCGGCGCGATCCAGGTCCATTTCTGCACCAGCAGCTTGCGGGCCTGGCGATCCGCCTTGAGGTCGATGGCCGCCACCACCGCGTCACCGACCAGCACCGGCAGCGCGAAATAGCCGAGCACGCGCTTGGCGGCCGGCACATAGGCCTCGAACCGGTGGTCGTGCCCGAAGAAGACATTGAGCCGCTTGCGCTGGATGACCAGCGGATCGAAGGGCGACAGGATATGGACCAGCGGGTCGGGCGGCGCCTCGGCCGCGCTGTCCAGCACCGCGGGCGGCGCCCAATGCGGGATCGTCGCATGGCCGTCCAGGCTGACCGGCCGCAACTGCCTGCGCCGCACCGCCGCCTCGATCAGGCGGGCGACCTCGGGCTTGCAGGCCAGGTTGCCGAAGCAGATCGAATCGAGGCTGACGACGCCTTGCGCGCGCACCGCGCGGTCCAGCAGGTAGCCGGCGAATTGCGCCTCGGTCGCGGGCTTCGGGCGGCGTTGCCAGCCGAAATGCCGGCCGGCGAGCTCATAGCTCTTCAACATGCCGGACCGCTTGCTGATGGCCAGGTCGCCGATGAAGAAGCCGAAGCGCAGCGCCTGCCGCGACGGCTTGCGGCTGCCCCAGGGATGGGTCTTCTCGACCAGCACCTCATCATCGATGTCGCGGATGGACAGCGCGCCGTCCTGCCGGATGCGCCGCAGCAGCGCGGCGTAATCCGCCGCATCCACCGTGGCGAAGGCGCGCTGCGGCGCCGCGCGATACCGCGCCATGGCCGGCAGGAAGAAGCGGTAATCGGCGGCCGGCACGTAGGACAGCGCATGCGTCCAGTATTCGAACACCGATTTGTCGGCCGATTGCGCCTGTTCCAGATCCGCCCGCGCATAATCCGGGATGCGGGTGTGCAGGATGTGGTGATGACTGCGCTCGATGACATTGATGGTGTCGATCTGCACATAGCCCAGATGCTCGACCGCGCGCCGCGTCGCCTCGGGGCCCGCGCCGAAGGGCGCCGCCGTGTCCAGGCGCTGCGCGCGCAGCCAGATCGCGCGCGCCTGGGCCAGGGTCAGCGAAAAGGGGGGCTTGGCCAAGCAAGGAGCTCCGTTGCCTCGGCCGGCAGGATGGCACAGCCTGCGATTCCATCTGAACCGGTTTTGTTCCAGGAGCCTTCCCCAGGCAGGCTCCCGATCTGTCCGCCCGAAGGAGAATTCCCATGCTGCAGCCGCCGCCCGCCGAACCCGGGATGCGTGAGGAGGAGGTCGATACCCCCGCCCTCCTCCTCGACCTCGATGCCTTCGAGGCGAATCTCGACACCATGGCGGGGCTGCTGGCGCCGACCGGCGCGAAGCTCCGCGCCCATGCCAAGACCCATAAGTCGACGGTGATCGCCAAGCTGCAGATGGCGCGCGGCGCGGTCGGGCAATGCGTGCAGAAGGTGGCCGAGGCCGAGCAACTCGCCTGGGGCGGCATCCCGGACATCCTGGTCAGCAACCAGGTGGTCGGCGCCCGCAAGCTGGCCCGCTTCGTGGCACTCGCCCGCATCGCGGATGTCGCGATCTGCGCCGATGACCCGGCCCAGGTCGCCGCCATCGAAGCCGCGGCCGCGGCCGCCGGCGTGCGCGTGCCGGTGCTGGTCGAGATCGATGTCGGCATGGCCCGCTGCGGCGTGGCGCCCGGCCCGGCCGCGGTGGCGCTGGCCGAAGCCATCGCCGCGTCGAAGCATCTCCGCTTCGGCGGCATCCAGGCCTATCACGGCAGCGCCCAGCACCAGCGGCCGCCGGAACAGCGGGCCGCCTCCATCGCCGCGGCCGCCGACAGCGCCCGCCGGACGGTGGAGCAACTCCGCCAGCGCGGGCTCGACTGCCCGATCGTCGGCGGCGCCGGCACCGGCACCTTCCGGCATGAGGCGGCGAGCGGCGTCTATACCGAGATCCAGGCCGGGTCCTACGCCTTCATGGATGCCGACTATGCCCGCAACCAGGATGCGCCGCCCTTCCGCCACGCGCTGTTCGTGCTGGCGACGGTGATGAGCCGGGCGATGCCGGGCGTGGCCGTGGTCGATGCCGGCCACAAGGCGGTCGCGGTCGATTCCGGCCTGCCCCAGCTCTGGGAACGGCCGGGGCTGCGCTTCGCCGGCGCGTCCGACGAACATGGCAAGATCGTGATCGAGGACGGCGCCGCGCCGGCGCTCGGCGAGAAGCTGCGCCTGATCCCGGGTCATTGCGACCCGACCGTCGATCGCTACGACTGGTATGTCGGCGTCCGCAAGGGCCGGGTCGAATGCCTCTGGCCGGTCTCCGCCCGCGGCGGCATGGCCTGACGTCACTCTCTGGGGACTTGCCCTCGGGCCTTCCGGACGCGACAAGCGCCGGATCGCCCGAAGGGACCGTCGCCCGCGATGCCTGCCTCCGTGTTCAGCCGCCGCGCCCTGCTGGCCGCGGCGCTCGCCAGCCCAGCCCTGCCGGCGCTCGCCGCCGGCAGCGACCGCTTCTTCACCACCAGCGACGGCATCCGCCTGCACTACACCGATAGCGGCCAGGGCCGGCCGCTGGTGCTGGTGCCGGGCTGGTGCATGCCGGCCTGGATCTGGGAAGAACAGGTCCAGGCGCTCGCCTTCTCCCACCGCGTCATCGCCTTCGACCCGCGCGCCCAGGGCCAATCCCAGATCGCGCCGCGCGGCTATGAGCCCGGGCGCCGCGGCCGCGACGTCATGGAACTGATCAGCCAGCTCGGCCTGCCGCGCGTGGTGCTGGTCGGCTGGTCGCTCGGCGTGCTCGACAGCCTGACCGCGATCGCCGAGCACGGCGACCAGCGCGTCGCCGGGCTGGTGCTGGTCGACAATTCGGTGGGGGAGGGGCCGGCCCCCTCCGGCGCCTCCCGCTCCCGCTTCATCCCGGCGCTGCGGCAGCGGCGGGAGCCGACGGTGCGCGGCTTCGTCGCCTCGATGTTCCGCACGCCGCAATCGCCCGACTATCTCGACCGCCTCAGCCGCGCCGCGCTGCGGGTGCCGCTGCAGGCGAGCATCGACCTGCTCTCCTATCCGCGCCCGCGCGAATACTGGCGCCAGGCGGTCTACGGCACGCGCCGGCCGGTGCTCTATGCCATCCGCCCGAATTTCGCGGTGCAGGGGGAGGCACTCGCCGCGCATCACCCCAATGCGCGGGTCGAAGTGTTCGAGACGGCGGGCCATGCCCTGTTCGTCGACGAGGCGGAACGCTTCAACGGCCTGCTGGCGGAATTCGCCGCCCGGCGGGCGCAATGGGCATGAGCGAGACCCAGGTCACGCCGCGCGCCCTGCTGCCGCTGTTCCTGATCTCGCTGGCCGCGGTCGCACTGGAGACCGGGCTGACCCGCTTCTTCGCGGTCGCGAGCTGGTCCGAATACGGCTACTGGGTGATCTCCATCGCCATGACCGGTTTCGCGGTCTCCGGCGTCGTCATGGTGCTCGGGCGGGATGCGCTGCTGCAACGCGCCGCCTGGCTGCTGCCGGCGCTGCCGCTGGCGCTGATGGCGACCGGCGCCGCCGGCTGGGTCGGCGTGACGCTGAACCCCTTCAACCCGCTGGAACTGCAGAACGGCGTCACCTGGCACGACCAGGCCTGGAACATCCTGCTCTACTACGCCGCGCTGTTTCCCTTCTTCTTCCTGACCGGCTTCGCCGTCTCGCTCTATTTCGTGCGCTATGCCCGGGCGATCGGCCGCGTCTACGGCTGGGACCTGCTCGGCGCCGGCGCCGGCGCGGTCGCGACCATCGGCCTGCTGCATTGGCTGCATCCCTTCCACCTGGTGCCGGCGCTGCTGCCGGTGTTGGCGGTCGCGGCGCTGCTGACCCCGGCCGCGCGGCCCGCGCTGCTGCGCGTCGCGACCCTGGCGGTGCTGCTGGCGTCCGAGGCGCTGGTGATCCTGGTCGCGGCGCCGCGGGTCAGCGAATACAAGCCGGTCTCCGTCGCGCTCAACGTGCCCGACAGCCGTGTGCTGGCCGAGGTGCTGAGCCCGCGCGGCGTCTACCAGCTGCTGGAGAATTTCACCGAGCGGCTGGACACCGATATCAGCAACAATCTCGGCCTGCTCGGCCTCCCGCCGCCCGGGCGCAGCTATGGCCTGTACCGCGATGGCGTGCGCATCGGCGCGCTGCCGATGGAAAGGCTGGCCGCGCCCTATGCGCGCGCCACCCTGGCGGCCGGGCCCTATGCGTTGCTGGACCATCCGCGCGTGCTGCTGATCGGCGCCTCCGGCGGCTATCGCGTCGCCGAGGCGCTGGCGCTCGATGCCAGCAGCGTCGTGGTGCAGGAGCCGGAGCCGATGCTGCGGGATATCCTGGTCCACGGTCTGGGGCCCGTGCCGCCGCTGCCGCATGATCCGCGCGTCACGCTCTCCGACACGCATCCGCTGCGCGCGCCGGGGGACCGTTTCGACCTGATCGACTATGCCGGCGACATCCTGGATGCCGAGGATCAGAGCCGGCACCTCTATGCCGCGGAAGCGATCGCGGACCAGCTCGCGCGGCTGGCGCCGGGCGGGCTGCTGTCGCTGCCGGTGAACATCCGCGAATTGCCGGTCTACGCCATCCGGGTGCTGGCCTCGGTGCGGCAAGCGCTGCGCATCGCGGGCACGGCCGACCCGGCCGCGCATGTCGTGGTGCTGCGCTCGGCCTGGAACCTCCGGGTGCTGGTCTCGCCCGCGCCCTGGACGGCGGAGCGTGTCGCGGCGCTGCATGGCTTCGCGGAGGAACGCTCCTTCGACATCTCCTTCGCGCCGCACCTGGACGAAGTGGCGCCCGACCGCACGGTCTGGAACGAGCTGCCGCCGGTGGCGCTGGAATCCGAGACCCAGGCCGCGGGCGACGACGCGATCGCGGAAGAAGCGCCGGGCGTGCTGGCGGGAACGCCGGCGCGGGATGCCTTCGACCGCTCCCCGGTCACCGAGGACCGGCCCTGGCTGGCGCCGCTGGTGCGGCTCTCCGCCCTGCCGCTGGCCTTGGCGCGGGTGGAGGTGCTGCCGCAGGCGGAAATCGGCACGCTGGTGAACGTGGCGGTGCTGGCGCAGGCGGCGGTGCTGGCGCTGCTCGTGGCGCTGCTGCCGGCGCTCCGCCGCCGCGGCATCGGCGCGCCGGCCGGGCTGGTGCTGCGGGCGCTGCCCTATTTCGCCGCACTCGGCCTCGGCTTCCTGATGATCGAGATCGCGTTGATCGAACAGGCGGCCTTCCTGCTGGAGGATCGCGCCACCGGCTTCGCGCTGGTGCTGACCGCGATGCTGGTCTTCTCCGGCTGCGGCAGCATGCTGGCCGGCCGGTTCGAGGCGCGGCCGCGCCGCGCCCTGCTGATCGCGGGCGCGGTGATCCTGGTCTGGTGCGCGGCGGCGCTGTTCGGTTTGCGCGGCCTGGTGGGCGCCACGCTCGACTGGCCCTGGCTGGCGCGCGCGGCGCTGGTGCTGGCGATCACCGCGCCCGCCGGGGTTGCGCTCGGCCTGCCATTCCCGCTCGGGCTGGAGCGGTTCGCGCGCCGCGCGCCGCGGCTGCTGCCCTGGGCCTGGGCGCTGAACGGCGCCTTCAGTGTGGTTTCCACGCCACTGGCGAACCTCCTGGCGCGGACCGAGGGGCTTTCGGCCCTGCTGGTGGCGGCCCTGCTGTGCTATGTAACCGCCATGTTGGTGTTTCCCCGGAACGAAGCCTGATGACCCTTGATCGCCGCCACTTCCTTGCCGCCGGCGCCGCCGCCCTCGCGCTGCCTGGCGTCGCCAGGGCGCAGCAGGGGGGGAACTGGACCCATGCCGCCTATCTCGCCGCGATGCGGGCCTCGGGCCGCGAGACCTCGCTGAACGAAGCGGGGTTCCGCGCCATCCAGCAGCGCCGCCAGGACGGGCTGCGCCGGATCGAGAGTTACCTGCGCACCCGCTTCGGCGCCGCGGATCCGGCGGTGATGCGGGCCTTCGGCGAAGTGCCGCGCGAGTATTTCCACTACATGTACGATGGCGGCCGCGCCTCGCCGCAGGATGCCTGGGAAGCGGATGCGAAGCCCTGGGCGCTGGGCTATGGCTCGGCGCTGTCCGACTATCTCGGGCAGGCCTACATGACCCAGGCCTGCGAGCCGAAGCCCGACCATGTGGTGCTGGAGATCGGCACCGGCAGCGGCTTCCAGTCCTCCCTGCTGTCGCGCATCGTGGCGCGGCAATATTCGATCGAGATCATCCAGCCGCTCGGCCGCGCCGTGCAGCGCATCTTCACCCCGCTCGGCTACACCAATGTCGAAACCCGCGTCGGCGACGGCTTCTTCGGCTGGCCGGAAGTGCAGGGCGGCTTCGACACCATCATCGTGACCTGCGCCGCGCAATACGTGCCGCCGGCGCTGCTGGCGCAGCTCAAGCCCGGCGGCCGCATGCTGATCCCGATCGGGCAGCCCTTCCGCCGCGGCCAGTTCCTCTACATCTACACCAAGGATGAGGAAGGGCGCGTGCGCAGCCGCAAGGATGTGGGCGTCTACTTCATCCCGATGACCGGCGAGATGCAGCGCCGCCCGGCCCCCGCCCAGACCCCGAGCGCCGCCCGCCCGCCGGCCCATGAGGCGACGCCGGCCCCGCAGCCGGCTTCGACACCGGCTCCGGCCGCGGCCCCGGCGCCCGCTCCCGCCGCCGATCCGACCCCGGCCGCCATCGACCCGGCCCCGGCGGAAGCCGCGCCGCCGACCTGAAGCCGGTGCGGCCGGTCAGGGGTGGCGATCTCCTTCGCCACCCGGTCCCGCCAGCAGATAACGCGTGCTGCGCCCGCCCGCTTCGTGCTTCACGAGCACGCCGCGCGCCACGAGGTCGTTGATGTCGCGTAGCGCGGTGTCGGGCGAGGTCCTGCTCAGCTTCGCCCATTTCGAAGACGTCAGCCTGCCTTCGAAGCCGTCCAGAAGCCGATCGGCCACCTTGCGCTGGCGATCGTTGAGCGGCTGGCCGGCCATCGCCTCCCGGAAACGCGCCTTGCGGAAAGCCGGCGAGGATCGCCATATTCTCCGCATTCCTTGCGGTGAATGTCGGGCGTATTCACCGCATAGGCAAGATCAGACGACCCGTCGAACGCCGCGAAGCACCGGTCACTGGCTCAGCCACACCACCCTGTGCATCCAGGTGATGTCCGTCAGGTCGAAAGTGTAGTTGGGCAGGCCCGGGTTGAGGCTTTTCAGCTCGACCCGGCGTGCGCTCTGCCGCGTCAGCTCCTTCGCCAGTACCTCGCCCTTCGCGGTGCGCACCACCACCCGGTCGCCGCGCCGCACCGGTGCGGCGGGGGAGACGATGATGGTGTCGCCGTCGCGCATCACCGGCTCCATCGCATCGCCGGCGATCTCCAGCGCATAGGCATGCGGGTCGGCGATTTCCGGCATCGAGATCTCGTCCCAGCCGCTGCCAACCGGAAAGCCGCTGTCGTCGAAGAAGCCCTCGCTGTTCGCCTGCGCGAAGCTGATCAGCGGCAGATGCCGGCGCGCCGGGGCGCGGCCGCTCATCAGCGCGCGCTGGCCGCTGACCAGGTTGGCGAAGGCCTCGATCCCCGTGCTGGTGGCGTCCAGCACCTTGGCGATGCTTTCGGTCGAGGGCCAGCGGGCGCGGCCGTCGACGCCGATCCGCTTCGACGGGTTGAAGGCAGTCGGGTCCAGCCCCGCCTTGCGGGCCAGGCCCGAGGCCGACAATCCGTTCTCCGCCGCGAGGGCATCGAGGGCGCGCCAGATGTCGTCATGTCGCATGGGCATAACATCCTAAACGCCGGGGGTAGGATGCAACGAAAAACGTCTGAACGGTTCAACCTATCGGTTCAGCGCCCATGCCCGAATGTCGGTCCGGCTTCAAGACAGAACTGCGGGCCCACCGCTCATACTGGCCAGCCTGTCGGCCGGCTCGCTATGAGAGACGTTGTTTGGCGCGCGGCTGCCCCGCAGGTCAGTGATAAGGCCCCCGCCGTATCAGGCCACGGTTTCCCGGCGCAGGATTTCCATGGCGTGCCGCGCCCGGCCGGCATCGGTGATCTCGAAGCGCCCGTCCTCGCGCGGGCGCGCCAGGCCCATGCCGGTCAGCCGCTCCAGGCAGGGCCCATCCTTCAGCCCGGGCGGGCGGCCATGCGAGGCCACCAGCGTCAGCCGGTGCAGCGCGGAGCGGCAGCAGGTCTCGAGATAGGGCTGGTTCCACATGGGGCAGAGGGTGGGGGCGCGGCCGCCCTGCCGCAAGAGCGTGATGACCTGCAACGGAACCGCCGGAAAATCCGCATGCGCGCGCGCTTGCGACCGCATCATTCCGCGGCTTTCCGGCGCGCCCCTGGCCGCCCATCCCCGCGCCTGCTACCCAGGCCGCGCAGCAGCGGGAGATGGGGCATGGCCAGTCAGGCGACAGGCGGCGCGCGGATCGCGCTGGTCGCGCATGACCGGCTGAAGCCGGCCATGACCATCTGGGTGGCGCGCCATCGCGACGTGCTGACCACCTGCGACATCGTGGCCACCGCCACCACCGGCAGCATGGTCCAGCGCGAATGCCCCGATGTCGCGGTGCGCACCGTGCTCAGCGGCCCGCTCGGCGGCGACCAGCAGATCGGCGCGCTGATCGCCGAAGGCCGGATCGACGCGCTGATCTTCTTCGTCGACCCGTTGACGCCGATGCCGCACGATGTCGACGTGAAGGCGCTGCTGCGCGTCGCCCTGGTGCATGACGTGGCCTGCGCCTTCAGCGAGCGTTCCGCCGATTTCCTCGTCGCCGGCGGTGCCCTCGCCGGCCGGCGTCCCTGACCCTATCCCCATCGCAGAGGCCGTTTTCATGCGCCGTCACCGTATCGCCGCCATTCCCGCCGACGGTATCGGCAAGGAAGTGATCCCCGCCGGGCTCGACGTGCTGCGGGCCCTCGCCGAACGCAGCGGCGATTTCGCCCTCGACGTCACCGACTTCCCCTGGGGCAGCGACTACTACCGCGCCAGTGGCCGCATGATGCCGGAAGACGGGCTCGACACCCTGACCGGCTTCGACGCCATCTTCTTCGGCGCCGTCGGCGACAAGGACCTGCCGGACGACATCACCCTCTGGGGTCTGCGCCTGAAGATCTGCCAGGGCTTCGACCAATACGCCAATATCCGCCCGACCCGCGTGCTGCCCGGCCTCACCAGTCCGCTCCGCGCCGTCAACCCGGGCGACATCGACTGGGTCATCGTCCGCGAGAACAGCGAAGGTGAATATGCCGGCCATGGCGGCCGCGCCCATCGCGGCCATCCGGAGGAGATCGCGACCGAGACCTCGATCTTCACCCGCGTCGGCGTCACCCGCATCATGCGCACCGCCTTCCGCATCGCCCAGTCGCGCCCGCGCAAGTTCCTGACCGTCGTCACCAAGTCGAACGCGCAGCGCCACGGCATGGTGTTCTGGGACGAGATCGCCGCCGAGGTCGCCCGCGACTTCCCCGACGTGACCTGGGACAAGGAACTGGTCGACGCCATGGCCGCGCGCATGGTGCGCAAGCCGGCCAGCATCGACACCGTCGTCGCCACCAACCTGCACGCGGATATCCTGAGCGACCTGGCCGGCGCCGTCGCCGGCTCCCTCGGCGTCGCGCCCACCGCCAACCTCGACCCCGAGCGGCGCCATCCCTCGATGTTCGAGCCCATCCACGGCTCCGCCTTCGACATCGCCGGCAAGGGCGTCGCCAACCCGGTCGCCACCTTCTGGACGGCGGCGATGATGCTGGAACACCTCGGCGAAGCCCCCGCCGCCGCGCGGCTGATGACGGCGGTGGAACAGGTCTGCGCCGATGGGGTGCTGACCGCGGATGTCGGCGGGACGGCCACGACCGCCGAGGTGACGGCGGCGGTGGTGGCGGCGATCAAGGGTGCCAACGCGTGATGCGTCCCTGGGGGAAATGAATTTCCCCCGTCGAACGTATACGTTCGACCCCCATTCTTTTCTTTTTGTTGATTGCCGCTGGCCGCCGTGGCCAGCGCCCAGTGGCAAAAATAGAAGAAGGGGGTGCGGGGGAATTCATTCCCCCGCGGTCCAACTACCGCAGCGTCGGATCCAGCTTGTCCCGCAGCCAATCCCCCAGCACCGACACCGAGAAGGTGGTCAGCACGATCACCGCCGCCGGTGACAGCAGGATCCATGGCGCGCGGGTGAGATATTCCCGCCCATAGCCGACCATGGAGCCGAGCGAGGTTTCCGGCGGTTGCACGCCGAGGCCGAGGAAGGACAGCCCGCTTTCCAGCAGGATGATTTCCGGGAAGGCGAGGGTCATCGAGACGATCAGGGTGGAAGCGATGTTCGGCAGCACGTGGCGGCCGTAGATGCGCCAGGGCGTGGCGCCGAGCTGGCGGACTGCGGCGGCATAGCCCTGGGATCCGGCGGAGATGGCCAGGCCGCGGGCGATGCGGGCGTAGCGTTCCCAGGCATGCAGGCCGAGCAGGCAGACGAACAGCGTCAGTGAATTGCCGAAGAAGGCGAGGACGGCGAGCGCCAGGATCAGGAAGGGGATGGCGGCGGAGAAATCCACCAGCGCCATCACGATCTGCTCCACGAAGCCGCGGAAATGCGCGGCCAGGAAGCCGAGCGAGGTGCCGAGGGCGGCGCCGATGATGGTGGCGCCGAAGGCGATCAGCAGCGACATGCGGATGGAGAAGATCAGGCGCGACAGCACGTCGCGCCCGAGCTCATCGGTGCCGAGGGCATGGATCCAGACGCCGCCGAAGCCGATCGGCGGCGACAGGCGGTTGCGCAGGTCGAGCGCGGTGTAGCCGTAGGGGGCGATGACATCGGCCAGCAGCGCGATGCCGAGCATCAGCACCACCCAGCCGATGGCGAACATGACGAGGCTGGGGGGCAGCCGCAGCTTGGCGCGGCGGGTGGTGGGCAGCGTGGTGATGGTGGTGCTCATGGCTCAGCCCTTCGCGCCGCGGGGGGCGTTGCGCAGGCGCGGGTCGAGCAGGCCATAGAGCAGGTCGACGGCCATGTTCGCGGCCACCATGGTCGCGGCCACCAGCAACAGGATGCACTGCACGACGGCCAGGTCGCGGTTGGCGACGGCGACGACCAGCAGGCGGCCGACGCCGGGCCAGGAGAAGACGCTTTCGACCACGACGGCGCCGGCGATCAGGCTGCCGACCATGAAGCCGACGATGGTGACGGTCGGGATCGCGGCATTGGGCAGCGCATGGCCGCGCACCACCTGGCGCCAGGGTACGCCCTTGGCGCTGGCGGTGCGGATATAGGGCTGGCCGAGCACTTCCAGCATGGCGCTGCGGGTGAAGCGCGCCAGCACCGCGGCGCCGCCGATGCCGAGCGTGACCACCGGCAGGATGGCATGCCGCCAGGTCTCCTGCCCACCGGAGGGCAGCCAGCCGAGCTGCACGGCGAACAGCAGCACCAGCAGCAGCCCGAGCACGAAGGACGGCACGGTGAAGCCGGCGACGGCCAGCGCCATCACCGCGCGGTCGAGGAAGGAATTGCGGTGCAGCGCGGCGGTGATGCCGGCGGGAATGCCGAGGCCGATCTTGATGAAGAGGGCGGGGATGGTCAGCGCCAGCGTCGCCGGGATGCGTTCGACGACCAGTTCCAGCGCCGGGCGGCCATCGCGCATGGAGCGGCCGAGGTCGCCGTCGAAGATCGCGGCGAAGTACTTCACGTATTGGATCCAGAGCGGCTGGTCGAGGCCCCAGGAGGTGCGGAAGGCGGCGATCGCTTCCGGCGGCGCGTCGACCGACATGATCAGCAGCGCGGGATCGCCGGACAGGCGCAGCACGATGAAGGCGAAGGTCACCACCATGACGATGGTGATCAGGGCACGGAGCGTGCGGAAGCCGAGGAAACGGAGCATCAGGGCCTGTCTCTCATGTCAGGCGGCCTTCGCGATCGGCGCGTCATGCGCCAGGTGGCAGGCGACCAGCCGCCCGTCGGGGCGTGGCTTCAGCACCGGCGATTCCTGCCGGCAGCGGGCGGTGGCGATCGGGCAGCGCGGGTGGAAGGCGCAGCCGCTCGGCCGGTCCGCCGGGTTCGGCGGGTCGCCCTGCAGCAGGATGCGGTTGCCGCGGCGGCCCGGATGCGGGATCGCGGAGACCAGCGCCTGCGCATAGGGATGCGCCGGCGCGTGCAGCACGTCGTCCGGCTCGCCTTCCTCGACGATGCGGCCCAGATACATGACCGCGACGCGGTGGCTGACCTGGCGCACCGCGCGCAGGTCGTGGCTGATGAACAGGATGGCGGTGCCGAACTGCCGCTGCAGGTCGACCAGCAGGTTCATCACCTGCGCCTGGATGGAGACGTCGAGCGCGCTGATCGGCTCGTCGCAGACCAGCAGCGCCGGATCGGTCGCCAGCGCCCGGGCCAGCACCGCGCGCTGGCGCTGCCCGCCGGAGAGCTCGTGCGGGTAGCGCGCGGCGTGTTCGGGGCGCAGGCCGCTGGCGCGCAGCAACTCCTGCACGCGGGCGTCGCGCCTGGCCCTCTCGCCGAAGGCATGGATGTCGAGCGGCTCGCGCACCTGGATGCCGATCGGCAGGCGGCGGTCCAGCGCGCCGAGCGGATCCTGGAACACCATCTGCATGCGGGCCCGCTGCACGCGCCAGGCGCGGGTGCCGGGCGGCGGCATCGGGCTGCCCTGGAAGGCGACGCGGCCTTCGTCGGGCGTCTCCAGCCCCAGCACCAGGCGGCCGGTGGTGGATTTGCCGCAGCCGGATTCGCCGACCAGGCCGAGGGTGCGGCCACGTTCCAGGGTCAGCGAGACGCCATCGACGGCGCGCACCTCGGCCGGGCGGCCGAACAGGCCGCGCCGCATCCAGTAGCGGCGGACCAGCCCTTCGGCCTGCAGCAAAGGCGGGGACACGGGCCCGGTCCTCATGCCGGCACCGTTTCGACCGCTGCGGCCCGCAGGCAGGCCGCCCGGTGGCCGGGGGCCAGGGCGATGCCGGCCGGCAGCGCGGCGCCGCAGGCCTCCATCCGCTGGCCGCAGCGCGGCGCGAAGGCGCAGCCGGGCGGCATGGCGCGCGGATCCGGCACCTGGCCCGGGATCGCGGCCAGCGGCCGGCGCTCGCCTTCGATCGGCGGCAGGGCGCCGAGCAGGCCCTGGGTATAGGGATGCGCCGGCGCGTCGAAGACGCGCGCGATCGGCGCCTCCTCCACCACGCGGCCGGCATACATCACGGCGACCCGTTCGCAGGCTTCGGCGATGACGCCGAGATCGTGCGAGATCAGCACCAGCGCCATGTTCATCTCCCGCCGCAGGCTGCCGAGCAGGTCGAGGATCTGCGCCTGGATGGTGACGTCGAGCGCCGTGGTCGGCTCGTCCGCCACCAGCAGCTCCGGCTGGCCGGCCAGCGCGATCGCGATCATCACGCGCTGGTTCTGCCCGCCGGACAGCTCATGCGGATAGGCGTCGAGCCGGCGCGCCGCGTCGGGAATGCCGACCAGGTCGAGCAGGCGCCTGGCCTCCGCCCGCGCCGCGCCGCCGCGCAGGCCGCGATGCAGGGTCAGCGCCTCGATCACCTGCTTGCCGATGCGATGCACCGGGTTGAGGCTGCTGGCCGGGTCCTGGAAGATCATCGCGATGCGGCCGC